>DXGA01000004.1 GCA_019114165.1 Candidatus Flavonifractor merdipullorum | reverse complement strand
TTTGCAGGGCAGAGGGGCAATCCGGTGGTTTTTCCGTCGGAACTTTTCCCCGCCCTTTTGGCCCTCACAGGCGACCGGGGCGGCGGTCAGGTGATCCGCGCCCATCCGGAACAGCTGGTGCTGGTGGAGTGTTCCTCCCCCCGGGAGCTGATGGATGTGGACCGGGCGGAAGATCTGCAATAAAATCAGGCAAAACAAAAGGCCGGACGTCTGCTCCTGACGTCCGGCCCTCTGTTTAGGAAAGAGGATACAATGAAATGAAAAGAAACTGTCTCTTGCAAGAATTATGATAGCCGAAAGATGTTAATAAACCAAACCTATCTTATTACAAGACTATTAAATCCTATGTTTTTCTGATTTTCATAAAGGCCGCCGCCATGTATTTCGCCCCTACTCGATGGTTTTCAGGGACTCCACCATGTCGATCTTCTTCAGCCGGCGGCGGGAAGTCAGGTTGACCAGCAGGGAAAATACCGTCGTCAGCACAGCCGCCCATACATAGCTCATGGTGCTGATGGTGCGGCCAAACATGAGCATATCGATCTCCACCGTCAGCACCAGCCACTGATGGAGGAATTTTCCCATGACCATACCCATGGCCACGCCGAAGACCGTCAAAAACACGTTTTCCCGGTAGATGTAGGCCGACAGCTCCCGCTCGTAGAAGCCCAGTACCTTTAACGTGGCCAGCTCCCGGATCCGCTCGGTGATATTGATGTTGGTCAGATTATAGAGCACCACAAAGGCCAGCGCCGCCGCACACACGATGATGAGCACCACCGCATAATCCACGCTCTCCAGACTGCTGGTAAAGGTATCCCGGATGGACTGGATGCGGGACACCGACACCACCCCGGAAAGCGGGATCAACGCCGCGGAAACGGCGTTTCCCGTCTCCTCCGTGCTGTCCACATAGCGCACCATCATGTCGTTGATCTCCGGCTCCGTTCCATACAGGGCCTCATAGGCTGTATCGGAGAGATAGACATAGTGCTGGATATAGTTTTCGGCGATATCGGTCACGGTGACGGTGACCCGCTTGTCGCCGTCCAGAGTGATGGTATCTCCCACCGACACCTCCAGCAAAGTGGCCAGCTTTTCGGTGATGACCGCCCCTTCCTCGTCCAGGGTCACCGGGTCGTCGTCCAGCCGGTGGCGCAGGTGGACGAAGTGAGAAAAGGTCTCTTCCTCCTCCACCGCAAAGAGGGTCACATCCGCGCTGCCGGCGTCGCTCTCGGCGGTGAGACTGTCCTGATGAATGGGCATCCACTCCTCCGCCAGACCGGTTTTTTGCAGGGCCTGCTGGATGTCGGACAGCTCTTCCTCGGTAATTTTGCTCGCCAGGCTGACGTCGGCGCTGTAAGTAAAGATCTCATCAAACTGCCGGTCCATGATATCAAAGATGGAATCCCGCAGGCCGAAGGCGGTGACGATGAGGGCGGTACATCCGCCGATGCCGATGACCGTCATCCAGAACCGCCGCTGATAGCGGAACAGGTTGCGCAGGGTGATTTTATAGGAGAAGGACAGCATACGCCACAGCGGGCGGATGCGCTCCAGCAAAACCCGTTTGCCGATGGGCGGCGCTTTGGGCCGCAGCAGCTGGGCTGGCACGGCGGTCAGGGCCGAGAAGACCGCCGCCAGCGCCGCGCCGGTGACGCACAGCACCGCCGCGCCCACCGCAATGGTGTAGGTCAGGGGCTGGAAGAAGAACTCCAGATCTCCCATGGTGTAAATGATGCGCCAGGCATTGAAGATAATCCAGGGCAGCAGGGTACAGCCCACCGCCAGGCCCACCAGACCGCCGGTGAAGGAGGCTGCAAATCCATAACCCACATATTTGAGGGCAATGGCCCCCTTGCCATAGCCCAGGGCCTTGAGGGAACCGATCTGAAGCCGCTGTTCTTCCACCATGCGGGTCATGGTGGTAAGGCACACCAGCGCCGCCACCAGGAAGAAAATCACCGGAAAGACGGCCGCCAGATTGCCGATACGCTGGGCGTCCTGCTGGAAGGAGACATAGCCCAGGTTGGTATCCCGGCCCAGAATGTACCACTGGCAGTCCTCGATCTCGCTGATGTCCCGCCGGGCGTCGTTGAGCTTGTTGCGGGCGTCGGCCAGCTCTTCCTCCGCCTCTTTTTTCCCTTCTTCGTAGTCAGAAAGGCCGTCGGCGTACTCCGCTTCACCGTCGTTGAGCTCCGCTTCCGCGTCGTTGAGCTCCTGCTGGGCGTCGGCGATCTCCCGGGGCAGGGTGGCCTTGGCCTCGGCCAGGTCAGCCACGCCCTCCTCATAGCTTTTCCAGCCCTCTTCCAGCTCCGTTAAGCCGTCGGCGTATTCCTGCTCACCCTCTTCCAGCTCGGCTTTTGCGTCGTTGAGCTGGACCAGCGCGTCATCCAATTCCGCCTGTCCGTCTTCCAGCTCTTTGCGGGCCTCCTCCAGCTCGGCCCAGCCGTCGTCCAGTTCGGTGCGGCCGCTGTGCAGTTCCGCCCAGCCGTCCTCCAGCTCGGCTTTTGCGTCGGCCAGCTCCTGACCGCCTGCTTCGGCCTCTTTGACGCCTGCTTCATACTTCTCCAGCGCCGCTTCGTATTCCTCCAGCCCCTCCCGGTACTGCCGCCGTCCGTCGGCCAGGCTGTCTTTTGCCTGCTCCAGCTTGGTTTCGCTCTCAGAGAGCTGCTGCTCCATGAGGGGCAGCGCCTGTCCCACAAAGGCCATGGCCCCCGAAATCCCCTGCGCCAGACCGGCCCGGCCCTCCTCGGTCTGGATGGCCAGATTGAAGGTCTCGGCGTCGGCGGGAAGCGCGGCTTTCAAGTGCTCCAGCATGGCAAGCTGAGCCTCGTCGGTGATGGCCTGAGAAAGTCCGTCCAGCATGGTGCGGAGGGACAGCACCACATTGGTGTGGAACTGCCCGGCCGTCTGACCGGTGGGGTCCATGGTAAGCATCAAAAGGGTCTGGGCAATGCTGTCCGGGTCGGAAGCGCCCAGAGACTGGGATAGAAGGGTATAGCCGTCGGAAAGCTGCTGATACTGCGCCTTGCCTGCTTCCAGCTGGGCCTCGCCCTGAGAGATCTGGGTGCTGCCGGAGCGCAATTCCATCCGGGCGTCCTCCAGCTGCTGCTTGGCGTCCATGAGCTGCTGCCCGCCGTCGGCCAGCTCCTGGAGGGCGGCGCGGTACTCCTCCATGCCCTGGTCGTATTCCTTCTGTCCGTCCTCCAGCTTGGTGAGGGCGTCGGCATACTCGCTCTCGCTGTCCAGCAAGGTCTGGTATCCGTCGTTATACTCGTCCACGCCGTCCTGATAGGTCACCAGCGCCGCGTCGTAGTCGGCCAGACCGTCCTGATATTCCTTCCAGCCGTCGTCCAGCTCCTTACGGGCATCGGCCAGCTTCGCTTCGCCGTCCTTCAGCTCCTGAAGGGCGTCGGGCAGCTCCGCTTCTGCGTCATAGATCTTGGCCCAGCCGTCGGCTTCCTCCTGCCTCAGGGTCTCCCAGCCGTCCCGCCATTCCGCCCAGCCGTCGTCCAGCTCCTTGCGGGCATCGGCCAGCTCCGCTTCTGCGTCGGCCAGTTCCTGCGTTACCTCCGCCGCCGCGTCGTCATATTCCTTTTGCGCGTCGTCCAGCTTCTCGTTGGCCTCTCCGATCACATCGTCATACCGCAGATCGGCCCGGTCCTCTCCCAGCGGCTCCAGCCGGTCGATCACGCCGTCCACCAGCGTTTCATAGTCCTCCCCGTAGCAGAGCAATGCTTCCGCGCCCTCCACCTGGAGATAGACCTGGGTATAGGCATCCATGGAAAAGGCGCTCTCGGGCAGCATCACAAAGGCGGACACCGAACCGGTGCCCAGAGAAGAGGTGCCCCGCTGAACCAGAGAGACATACAATGGCGAATTGGCGGTACCCACGATGGTAAAGGTATCGTGGACCAGGGCGTCTTCATAGTCTCCGTCGCCGGTATCAAAGGTGACGGTATCGCCCACGGAAAGCCCGCTCTGATCCAAAAAGGCAGGCTCCACCAGGCATTCCCTGTCATTCTGGGGCAGGCGTCCCTCCTGCAGATCGGGCAGATTGAAGCCCTTTTCCGAGAGGGAAATCAGCTTGATGATGAGGTCGTTGTCCCCAATGGAGACCGAGGCGTCGGCCTCATAGCTGCCCTCTGCGGCGATGATCCCCTCCTGTTGGGCCAAGGCCGCCACGTCCTCATCGGTAAGCCCCAGGGTGGAGAGCACCCGGATATCCATCAGTCCCAGGCGGTCAAAATAGCGGTCGGCGGTATACTCCATGTCGGGTGCGGTGGTGCGCAGGCCGGATAAAAAGGCCACCGCCAGCGCCGACAGTACAAATAACGAGAGAAAGCGGCTCAGGGTGCGGCGCACCTCCCGCACCGCGTCGGTGAGCAGCGGGCTCCCCCACCGCCGCCCCCTTACCATTCGATGTCCTCCACCGGCATGGGATGGCTCTGGCGCTCCACCTGGGCCACCCGGCCGTTTTTGATGTGGATCACCCGGTCTGCCATGGGGGTAATGGCGGTATTGTGG
This sequence comes from Candidatus Flavonifractor merdipullorum, assembly GCA_019114165.1. GTDB lineage: Bacteria > Bacillota > Clostridia > Oscillospirales > Oscillospiraceae > Pseudoflavonifractor_A > Pseudoflavonifractor_A merdipullorum. Next base: position 30,146 of record DXGA01000004.1, on the reverse strand, counting down.
GTGATGACCACCACCGTCATCCCCTGCTGCCGGCAGGTATCCTGAAGCAGTTTCAGAATGGACTTGCCCGTCACATAGTCCAGCGCGCCTGTGGGCTCGTCGCAGAGCAAAAGCTTTGGATTTTTGGCCAGCGCCCGGGCAATGGCCACCCGCTGCTGCTCGCCGCCGGAGAGCTGGGCGGGGAAATTGTCCATCCGGTCGGCCAGTCCCACATGGCGCAGCACCTCCGCCGCCGGCAGCGGGTCCCGGCAGATCTGGGCCGCCAGCTCCACATTCTCCAGCGCCGTCAGATTCTGCACCAGATTATAAAACTGGAAGACAAAGCCGATATCATAGCGGCGATAGGAGGTAAGCTCTTTGGCGGTATAGGCCGCCACGTTCTGTCCGTCGACCAGGATGGAGCCGCTGTCGCTCTGATCCATGCCGCCCAGAATATTGAGCACCGTGGTCTTGCCCGCGCCCGACGGTCCCACAATGATGGCAAACTCGCCCTTTTCGATTTCAAAGGTGATGTCGTCGGCGGCGGTAATGGTAATCTCTCCCATTTTATAGCGTTTGACCACATGTTCCAGTGCAATATATGACATGCATTTCACCTCTGTTTCTTAAGGAACAGGTGTTGCAATTCTCCTGTAAGCTTATTATAGTATAGGTGAAAGAGAGGTTTCAAGGGATATTTTGTTATGAAATAGCAAATAATCCAACACTGTTCCAGAGAGGTGTTGCATAATGAACGAACGGCGCAAAGATGTTTCACAAACGAAGGAAGACCCGCGCGTGCGCAAGACCCGGACCCAGCTGCAAAAGGCCATGGCGGAACTGATGGCCCAGAAAAACGTGCAGGACATCACGGTGCAGGAGCTGACCCGTCTGGCTGATATCAACCGGGGCACCTTTTACCGGCATTACCGGGATATCTACGACTTGCTGGAGCAGACCGAGCAGGGGCTGATCGCTGAATTCAACACTTTATTGGATGCCTACACCAATGAGGAGCTTCAGCGGGGCCTTCGGCCCATTTTGTCCGATGTATTTTACTTTGCCCGAAAAAACGCCGCTGTGTGCGAAGCGCTGCTCAACATTCACGCCGACCAGCGGTTCTTTCAGCGGCTGAGCAGCCTGATCTATGAGCGGTGCGTGGGCGAGTGGCGGGGGCTCTATGCCATCGACTTTATGGAGCGGGGCAACTATGAGCTGGAGTTTGTCGTGGCGGGGGCCGTCAGTCTCATCCGGACCTGGACGGCCCGCGGCTTCGACCGCTCTCCGGAGGAGATGGCGGAACTGGCCGACCGGCTCATCCGCAACGGTCTGATCGAAATGAAGGCATAGCAAAAGAGCGGCGCAAAACGCGCCGCTCTTTGCCGTCTTTGGAGGATAGAATGAAAAAAGAAGAGTCTCAACACTTGATGGTATTAGGATACCGGATATTTGTTACAAAAATTCAGGTCATTTCTTTACGGAATGATGAACTCTTTTTTCGTTTTTCCCTTAAACGCTGAAAGAATTCCCGCAGCAGCGCGGAACACTCCTCCTCCAACAGGCCGGTGTGGACCTGGGGATGGTGGTTGAAGGGGTTGTCGTAGAGATCCAGCACCGAGCCGCAGCAGCCTGCCTTGGGGTCGGCGGCGCCGTACCAGACCTGGGGAATGCGGGCGTTGAGGATGCCGCCGGCACACATGGGGCAGGGCTCCAGGGTCACATAGAGGGTGGCCTTGTGGAGCCGCCAGCCGCCCAGAGTCTCATTGGCCTGCCGGATGGCCTCCAGCTCCGCGTGGGCCAGGGCGCACTTGTCCACCTCCCGCCGGTTGCGGCCCCGGCCTACCACGCGCCCGTCCTCCCACACGATGACGCATCCCACCGGCACCTCGCCCTCCTCCATGGCCTCCCGGGCCAGCGCCAGCGCCTGACGCATATAGTCGGCGTGCTCCATTCCATCCGCTCCTTTGCTCGTTTTCTTCTCAATATACCATTTCCCTCTCCCTCCGGCAAGCGGAAATACCCGTGGCGTCCCCTTTCCCCATGTGCTATAATGAAAAGACTATCTTGTTTGGAGGGATTTTTTTGCTGGAAATTCTCTTGATCGCTGTGAGCCTGGCACTGGACGCCTTTGCCGTGTCGGTCTCCAGCGGCATCTCCGTGCCTGGATTTGGTTGGAAGCAGGCCTTGAAGATGGGCCTTTATTTCGGCGTTTTCCAGGCCGCCATGCCGCTCATCGGCTGGTTTTTGGGCAGCAGCCTGAGCACTTACATTGTGGCCGTGGACCACTGGATCGCCTTTACCCTGCTGGCCCTCATCGGCGGACGGATGGTGTGGGGCACCCTGAGGGGGGGCGAAGAGGAAGAAGCCCCCACGGACCTGAGCGCCGGACGGCTGGTGATGCTGGCCGTTGCCACCAGCATTGACGCGCTGGCGGTGGGTGTCTCCATGGCCTTTATGGATGTGCAGATCGGCGTGGCCGCCACGGTGATCGGTCTGGTGGCCTTTGCGCTTTCGGTGGTAGGCGGACTGGCCGGGCGCAAGCTGGGCGGTCTTTTTCAGCAGAAAGCGGAGCTGGTGGGCGGACTGGTGCTCATCGGCATCGGCATTAAAATTTTGGTGGAGCATCTGACAGGAGGCTAAACAAATGAACGGGCTGTGGACGGCGCTCTCTCTGGACCCGGCGGTCCATCGCTGCGTGACCTTTGTGGGGGGCGGCGGCAAGACAAGTACCATGTACGCGCTGGCTCAGGCCTGCCGTCTGGCGGGCAAAACGGTGGTCATCACCACCACCACACACATCATGCCCCATCCCCGGCTTCCCCTGACGGACAGCGCCGGGGCGCTGCCCGCACTGCTGGCGGCCCACGGCATCGCCACGCTGGGCGCGCGGCAAAACGGCAAGCTGACCGGCACCGGCGAGATCGGCATGGCGCTGGCGGCGGCGGATGTGGTACTGGTGGAGGGCGACGGAGCGCGGCTCCACCCCCTGAAAGCGCCGGCCGACCATGAGCCGGTGATCCCGCCGGAGAGTCAGGCGGTGGTGGCCGTGGCCGGTCTGGACGCGTTGGGCCAGCCCATCGGCGCCATCTGTCACCGCCCCCAACAGGTCTGCGCCCTGCTGGGTCAGGAGATGGACCATCTCATTACCACGGCGGACGTCGCCCTTTTGCTGTCCCATCCCCTGGGCGGACGAAAGTATGTAACGGAATCCATGGCCTTCCGGTGTCTTCTGAACAAGGCGGACGACGCCAGGAGGCGGCAGGCCGGGAAAGAGATCGCTTCTTTGCTGGCCAGACAGCAAATCCCCTGCGGGGTCACTTACTTTACGGAAGAGGAGCGTGGCGGAGCATGTTGGTTTTAATCAAAGGCGCGGGCGATCTGGCCACCGGCGTGGCGGTACGGCTGTACCGGAGCGGTTTTCCGGTAGTGATGACCGACCTGGCCCAGCCCACAGCGGTACGGCGGACGGTCTCCTTTTGTCAGTGCCGCTATGACGGAACCACAACGGTGGAGGGCATCACCGCCCGGGCGGTGCAGGATGTGGACCAGGTGAAGTCCGCTCTTGCTGCGGGCGAGGTACCGGTGCTGGCCGATCCGGCGGCAGAGATCCGCGCCGCCCTTCCCTTTGACGCGGTGGTGGACGCCATTCTGGCCAAGCACAACACCGGCACCGCCATCACCGACGCGCCCATCGTATTGGCGCTGGGCCCCGGCTTCACCGCTGGGGTGGACTGTCACGGCGTAGTGGAGACCAAGCGGGGCCACTATCTGGGCCGACTCATCACAGAAGGAAGCGCCATCCCCAATACGGGCGTACCGGGCGACGTGGGCGGCTACACCATCGAGCGGCTCATCCGCGCCCCCAAGGCGGGGGTGTTCCATCCGGTGACGTCTATCGGCGACACGGTGGAGAAAGGCGAGGTGGTAGCCCATGTGGACGAGACCCCGGTCTACGCCGCCATGCCGGGCATAGTGCGTGGTATGCTGCCCGAGGGACTGACAGTTCCGGCGGGCATGAAGGCGGGCGACATCGACCCCCGGTGCACCCGTGACCACTGCTTTACGGTGTCGGACAAGGCCCGGGCAGTGGGCGGCGGCGTGCTGGAGGGTCTTATGTACTTTTCCCGGCAGAGAGAAGGAGGAACCACATGGAACGGCTGATCTTGTGCGGCGGCGGTCATGTATCGCTGGAGGTGGCCTATCTGGCGGACCACCTGGAATTTGAAGTGGTGGTCATTGACGACCGGGCGGAATTCGCCAATGAGGCCCGCTTCCCCATGGCGTCTCAGGTGCTCTGCGCCCCCTTTCTGGAGGCTCTGGAACAGCTGGGCACCCGGGATGACGACTATTACGTCATCCTCACCCGGGGCCACGCCTATGACGCCGACTGTCTGGCCCAGGTATTGAAGGGCCGGTATGCCTATGTGGGCATGATCGGCAGCAAGGTCAAGGTGGCGGCGGTGATGGAGCGGATGCGGGCCCAGGGCTTTAGTCAGGAGGTGCTGGACGGGGTCCATTCGCCGGTGGGTCTGGCCATCGGGGCACAGACACCGGCGGAAATCGGCATTTCCATTCTGGCAGAGATCATCGCTGTGCGGTCCAAGCGGGGCCCGGCGGCGGTCCCGCCTCCCTCTGAACCGGGCGTGCTGGTCACCATCGTGGAAAAGCACGGCTCCGCGCCCCGTGGTGTGGGGACCTGGATGCTGGTCCATCCGGACGGCTCCTGTACGGGCACCATCGGCGGCGGCGCGGTGGAGTTCCAGGCCAAAACCGACGCGCTGGCCCTGCTGACCTCCGGCCAGCGCTCCGCCCGAAAGGGATATGACCTCTCCCATGCCGCCGCGGAATTGGGTATGGTCTGCGGCGGGTCCATTGTGGTGGAATTTCAGGTCAGATAAGCTTTGGCCCCTTCTATGTAAGCACCTTATATTTTCTTGCACTGTGTTGCACTTTATCAAAAGTTTGAAACGGCCCCAGACCAATGGAAAATGGTCTGGGGCCGTTTTGTGTTGTACAAGTCTGCTCGTACTTCCGAACCGGGCGCTTAATGGAAGCTTTCTTTGCCGTCCAAGTTTGCACAACCTACCGAACGGGCGCTCTATGGAAGCTTTCTTTGCCTACTTTCTTTCTCGAAAGAAAGTAGGTCAGCGGTCTTCGCGGAAGTAGGCGTTGCCGAGGCTGGCGGGGGGCTGGCTCTCGCGGCGCTGACGGATGCTCACCGCGATGAGGACCACCACCGTGGCCACATAGGGGATGATGTCGTAAATGGGGATCATACGCACGCCGCCGAAATCCAGGTAGAGGCGCAGGATGGACAGCGCGCCAAAGACCAGACTGCCCAGCAGGGCCCGGGCGGGGCTCCAAGTGGCGAAGATGACCAGAGCCACGGCGATCCAGCCCTTGCCCAGCACGCAGTTATGGACCCAGACGCCGTTCTGCTCGGCCATGACGATATACATGCCGCCCAGGCCGCAGATACCGCCGCCGATGCAGGTGGCCAGATAGCGGTAGAGGGTCACGTTGACGCCGGCGGCGTCAGCGGTGGCCGGGTCCTCGCCCACCGAGCGGAGGTTCAGACCGCTGCGGGTGCGGCCCAGGAACCAGGCCATGACAATGGCCAGAATGATGCCCAGATAGACCAGGTAGTTATAGGAAAAAAGCAGCTGACCCACCACGGGCAGATCCTTGAGAACGGGAATACCGCCCACAAACACATCCTTGGTGTTCTGGCTCACCGCCACAAAGCCGCCGGCGGCGGTGCCCATGGCCTCGCCCACCAGATTGCCGAAACCGGTGCCGAAAATGGTCAGGGCAAGACCGGTGACGTTTTGATTGGCCCGGAAGGTGATGGTCAGCACGCTGTAAATGAGCGCGCCCACCATGGCGCACAAAAAGGCGCACACCGTACCGATCAGCGCGGCCACCGCGCCGGAAGCCGACGCGCCCATGGCCTGCTCATAGTAGTAAGCACCGGCCAGACCGGCCACGCCGCCCATGTACATCATACCCTCAACGCCCAGGTTCAGGTTGCCCGACTTCTCGGTCAGGATCTCGCCCAGGGTGCCGAAGAGCAGCGGCGCGCCGGCTGCCACCGCCGCCACCAAAAAGGAAATCGTAAAGACCTTATCCATGCTTGTGCTCCCCCTTTCCCCGGAAGATGAGACGATAGTTGATGAAGAACTCACAGCCCAGCATGAAGAACAGGATGATGCCGGTGAGCATCTCCGCCGCCGAGGCCGGGATGGCGTACACCGTCTGGATGGTATCGGCGCCCTTTTCCAGCACGGCCAGCAGCGCCGCAATAAAGACCATCACAAAGGGATTGAGCTTGGCCAGCCAGGCCACGGTGATGGCGGTGAAGCCAATGCCGCCGGCGGTGTTTTCGGTGAGGCTGCCGCTGGCGCCGGAGACCTGCATAAAGCCCACCAGACCGGCAATGCCGCCCGAGAGGAACATGGTGCGCATGACGATGCGGGAGACGTTCATACCGGCGTACTGGGCGGTGCGCACGCTCTCGCCCACCACGGCGATCTCATAGCCGCCCTTGCAGTACTTGAGGTAGACAAACATCAGCACCGTCATCATCAGCACCACGATCCAGCCGATGTGCACCCCCAGCACGGTGGGCAGCATGGCATTTGCGTCAAACATGGGGATCTTGGGGTAGCCGTTGGCGCTCAGGTCGGCGCCCCAGGGTCCGGCCTGAAGATACTTCACATAGCCCAGCACGATATAGTTGAGCATCAGGGTAAACAGGGTCTCGTTGGTGCCCCACTTGGCCTTGAAGACGGCGGGGATGAGGCCCCACAGTCCGCCCACCACGATGGAGGCAATGGCCATCACCAGCAGCAGGGCCGGCTGGGGCAGCTGGTCGGCCCAGAAAAGGCCAAAGTAAGTGGCCGCCACCGCGCCCGCCAGGATCTGACCTTCAGCGCCGATGTTCCAGAACTTCATCTTGAAGGCGGGGGCAATGGCCAGCGCCGCGCCCAGCAGCGGGATGGCCCGCTTGACGGTCTCCCGGATGACCCGGGGCTTGCCCAGCGCGCCGCCCACCATGGAGGAATAGACCTCCAGCGGGTTGTGGCCCAGGATCAAAATAATGAGGGCGCCTGCCACCAGGGCCAGCACGATGGACAGAATCCGGATGAGCCATGCCTTGCCGCCGGTGATGTCCTCCCGCTTTGCCAGCCGGATGAGGGGCTCTTTCTGCTCTTTGGTCATGCCTTGTCTCCTCCTTCCTGCCGGTCGGGCAGATGGGTCATGAGCAGGCCCACCTGCTCCTTGGTGGCGGTCCTGCCGTCCACCACGCCGCTTACCTGGCCGCCGCACAGCACCAGAATCCGGTCGCACAGCTCCAGCAATACGTCCAGATCCTCACCCACCAGAATGACGGCCACGTCCTTCTCCTTCTGCTGATTGAGGAGGTGGTAGATGGTGTAAGAAGAGTTGATGTCCAGTCCCCGGACGGGATAGGCCGTCATGAGCACCGTGGGGCTGGAGGCGATCTCACGGCCCACCAGCACCTTCTGCACGTTGCCGCCCGACAGACGGCGCACCGGCGTGGCAATGCTGGGGGTGACGATCTCCAGCTCCTCTTTCAGCTTCTGGGCCAGCGCCTTGGGGGGCTTGCGGTCCACCAGCGGTCCCCTGCTCTCCCGGTAGGTTTTCAACATCATGTTGTCCACCATGTCCATGGAAGCCACCAGGCCCATGCCCAGCCGGTCCTCGGGCACAAAGGCCAGAGAGACGCCGATTTTCTGGATCTGCGTGGGGGTCTTGCCCACCAGTTCCTCGCCCGCCTTGTCCACCGGCACATGCTTGCCCGCCAGATCCGACTTGGGATGGGGCGGATAGTAGAAGACATGGCCGGAGCGGACCTTCTGAAGACCGGCGATGGCCTCCAGCAGTTCCTTCTGACCGGAACCGGCCACGCCCGCAATGCCCAAAATCTCGCCGCCGTTGGCCTGGAAACTGACGTCCTTGAGGACCTGCACCCCTTCGTCGTTGAAGCAGTTGAGGCCCTTGACCTCCAGACGCAGGTCCTGGTATTCAGTCCTGGGGCGGTCGATCTCCAGCTTGACCGCCCGGCCCACCATCATCTCGGTGAGCTGCTGGGGATCGGTCTGGGCAGTCTCCACCGCGCCGATGTATTTGCCCTTGCGGAGCACCGCCACGCGGTCGGAAATGGACATGACCTCGTGGAGCTTGTGGGTGATGATGACAATGGCCTTGCCGTCGGCCTTCATGTTGCGCAGGACGGCAAAGAGCTTTTCGGTCTCCTGGGGGGTGAGGACGGCGGTGGGCTCGTCCAGAATGAGGATATCCGCTCCCCGGTAGAGGACTTTCAGGATCTCCACCCCCTGCTTCTGGGAGACCGACATCTCGTAAATCTTCTGGTTGGGGTCAATGTCAAAGCCGTATTTTTCGCTGATGGCCCGGATGTCCTTGGCCAGCGCCTTCCGGTCCAGCCGTCCCTTGCCCTTGAGGCCCAGGATGATATTCTCCGCCGCGGTCAGCACATCCACCAGCTTGAAATGCTGGTGGACCATGCCGATGCCCAGATCATGGGCGTCCTTGGGGGACCGGATGGTCACCGGCCGGCCGTCCACCAGGATCTCGCCGCCGTCGGGGAAATAGATGCCGGAGAGCATATTCATCAGGGTGGTCTTGCCGCTGCCGTTTTCGCCCAGCAGGGAGAGGATCTCTCCCTTGTCCAGGGTGAGGGAAATCTTGTCGTTTGCCACCACGTCGCCGAAGGTCTTGGTCAGCTCCCGCAGCTCGATGGCGTGTTGGGTCGCCATAGGCTCACCTCTCTCTTTGAAATACCAAAAAAGGGGCGGGACCGCGGGAAGCCGCGGCCCCGCCCGGGGTTATGATGGATATGGGTTTACTGCTCGCCCACCACGGTGATTCCGTCCACGATGTAGTCGAAGTAGGGGGCGCTGGTCTTGCCGCCCGCCACGTCGCTCTCCACGAAGGCTTCGCCCTCGGCCAGATTCAGCTCGTCGCCAGCGGCGTTGGTGCCGGTAAGCGGACCGGCAAAGACCTGAATGCTGCCGTCAGCCAGACCGGCCTCGGCCTTCTCCAGCGCTTCGGCGGTGCCCTCGGCGGCAATGTCCTCGTTGAGGGCGGTCATGACCACGGCGCCGTCGCCGTAGCCCTTACACCAGTCGGCGGGGATCTCGGTGCCGTCGATCATGGCCTGCACCGCCTCGGTGAAGTAGATGCCCCAGTCGATGCGGGTGGAGATGAGGGACGCGCCGGGCGCGGCGGAGATCATGTCGGAGTTGTAGCCCACCTGGAAGGCGCCGGCGGCCTCAGCGGTGGTGGCGGGACCGGTGGAGTCGGAGTGCTGGCTCACGATGCCGCAGCCACGGTCAATGAGGGCCTGGGCGGTCTGGCTCTCCAGGGAGGCGTCGTTCCAGGTGTTGGTGTAGATGACGTCCATGGTCACGTCGGGGTTGACGCTCTTAGCGCCCAGATAGAAGGCGGTGTAGCCGGAGATGACCTCGGCATAGGGGTAAGCGCCCACATAGCCCAGCTTGTTGTTGCCGGTCTCCAGGCTCTTCATACCGGCCACGATACCGGCCAGATAGCGGCCCTGGTAGATGTCGGCGAAGGCGTTATGCAGGTTGGACAGGCCGGAGGAAGCGGCGTCGGTGCCGGTCAGGTGGCAGAACTGGACCTCCGGGTTATCCCGGGCAGCCTGCACCACATAGGGGCCAAAGCCGAAGCTGGTGGCAATGATGATGTCACACTCGGCGTCCAGCAGCTCGTTGAGGGCGTCGGCGCAGGCGTCGTCCTCGGTAACGTTGTACTTGGTGACGATCTGGTCATCGGAGAGGCCCAGATTCTCCTGCATCTCCTTGACGCCCTGGACCATGTTGTAGGTGTAGCCCATGTCGCTCTCGTCGCCCACGTGGACGAAGCCCACCTTCAGCTCTTCCTTGGCGATGCCGCCGGTGGCGCCGCCGTCATCGGGGGTGGTGCTGGTCTGACTGTCAGGGGTGGTGCTGGTCTTGGTGTCGCCGTTGGAGCAGGCGGCCAGGCCGAAGATCATCGCGCCTGCCAGCAGCAGAGCAAAAATCCGTTTCTTCATCGTTGTTCCTCCTTTGAACATACCATTGCTTCCGTTTCCTTCTATGCCAAACAGCGCATGGCGCTGTCATAGCCATAGGAAAGGGGAGAATACGCACCATTGCTTCTTCTCCCCTGTTTTCCCAGTGCTCAGCAGAACTCCAGCAGGCCGGTGGCCTCGTCCATGGCCTTGACCCGGGCCAGAGACTCCACCCGCACGCCCATGGCGCGGATCATGTCGCCGCCGGGCTGGAAGGCCTTTTCCACGCAGATGCCCGCGCCCACCAGCTCCGCGCCGGCGTCGCGCACCAGATTGATCAGACCCTGGAGGGCGCTGCCGTTGGCCAGGAAATCATCGATGAGGAGCACTTTGTCCTGGGGACCCAGGAACTCCTTGGACACGATGATGTCGTACACCTTGCCGTGGGTGAAGGATTCCACCTTGGAGGTGTACACGTCGCCGGCAATGTTTTTGGTCTTGTTCTTCTTGGCGAAGATGACCGGCACGCCGAAGAACTGGGCGGTGATGCAGGCGATACCGATTCCGGAGGCCTCAATGGTGAGGATCTTATTCACCCCGCAGTCGCCAAAGAGCCGATAAAATTCCTTGCCGATCTCGTTGATGAGCTTGATGTCCATCTGATGATTGAGAAACCGGTCCACCTTCAGCACCTCAGTGCCGCGGATGGTGCCGTCTTTCCGGATACGCTCTTCCAGCAATTTCATGCCTTCCCATCCCTCATCTCATAATTTTTCTCCGGGTCCTTGGGCCCAGATGTTCTGATTCACCTCTATAATAACAAAAAAGCGGCCGCTCGTCACCCCCTGTGGGGAAATTTTCTTCCCCGGTCCGGAGGACGTTGCGTTTCTCCGGCGCTCCTGCTAAAATGAGGGTTGTTCCAACCCCTTTTTTTGTGCCTTTTGAAGGAGGTCTTGTATCTTGAAGTATCGTTCCATCGCGGCGGCGCTGCTGGCCGCTGTTATGACCTGCGCGGCACTGCCTGCCGCCAGCGCTGCCGGCTATACCGACGCATCGGGCCACTGGGCCCAGTCCTACATCACCAAAGTCACCGACTACGGTCTCATGGAGGGCACCGGCGGCGGCGTCTTCGGGGTGGACGCCAGCATTGACCGGGCGTCTTTCCTGACGGTATTGTGCCGTATGTTTGACTGGGAGACCGTTACCCCCAGTTCCCCCAGTTTCATTGACTGCACGCCCTCTTACTGGGGCTATGGCTATGTGGAAACCGCTGCCGCCCACGGTGTAATCGATAAAGGCGGCGCTTTCCGTCCCACCGACCCCATCAGCCGGGAGGAGATGGCGGTGATGCTGGTCCGCGCGCTGGGCTATCAGGATCTGGCCGACGACGCGCTGGACGTCTCTCTTCCTTTTACCGACGTGAGCGCCTCGGAGAACCGGGGCTATATCGCCCTGGCCTGGCAGTTCGGCCTGACCAACGGCGTGGAGGAAAACGGCGCCCTCCATTTCAAGCCCAACCACTCGGCCTCCCGGGCGGAATGTGCCGCCATGCTGGTCCGGGTCTACGAGCGGTACATCTCCGACATTGACTGGCTCCACGCCTTCTATGCCGTCAGCTCCTATGACCAGATCGGACTCACCGACTCCATGGACGGGGTCTCTCTGGGCTGGGCCCGGCTGGAGTACAGTACCGACGGCGGCGTGACGGTCAACACCACCAATGCAAACGGCAACGGCTGGAACATTCCCCAGGGCGCTTCCACCGCCCTCTCCCACTTCCAGCAGCACAACACGCCCTATTATATCTGCGTCTTCGGCTCTGCCTCCGATGCGGTGACCCTGCCCGACGGCACCTCCTCTTCCACGGTGGCGGCCATGCTCTCCACCCAGGCGGGACAGGATCAGGCCATCGCCGCCCTCACCGCTCTGGCCAACGATTACGGCGGACTGACCATTGATTTTGAGGGTCTGAAATCCCCCCTGAAAGCGGACTATGCCGCCTTTATCGCAAAGCTTCGGGCCGCGCTCCCTGCGGGGAAGAAACTCAACATCTGCGTGCAGCCCGGTCCCTATCTCACCGGCTATGACTTTAAGTCCCTGGGCGAATCCTGCGACAAGGTCATCCTCATGGCCCACGACTACCGGCCGCCCCAGTCCGATATCAAGGTGGGCGCCACCGATACCAGCGCCTTTGCCCTCACGCCCTTCTCCAAGATCTACGACGCCCTCACCGAGATCACCGACCCGGATACCGGCGTAGCCGACCGCTCCAAGATCGCTCTGGCCTTCTCCATGGATACCACCGGCTTCAAGCTGGACGAAAACGGAGCCGTGGCGGAAGCCGTCTATTACCGGCCTTCCATCGCCACCCTCACCCAGCGTCTCTCTCAGAGCGACGCCCAGGTAACCTATGTGCCGTCGGTGCGCAGCTCCTATGTCCGCTACCACGATGAGAGCGGCGCCCTTTATCAGGTCTGGTTTGAGAGCGCCCGGAGCATCACCGATAAAATGGACCTGGCCCGGATGTTCGGCATCACCGGCGTATCCCTGTGGCGGCTGGGCAACGTGCCCAACAGCGAAAGCTATGACCTCTGGAGCGCCATCCTGGCCCAGCGGTAACTGTTTTGAGAGAGGTGTGTCTCCCCTATGAAAGCAAAATCAGGCGCGCTGCTGCGTGAATTCCTGCTCATGACCCTGGGCACCGTACTGGTGGCCATCGGCGTTTATTTCTTCAAGTTCCCCAACAACTTCTCCATGGGCGGCGTGTCTGGTCTGGCGGTCATTCTGGAGCCGCTGACCATCCGGGCCTTTCCCTGGCTCACCGCTTCGGCCTACAACGGTATCATCAATACCCTCTTTCTCTTCCTGGGCTTTGCCATGCTCAACAAGGGCTTTGGTCTGAAGACGGTGTACTGTTCCTTTCTCTATTCCGGCGTTGTCCAGCTCTTCCAGTGGATCTGCCCCATGTCGGGACCCCTCACCGATGAAAAGGTGCTGGAGCTCTTCTTCGCGGTCATCTTTCCCGCCCTTGGCTCTGCCATTCTCTTTAACATCGACGCCTCTTCCGGCGGCACCGACATCATCGCCATGATCCTCAAAAAGTACACCGGCCTTGATGTGGGCCGGGCGCTGCTTCTCTCCGACGTGCTCATCGCCGCCGCCACCTTCCTCATCTTCGACGTGGAGACCGGCCTGTTCTCCATCCTGGGTCTGGTCCTCAAGTCGGTACTGGTGGACAGCGTCATTGAGTCTCTCAACCGGAGAAAGAATTTCTTCATCATCACCTCCCGGCCCTCCGTCACCAGCGAATATATCACCCACACCCTGGGCCGGGGCGCTACCATCTGGAAGGGGGAAGGCGCCTACACCCACGAGGAGCACTGGATCATCCTCACCGCCCTCTCCCGCGGACAGGCCGTCACCCTCCGCCGTTTTCTCAAGGAAAAGGACCCCTCCGCCTTCTTCATCATCGCCAATTCCAGCGAAATCTTCGGAAAAGGCTTCCTCCGCGCCTAACCTACTTTCTTTCGAGAAAGAAAGTAGGCAAAGAAAGCTTCCATCAAGCGCTCGTTTGGCAGTCTGTGCAGACTCGGACGGCAAAAAAGCTTCCATCAAGCGCTTGGTTCGCTCGTCTTGCAAGTCCTGAAAAGCAGCAGCTTCCATCTGGTCCCGGACCGCTGGTCCGGGACCTTCTCTCTTTCGGGAGTGGTCCGTGAACCGGCGGGCGACCACAAGGGTCGCCCCTACGGGGTGGAAGAATACCTGGCGCCCGCTCCCGTACATACTGCCAAGCCCAGATAAAGGACTGCTTCCCTATCTCTTATCTCTTATCTTTTATCTCTTATCTTCAACTGTGCCGACGGCTTTCCCGTTGCTTCCCGGGCCGTTGTGGTAAAATATGGTTATCCCAACAGAAAAGGAGGGTCATACATGATTCTGGGGCGAACAAAGGGGTTATACGAGCGGAGCAAGGTGCTGTTTCTGCCGGTTGACGCCATCCAGCCCAACCCCAATCAGCCCCGCCGCACCTTTGCGCCCGACGCGCTGGAAGAACTGGCCCAGTCCATCGGACGCCATGGTATTCTCCAGCCGCTGAGCGTGCGCCGCACCCTGTCGGGCGGATATGAACTGATCGCCGGAGAACGCCGCTTGCGGGCCGCCCGTCTGGCAGGGCTGGAGGAAGTCCCCTGCCTGCTGGTGGGCGTGGACGAGGAGGGGTCCTCTCTGCTGGCCCTGATCGAAAACCTCCAGCGGAGAGATCTGGACTTTGTGGAAGAGGCTTCCGCCCTCCGCCGTCTCATCGACGCCTACGGCCTTTCTCAGGAGGAAGCCGCCCGGCGTTTGGGCAAGTCCCAGTCGGCGGTGGCCAATAAGCTCCGGCTCCTCCGCCTGCCGGAGGACGTGCTGGCTCTGCTGCGGGATCACGGCTGCTCCGAGCGCCACGCCCGGGCGCTGCTCCGGCTCAATCAGCCGGACCTCCAGCGACAGGCGGCAAAGCAGGTGGTGGAAGAGGAACTGACCGTCTCCCGCACCGAGGCGCTGGTGGAAGAACTCCTCCACCCCAAAGCGCCGCCGCCGTCCAAAGTCCGGGCCAAGCCCCGGGTGCTCCTCAAGGATGTGCGGCTCTTTCTCAACGCCGTTACCCGGGGGCTGGCGCTGATGAAGGACGCAGGCGTCAATGCCCAGTGCGACCGGCAGGACTCAGACGAAGAGATCTTACTTACCATCCACATTCCAAACCGGTCCAACCGAAAGGAGGGCTGAGCACGGCGTCGGGTCAACACCCGGCGCTCTCTTTTTGTTTCCCATGTTTCACGTGAAACATAAAACATCCACCGGCCCCATCCGGATGTTTCACGTGAAACATCCCTCTCGTTTTTGCAGCTCTTTTCCAAAAAAAAAGAAGGTACATAGAGCACGCCAAATAAAAGTTTTCTCTTATTTTTTGCTCCAACCTATCAAAAAATGGGAGGCGCGCAAAGCGCGCCAGATGAAAGTTTTCTTTGCCTTCTTTCTTTTTCAAAAGAAAGAAGGTTGAATTGCAGGGAGTGCCGCATTATAATAGCATGGTAACCTCGACAGGTTTTCATCTTTCCTTTTGGAAAAAGGCAGGTGTACTATGGCTAAAACCATTGCAATCGTCAACCAAAAGGGCGGCGTAGGCAAGACCACCACCTGCGTCAATCTGGCCGCCGCTCTCACCAAACTGGGCGCACGGGTGCTGGTCTGCGACTTTGACCCCCAGGCAAACACCACCTCCGGCTTCGGCGTGGACAAGGTCACCGCCTCCCCCAACGTCTACGACGTGCTTATCAACGACGCCGACGTAAGCCGCGCCATTGTCTCCACCGAGTACGCAGATGTCCTCCCCTCCAATAAAGCCCTGGCCGGCGCGTCCATTGAGATGATCGGCCTGGACAAGCGGGAATACCGTCTGCGGGACGTTCTGTCTCCTCTGTGCGACCGGTATGATTACATCTTTGTGGACTGCCCCCCTTCTCTGGAGCTGCTCACCCTCAACGCCCTGTGTGCCGCCGACACCATCATGGTCCCCGTCCAGTGCGAATATTACGCCCTGGAAGGGCTCAGCGATCTGCTGTCCACCGTGCGCATCGTCAAGCGCTCCCTCAATCCCCGCATCGCCATGGAGGGCGTGGTGCTGACCATGTTCGACGGACGCACCAATCTCTCCCTTCAGGTGGCCGAAGAGGTGAAGCGCCACTTCCCCGGCCAGGTCTATGCCACCGTCATCCCCCGCAACGTCCGGCTCTCCGAAGCCCCCAGCCACGGCAAGCCCGTCCTGGCTTACGACAGTCTCTCCCGGGGCGCCGAAGCTTACGAGGCCCTGGCCAAAGAGGTCATGGAACAGAACCGGACCTGATCCCATCCCCCCACAGAAAGGACTGAGTACATGTCAGCACTGAAAGACCGCGGTCTGGGCAAGGGCCTTGGGGCCCTGCTGGGGGACGACGCCCTCCAGTCTCAGGAGGGCGGCTCCCTCTCCCTCCCCATCTCAGAGGTACAGCCCGGTCTCAAGCAGCCACGCAAACGCTTTGACGACGAGAGCCTGGCCGATCTGGCCGACTCCATCCGCACCCATGGCATCATCCAGCCTCTCACCGTCCGCCGCCTCTCTTCCGGCTACTATCAGATCATCGCCGGGGAACGCCGCTGGCGGGCGGCCAAGCTGGCCGGGCTCCATGAGGTGCCCGCCGTCATCATCGAGGCCGATGACCGCACCGTCATGGAATTGGGCCTCATTGAAAACCTCCAGCGGGAGGACCTGAACCCCATCGAAGAAGCCAACGGCTATAAAGTCCTGATGGACGAGTATGGACTCACCCAGGATGAGGTGGCCCAGCGGGTGGGCAAGTCCCGGCCCGCCGTGGCCAACGCCCTCCGGCTGCTGGCCCTGCCCGACGCCGTCCACCTGCTTTTGGAGGAAGGCCGCCTCTCCGCCGGTCACGCCCGGGCCATCCTGTCAGCCCCCGATAAGGAGCTGCAAAAACGGCTGGCCCAGAAAGTGGTGCAGGACGGTCTCTCGGTCCGTCAGACCGAGGCGCTGGCCAAGCGTCTGGCCAAGGCCCAGGACCTGCTGGACGAGGAACCCGCCCCCGCCGTCCCCGATTTCTCCATCTACCTCCGGGCGGCGGAACAGGATCTCTCCTCCCGCTTTGGGCGGAAGGTCCACATCATCAACGGCAAGAAAAAGGGCAAAGTGGAATTGGAGTACTACAACACCGACGACCTCAACGCCCTCCTGGAACTGCTGGAGCAGTTCCCCAACCAGCGGAAAGGAGGGGACAGCCTGTGAGCGACCCCAATCAGCACCCCAACCACGACCCGGCCTTGCAGCACGCCGCCGAGCACGCCTCACCGGGCCGCAGAAGCCCTGTGCTGCTCTATCTGGTCATTCTCTTTGCCATTGCGTTTTTCCTGATGCTGATGGCCTACTTCATGCAGCAGCGCACCAATGAGCAGACCCAGAACGACCTGAACGAACAGACGCAGTCCTATCAATCCGCCGTGGCTACCCTGGACAGCATCCTGGCGGAGAACGAGGAACTCAAGGAGCAGGTGGAAGCCCTCCAGAAGGCCCAGGACGAGAGCAGCGACCAGAACCAGCAGCTCACCGAGACCCAGGACGCCCTGACCCAGTCCGAGGCCCAGCTGGACGCGGTCACCAAGCTCAACCAGATCCGCGGCCTTTATAACAGCGGCGAATACAGCCAGTGCCGCACCCTGCTGGCCCAGTGGGAGGCGGAAGCCCCCGGCCAGGTTCTGGCGGGTCTGACCCAGTACCGCGCCACCCTCACCCCCCAGGAGCTGGCCGCTTACGACCCCGTGGCCGCCTGGCAGAATCTCAACGAGTGGATCAATTAAATTTGTCCTGTTTCACGTGAAACAAAATAACGAGACGAGGAGTCACACAACCATGCTGGATATCAAGTTTATTCGCGAGAACCCCGAAGCCGTCAAGGAAAACATCAAGAAGAAGTTCCAGGACGAAAAGCTGCCCCTGGTGGACCAGGTGCTGGAGCTGGACGCCCAGAACCGCGCCACCATCGCCGAGGCCCAGGAGCTGCGTACTTCCCGCAACACCCTGTCCAAGCAGGTGGGCATCCTGATGGGTCAGGCCAAGAAGGACCCCTCCAAGCTGGCCGAGGCCGAGGAAGCCAAGGCCCGGGTCAAGGCCAACGCCGACCGTCTGGCCGAGCTGGAAGCCAAGGAGACCGAGCTGGCCGAGCAGATCCGCCACATCATGCTCCTCATCCCCAACATCATCGACCCCTCCGTGCCCATCGGTCCCGACGACTCCGCCAACGTGGAAGTGGAGCGCTTCGGCGAGCCTGTGACCCCCGACTTTGAGATCCCCTACCACACCCAGATCATGGAGTCCTTCAACGGCATCGACATGGACGCCGCCGGCCGGGTGTCCGGTTCCGGCTTCTATTACCTGCTGGGCGACATCGCCCGTCTCCATGAGGGCGTGCTGGCCTATGCCCGCGATTTCATGATCGACAAGGGCTTCACCTTCTGCATTCCTCCCTTCATGATCCACGGCAACGTGGTGGAGGGCGTGATGAGCCAGACCGATATGGAGTCCATGATGTACAAGATCGAGGGCGAGGACCTCTACCTCATCGGCACCTCCGAGCACTCCATGATCGGCAAGTTCATTGACCAGATCATTCCCGAGGACACCCTGCCCCAGACCCTGACCTCCTATTCTCCCTGCTTCCGCAAGGAGAAGGGCGCCCACGGCATCGAGGAGCGCGGCGTGTACCGCATCCACCAGTTTGAGAAGCAGGAGATGATCGTGGTCTGTAAGCCCGAGGACTCCATGGACTGGTACGAGAAGATGTGGCGTTACTCCGTGGAGCTCTTCCGCTCCCTGGATATCCCCGTCCGTCAGCTGGAGTGCTGCTCCGGCGACCTGGCCGACCTGAAGGTCAAGTCCTGCGACATCGAAGCCTGGTCCCCCCGCCAGCAGAAGTATTTTGAGGTCTGCTCCTGCTCCAACCTGGGCGACGCTCAGGCCCGCCGCCTGAAGATGCGCGTCAAGGGCGCCGACGGCCGCACCTACCTGCCCCATACCCTCAACAATACCGTGGTGGCGCCCCCCCGTATGCTCATCGCCCTGCTGGAAAACAACCTCCAGGCCGACGGCTCCGTCAAGGTGCCTGTTGCCCTGCGTCCCTATGTGGGCGGCAAGGAAGTCCTCATCCCCTGCAAGAAGTAACTTCTTTTTCTTGAAAGAAAAAGAAGCAAACAGAACTTCCATCAGAAACGGGGCGGCGGGTATCCGCCGTCCCGTTTCGTCT
This sequence comes from Candidatus Flavonifractor merdipullorum, assembly GCA_019114165.1. GTDB lineage: Bacteria > Bacillota > Clostridia > Oscillospirales > Oscillospiraceae > Pseudoflavonifractor_A > Pseudoflavonifractor_A merdipullorum. The sequence continues at coordinate 11,285 of DXGA01000004.1, read as the reverse complement.
GTCTGTAAAAAAAGGAGGTAGCTGAATGAAACGTCTGTTTACGTTGGTTTTGACCGGTTCTCTGCTCATTACCCCCGCGCTGGCCGCCGATCGTGCGGAAACCTCCTTCCCCGCTGTGCGGGAGCCTGTTTCTTTTTCTGACGTTGCACAGGATCGTTGGTACGCCGACGCCGCCGGGCTGTGCTATGAGACCGGACTGATGAACGGCACCGGCGACGGAACATTCTCGCCCGACGCCATGGTCACCACCGCCGAAGCCGCCACCCTGGCCGCCCGCATCCACCACATCCTGAATGGCGGAGACGGGGTCCTGCCCGAAGCGCCGGCGGACTGGGGACAGATCACCGTGACCCGGGAGGACGGCGTGACCCTCTCTCTGTACAGCAGCGCCTCCACCGGTTTCTGGGTGAATGACCGGGAGATCAACTCCCTCTATCTCACGGTGGACGACAGCTGGAAGGCCTACGACGGCCAGACGGTCACCCTGGAGATGAACGGCAGCACCTATTCCGGCACCTTCCGCTATGTGCTGGGGGCTTACGGACTGACCCCGGCCTTCCAGCTGGGTCAGGTGTCCCAGGAAACGTACGACCAGTATTATGAGGATCTCTGGACGGCGTTGGCCTGGCCTGCGCCCGGCGTGTGGTACCGGAATACCGCCTGCTATCTGGACACCGTCCTTGATACCGATGAACTGGGGCGGCTTACCGATACCGCCACCCGGCTCACCTTTGCCAAGGCCCTCAAACTGGTGTCCGGCGATCTGCTGGAGCCCATCAACGACATCACCACCTTCCCCGACTGTGAGGACGATTGGAAGGATACCGTCCTGCCCCTCTATCAGGCGGGTATCCTGAGCGGTGTGGATGCCTCCGGCGCCTTCCGCCCCAATGACCAACTCAGCCGGGCGGAGATGGCCGCCATGGCCGCACGGTTGATCCGTCCGGAGCTGCGCCTGCACTTCTCTCTGGAAAACGGATAAGGGTTTTCCACACCCCTCTCCCCTTTTGGGGAAATGTATTTGAAAAAGGAGTCGAATCCATGCCCGACGAAAAAAACACCCCCGAGGAGTCCAAGCCCTCCTATACCCCGGCGTCGCCGGAAAAACGGGCGCTGGCCTGGATGGGCATTGTCTATATGGTCATCCTGGTCCTCCTCTTTACCTACAATCTGGCCCATGGCGAGCCTCTCCACGGCGGACCGGGCATCATGCTGGCCCCCGCCTGCGGCGGACTGTCCGCCGTCGCCTTTCTCCGCTACAAGGCCAAGGGCGGCTGGTTTCACCTGGTATTGGGCATCCTGGCCGCTGCTTTGTGCCTGGTGACCGCGGTCGCCGGTATCATCACCGTGGGCATTGCCCTGGGTCTGCTGGGAGGTTAATGGAATGGCTTTTGATCTTACCCCTCAAATCCCCCGCATTGCCGCCGGTCTGGACGCGCTGGGGGTCCATGCCGAAGGGGGCGCGGAAACCCTGGCCAAATACGGCGCGCTCCTGCTGGAGCAGAATCAGGTGATGAACCTGACCGCCATCACCGATCCGGACCAGGTGGCGGATCTCCACTTCCTGGACTCCGCTGCTCTGCTGGGATACACCGACTTTTCCACAAAAACGGTGATCGATGTGGGAACCGGCGCCGGTTTCCCCGGCGTGCCGCTGCGCATCCTGGCGCCCTCCATCTCCCTCACCCTGCTGGACAGCCTGGGCAAGCGGGTCCACTGGCTGGACAGCGTGTGTCAGGAACTGGGGCTGGAAGGGGTCCACTGTCTCCACGCCCGGGCCGAAGAGCAGGCCCTCCAGCCCGGCTTCCGGGACAGCTTTGATATTGCCGTGTCCCGGGCGGTGGCCTCGCTGGAGGTGCTCACCGAGCTGTGCCTTCCCTATGTGAAGGTGGGCGGTCTCTTTTTGGCCATGAAGTCGGTGGACGCCAAGGAGGAGCTGGAGCGGGCGGGACGGTGCGTGTCCAAGCTGGGCGGCCAGCTGCTGCCCGCCTGGGATTACACCATCCCCGGCACCGACGTCACCCACCGGGTCATTCCCATCCGCAAGGTGTCCCCTACCCCCAAGGGATTCCCCAGAAGGTGGGCTAAAATACAAAAATCCCCACTCATTTGATCTTTTGTTCGATCAAGCAATGCTTCGCTTTGAAACTTTTACTGTTTTGCACAAATTAAAGTGGTCTGAAACCATTGAATTTTCCTATAATTCATGATAAAGTAGTTTGACCACCAGGGAGGAACCTTCAAATTGTCAACTGCAATCGCGATCACATCGGGTAAGGGGGGCACGGGAAAGACCTCTCTTACCGGCGGTGTCGGGTCCTGTCTGGCGGCGCTGGGCAACCGGGTACTGTGTATTGATATGGATGTTGGCCTGCGCAATCTGGACCTTTCCCTGGGTATGAGCGACCGGGCGCTGATGGATTTCACCGATGTGCTGTCGGGCCGTACCACGCTGGAGAAGGCGGCGGTGCCCCATCCTGTCATTCAGGGGCTGTACCTGCTCACCGCGCCTCTTACCGCGCCCAGAGACGCCATCAGTGAGGAGGCTTTGCGCCGTTTTCTCGCTGAGGCAAAGGAGCAATTCGACTATATCCTGATGGATGCCCCGGCGGGACTGGGCCTGGGCTTCCGGCTGTCGGTGTGCGGGGCGGACCGGGCCATTGTGGTGTCCACCACGGACGCCTCGGCGCTGCGGGACGCACAGCGTACCGTCTGCGAATTGAGCCATACCCTTCAGTCCCTTCATCTGGTGGTGAACCGGGTCCAGCCCCGGCTGCTCCGCCAGCTGCATTCCACCATTGATGACGCCATGGACGCCGCCGGTCTGCCGCTGCTGGGCGTGGTGCCTGAGGATGCTCAGGTCATGCTGGCCGCCAACCGTGGAGAACCCCTGATCCTGATGGCGCGCTACGGCGCCGCGCGGGCTTATCTCAACATTGCCCGTCGGCTGACCGGGATGCGGGTGCCGCTGATGCCCATCCGCTGAGTTTTACTGGCTGTCTTCATTCCATAGCCACTCATTCAGAGAGGAGTTTTTTGCATGAATATCGCCCTTTTGAGCCACGACCGTAAAAAAGAACTGATGGTGCAGTTCTGCATTGCCTACTGCGGCATCCTGTCCAAGCATACCCTCTGCGCCACCAGCACCACGGGGCGTCTGGTTTCGGAGGCCACCGGCCTTCCGGTCCACCTGTTCCTCTCCCATGCCCACGGCGGCAGCCAGCAGATCGGCGCGCGCATTGCCTATAACGAGATCGACATGGTGCTCTTCTTCTCCGATCCCCAGTCCCATGATCTGGACAACGATCTCAACTATATTACCCGCCTGTGCGACCAGTACAGCGTCCCCTTTGCCACCAACGTGGCCACGGCCGAGATGCTGATCCACGGCCTGGAGCGGGGCGACCTGGACTGGCGCGATATCGTCAATCCCAAGACCAAGCCCTTCACCGCCTGAGGAAGGGGCTTTGGTTTTGGCTCCACAGGAGGCAATACCCTATGTCTAAGCACATTCGCAGTATTTTGGTGGGCATACTCTGTCTGTTGGTGGCGGTGCTGATCGCCATGACCCTCTCCCTGCGGGAGGATGTGGCACAGCTTCAGCACGCGGTGGAGGAGCTTTCCACGGACATCGACAGCCAGAGCGCCTATCTACAAAACAGCATTTCCGAAATGGGCAACCGTCTGACGCAGGATCTTGCGGAACAGGGGAGTCTTTTTTCCAAGGTGGAAGCCCAGCTCTCTTATCAGAAGGGTGAACTGGTGCTGACGGCCAGCGTGCTGCCCAAGGAAGTGGTGGCTGGGACCAGTTATCTGCTGACGCTGGAAAATACCGCTCAGTCGGTGGAGATGGTGTCGGACGGAAAGACCTGGTCGGGTACGCTGAAACTGTCGCCGTCGGCGGAATTCACGCCGGTGGTGGTGGAGCAGAGCTCGGCAGGCGCCCGTCAGGAGGCGCTGGATACCCTTTACCCGGACAATATTCTGGCCATAGAGGGCAGCAGCATCTGGTCGTGGAATCTGGATGAGATGGGTCCCACGGCAGAGCAGCAAAAGGCAGAAAATGTTCTCTATGTGACCTTGGTACCCAACACAGACGGACCTGTCCGCACGGCGGAAGATGTGTCCCGTCTGACGCTGCTGGTCAAGGATGACAACGGCGCCACGCTGGAGGCCATGGATATGTCGGCCATGGATGCCCCCGACGGGGATACCCGTCTTTGGTATCAGGCGGACCTGTCGGCATATATGGAGCAGGAAAGCTGTTCCATCCATCTTTATACCACGCTGGAGACGAGCTCAGGTCTGACCCTTTGTGATGCGTCCAATGAAGCGGCCTCGTACGCAAAGGATGGCATGGGATCTTCTTCCGGCTCTGGAACCATCTCTTTTTCGCCCCAGTGGTGAGAAAGTGTAGGTTTGTCAAACATATTGGACGGTGAACTCTAAGGGAGAGCGCCAGCCAAGCGGCCTCATAGGGAAGTTGTTGGAGCGGCGGTTGTGGAAGGCGAGCTGCTTTGCAAAGTCATCCAGGGAGTAGAAGCTGTGGCAGGCGTAAAAGCGTCTCTGGTCCTCCCGGTGGCTGCGCTCCACTTTTCCGTTGTGGCGGGGCGTGTAGGGACGGATGAGTTTGTGGCGGATGCCCAGCCTGGCAGCGGCGGTCTCAAAGAGGGTGGGCAGATCCCGCCTGCTGTTGGAAAAGCGGTTGGTAAACTCAAAGCCATTGTCTGTCTGGACACATTCCACCCGGATACCCCGGCGTGCATACCACTTGAACAACCTTTTCAGGAAGTCGGCGGAGGAGTAGGTGCTCTGTTCCGGATAGGCAGCCAGGAAGCGCAGACGTGTGAACTCATCAATGGCGGTGTACTGGAACAGGCGGAGCTCCGGGTCCGCAATGCACCTGCGGGGCACCACCTTCACGTCTACCTGGACCCGCTGGCCGGGATAGGTCATCTGCTCATAAGGCTTGGGTTTATATGCTTTCTTCTTCTCAGCCCCAGGAAACAGCCCCAGCTTGCGCATAATCCGGAACAGGCTCTCCGGGCGGCGGGTATAACCTCGTTTCCGCAGCCGGTGCCACAGTTCCACCATGCCCAGGTTTGGATTGCGGCGGCGCATGTCCCGGATCAGCTTCAGCTCTGCCTCCGTATGCTGGTTAGGATGGCTGTGAGGCCGCCGAGACTGGCAGGCCAGAGATGCCACGCTCCCATCCCACCTGGCCTTCCAGAAGTATATGTACGACCGGCTCTTGTTGTACTTCCGACTGGCTCGGCTGACGCCATATTTCTCCGCGTACTTCATCAGGGATTGCCGATATGCCATGTCCTGTGTTATACTCTTGCTCATGAAGGATATGGCCCCCTCTCGTTGAGTTGTTGTCCGCAACTTCAACTTTAACCGATGAGGCCTTATCCTTCATCCTTTTTTATTCAACTGTCCAACATGTATTGTACCTCTACACTCTTTTTCGCCCCAGTGGTGAGAAAGGGCGTTGACTTTTTGCGCTATTTGGGATAAGATGAAACGAAACCGCCATGACGGCGCATGAGTATCCGGTTTCCCCCGGACAGAGAGAGACTTCACCGGCTGGAAGGGTCTTACGGAAGGGGATCGGGGAAGACGGCGTTACCAGCGGGCCCGGAGACGGGCGCGGCAGCTCCCCGCAACAGGAGCAGAAAGGGTGCTCTTTGGGAGAGAGGAGCACCGAACATGGGTGGCACCACGAGAACAAGGCGTTCTCGTCCCGTGACAAGGGACGAGAACGCCTACTTTCTTTTGAAAAAGAAAGTAGGCAAAGAAAACTTTCATCCGGCGCGCTTTGCGCGCCTCCTTATCTTCACTCTCCACTCTTTACTCTTCACTCTTTCTTAATCTTGAAACTGAGGTGTATCGTATGGCACAAATCAAGCCCCGCACGCTCTCCGGATTTATGGAACTGCTGCCCGACCGTCAGGCCCAGTTCGACCGGATGGTGGAGATCCTCCGCCGGACCTATTCTCTCTACGGCTTCACCGGTCTGGACACCCCCCTCATCGAGGCCAGCGAGGTGCTGCTGGCCAAGGGCGGCGGCGAGACCGAAAAGCAGATCTACCGCTTCACCAAGGGCGATACCGATTTGTCTCTCCGGTTTGACCTCACCGTCCCTCTGGCCAAGTATGTGGCCCTCCACGCCGGCGAGCTGTCCTTCCCCTTCCGCCGCTTCCAGATCGGCAAGGTCTACCGCGGTGAGCGCGCCCAGCGCGGCCGCTTCCGTGAGTTCTATCAGGCTGACATCGACGTGATCGGCGACGGAAAGCTGGACATTGTCAACGAGGCCGAGATCCCCGCCATCATCTATAAGGCGTTCACCACCCTGGGCCTCCGCCGCTTCCAGATCCGGGTGAACAACCGTAAAGTGCTCAACGGTCTTTTCGCCCTGCTGGGTCTGGAGGAACACGCCGGCGACGTGATGCGCACCATCGACAAGCTGGAGAAGATCGGCCCTGAAAAGGTGCTCAACATCCTGACCGAGGAATTTGCCGTTCCCGCCGAGACCGGCCGTCAGCTGCTGGACCTGCTGTCCACCGAGGCGCCTATGGAAGCCCTGGCTGCCTATAAGGGCAAGCATGCACTGCTGGATCAGGGCATTTCCGAGCTGGAGACCGTGGTGGGCTGCCTGTCCGCCTTCGGCGTGCCCGCCGACCACTTCAAGGTGGATCTGACCATTGCCCGTGGCCTGGACTACTACACCGGCACCGTCTACGAGACCGCCATGCTGGACCACCCCGAGATCGGTTCCATCTGCTCCGGCGGCAGATATGATAACCTGGCGGAATATTACACCAATAAACAACTGCCCGGCGTGGGTATCTCCATTGGCCTGACCCGTCTTTTCTATGTGCTGGAAGAGCAGAAGTACCTCAACGAAGAACTGCTCACCGCCCCCGCCGACGTGCTGGTCCTCCCCATGACGGAGGACCTCTCCCCCGCCATCTCCCTGGCCACCGCCCTGCGGGAGGCGGGCATCCGCACCCAGCTCTACACCGAGAACAAGAAGTTCAAGCAGAAGATCGGCTATGCCGACAAGCTGGGCATCCCCTATGTGATCTTCCTGGGCGAGGACGAGATCGCCCAGAACAAGGCCGCCGTCAAGGATATGACCACCGGCGAACAGCTCACCCAGACCGTGGAAGAGGCCATTGCCCGCATCCAGGCCGGTCTGGCCGGACGCAACGCCGGTACGCCCATCCGGGATCGGGGGTAACACATATGCCGTTGCTTCGGAACGTGGCCGCGCTGGCCCTTTCTGCCGCGCTGCTGACCGGCTCTGCCGCTGCGGCTTCCCCTGCGGAAGTCTTTCCGGACCGGTGCACCTACCCCGGCTTCATTGACGTGGAGGTGGGCTCCTGGTACGCCGACGCCGCCCGGGTCTGCTGCGAGGTGGGCCTGATGCAGGGCACCGGACAGGCTTTTTCTCCCGACCAGATGCTCACGGCAGGCGAGGTAGCCGCCATTGCCGCCCGTATGAACGAGGCCATAACCGGAGAGGCGATTTTCCTGGCGGACTCCACCTATCCCTGGTATACCTCCTATGTGCGCTACCTGGAGGACCTGGGGATCACCGTCCCCGACCCGGAAAAGCAGGCCACCCGGCAGGAGTTCGTCGCTCTGCTCTCCGCCGTGGTGCCGGACGATATGCTCTCCCCCATCAATACCGTCACTACCCTGCCCGACACCCAGGACCAGGACGTGCTGCGTTTTTATAACGCGGGCATCCTCTCCGGCGTGGACAGCAAAGGCACCTTTGCCCCGGACAAGACCCTGACTCGGGCGGAGTGCGCCGCCATGGTAGCCCGGGTGGCCCGGGAGGAGCTGCGGATGCGCTTCACCCTCAGCGCGGAGTACACCCTTTATGTGGGCCAGGAGGGAGATTTCGTCCCCTTTTATACCAACAGCACCCTGGACCCGGCAGAAGAGAGCGCCCTTCTCATCGAACATTTTCTCACGGAAATGAGCGACCTCACCGGCTGGAACCTGGACGCTTCCGAGATTTTTGTGGGCAAGGGGGGCGTGACCATTTCCTGGGCAGACACCAGCGCCCTCTTTGCCGGTCCGCCGGAGCCCCAAAAGCCGGGCTTCCACGTCTATGACTCCACCCAGCTGGCCTTTTCCGTGCTGGACAGCGTGCAGCGCACCGTCCAGTGCGCCTTCTCGCCGGAAAACCCGGACAGCCTCAACGTCTGGTTCTGCGCCGCCGACGGCAGCGCCCTCAAGCTGGACAACCTGGGTGTCACCCTGCCGTTGGACCAGCCCTACTCCCATACCCTTCTGGAGAATTTGCTCTCCCAATAATCCCTTCAAGATATCAAATAATAATGATTTGGAGTTGATCATCTCATGAACAACGTGCACACGCTCTACCGCACCCACACCTGTGGGGAGCTCCGTATGGAGCAGGTGGGCCAGACCGTTACTCTGGCCGGTTTCCTGGAGAACATCCGGGAAGTGGGCCAGAATCTGGCCTTCGTGGTGCTCCGCGACTTCTACGGCACCACCCAGGTGGTCATCGAGAATGAGGAAATGATGGCCATTGTCAAACCCCTCAACAAGGAATCCACCATTGCCGTCACCGGCGTGGTGCGGGAGCGTGACTCCAAGAACCCCAAGCTCCCCACCGGCGACATTGAAGTGGTGCCCACTTCCATCGAGGTGCTGGGCCGCTGCCGCCACAACGAGCTGCCCTTCCAGATCAACCGCAGCCGGGAGGCCGACGAGTCCGCCCGCCTGAAGCACCGCTATCTGGACCTGCGCAACCCGGAAGTGAAGAACAACATCGTGCTGCGCTCCAACGTGGTGGCCGCCCTCCGCGCCGCCATGATCGACCACGGCTTTATGGAGATCACCACCCCCATCCTCACCGCCTCCTCTCCCGAGGGCGCCCGTGACTATCTGGTCCCCAGCCGCAAGCATCCCGGCAAGTTCTACGCCCTGCCCCAGGCGCCCCAGCAGTTCAAGCAGCTGCTGATGGCCTCCGGCTTTGATAAGTACTTCCAGATCGCCCCCTGCTTCCGCGACGAGGACGCCCGCGGCGACCGCTCCCCCGGCGAGTTCTATCAGCTGGATATGGAGATGGCCTTTGCCGGTCAGGAGGACGTGTTCGCCGTGCTGGAGGACGTGCTGCCCCCCATCTTTGCCAAGTACGGCAAGTATAACACTGCCTCTCCCGCGCCCTTCCAGCGCATCTCCTACCTGGAGGCCATGGAGACCTACGGCACCGACAAGCCCGACCTGCGCATCGACCTGACCGTCACCGACGCCACCGCCCTGCTCTCTGACTGCGGCTTTGGTCCCTTCGAGGGCAACACCGTCAAGGCGGTGCCCGTCACCAACTTCACCGCCACCCGCAAGCAGATCGACAAGCTCTGCGCCGACGTGGAAGTGCAGTCTGGCAACAAGGCCTACTGGTTCCGCCTGGACGAGAAGGGCGAGCTGGTGGGCGGCATCTCCAAGTTCCTCCAGGACAAAAAGCAGCAGGTCATCGACGCCCTGGGCCTCCAGCCCGGTACCTTCGTGGGCCTGACCGCCGGCAAGAAGTTGGCCGCCCAGAAGACCGCCGGCGTGCTCATCAAGCAGGTGGCCGCCCTGGCGCCTGAGCACTTCCACAAGGAGCAGTACACCTTCTGCTGGATCGTGGACTTCCCCATGTACGAGATCGGCGAGGAGTCCGGCCTGCTGGAGTTCTGCCACAATCCCTTCTCCATGCCCAACGGCGGTCTGGAGATTCTGAAGAAGGCCGCTGCCGGTGAGGTGGACCCCCTGTCCATCACCGCTTTCCAGTACGACCTGGTGTGCAACGGCGTGGAGCTGTCCTCCGGCGCGGTGCGGAACCACGACCCCGAGATCATGATCGAGGCCTTCCAGCTGGTCCGTCTGGGCGAGGACGATGTAAAGGCCAAGTTCCCCGCCATGTACAACGCCTTCACCTACGGCGCGCCCCCCCACGCCGGTATCGCCCCGGGCGTGGACCGCATGGTCATGCTGCTGGCCGGCGAGGACTCCATCCGCGAGATCATCCCCTTCCCCATGAACAAGAACGCCCAGGACCTGATGATGGGCGCGCCCTCTTTTGTCACCGATGCCCAGCTTAACGAGCTCAACATCGTGTGCACCAAAAAGGAAGAGGACGAATAACGCGCCCATCATCAGGGGCCCCGCACAGCGGGGCGCGCTGAACATCGTGTGCACTAAGCTGGAGGAAGCGTGAGAAATCGCCTTGACGGAAGGGTCAAAAGGTGATAGAATACGCCCAATGAGGAAAGACAATGACCGGGAAGAGTAGGCGGAAGACCCGGACCCAAGAGAGGAGCTGGCCGGTGCAAAGCTCCCGACGGTCCCGCCCAAGGCGCCCGTGAGTCGCGGAGCGGAAATGCTCCGCCGGTTGAGACGACCCGCCGTTATTGGGTAAGAGTGCGGAACGGATGCGTTCCGAATTCAGGTGGTACCACGGAGAAGATCCGCCCTGAGCCTTCGGGCTCAGGGCGTTTTTTTCTATATCAATACCAGACAAAGGAGTTTGAGACCATATGAAGAACACCGAAAAGACCATGGAACAGATCGTCAACCTCTGTAAGGGCCGCGGCTTCATCTTCGCCGGCAGCGAGATCTACGGCGGTCTGGCCAACACCTGGGACTACGGCCCCCTGGGCGTGGAGCTGAAGAACAACGTCAAAAAGGCCTGGTGGAAGAAGTTCGTCCAGGAAAACCGCTATAATGTGGGTCTGGACGCCGCCATCCTCATGAATCCCCAGACCTGGGTGGCCTCCGGCCATGTGGGCGGCTTCTCCGATCCCCTCATGGACTGCAAAGAGTGCAAGGAGCGCTTCCGCGCCGACAAGGTCATCGAGGACTGGTGCGCCGAGACCGGCTTCACCCTGCCCAAGCCGGTGGACGCCTTCTCCCAGGAGGAGATGAAGGCCTTTGTGGAGGAGCACAACATCCCCTGCCCCACCTGCGGCAAGCACAACTGGACCGACATCCGCCAGTTCAACCTGATGTTCAAGACCTTCCAGGGCGTGACTGAGGACGCCAAGAACACCGTTTACCTCCGTCCTGAGACCGCCCAGGGCATTTTCGTCAACTTCCAGAACGTGCAGCGCACCACCCGCCGCAAGCTGCCCTTCGGCGTGTGCCAGGTGGGCAAGTCCTTCCGCAACGAGATCACCCCGGGCAACTTCACCTTCCGCACCCGCGAGTTTGAGCAGATGGAGCTGGAGTTCTTCTGCACCCCCGGCACCGAGCTGGAG
>DXGA01000021.1 GCA_019114165.1 Candidatus Flavonifractor merdipullorum | reverse complement strand
TGATGTTTCTTGTTGTGGTATAATATTAGCGTTGGCAGTAACAGCAGAGTTGGGTTGTAGTTCCCTGATGTTTCTTGTTGTGGTATAATAGGCATCAGCGGTTCTGCGAAAAAGCAAAGAAACAGACAGGAAAAGCGGAGCAAACAAACGAAAAAACGGAAAAACCGGCCTCTTCTCTGATCGGAAGAGGCCGGTTTTCTGTGCCGCCGGACGGGAAAAGAAGGCGGGACGGAGCTTTTTTCAAAAAATCAGCAGAGACTTGTCCTGCTGGGGATCATCGTTGGGGGAGGGGCGGCCCAGCAGTACCTCCAGGCCGCTGAACTGCTTTTCCGTGATGACCAGCAGGCGCACCGATCCCCGGGTGGGCACCGCGCTATAGAGCCGCGCCTTATGGACCGCCACAGCATCCATCCCAGCGCAGATGCGGGCATAGACGGAATACTGCACCATGTAATAGCCGTCTCCCAGCAAAAAGTTCCGGAAGCGGGTGGCCGCCCGCCGCTGTGCCTTGGTTTTGACCGGGAGATCGAAAAAGACCAGCATCCGCATCAGCCTACTCATAGCGGCCCAACTGGAGGGGCAGCAGGTGGGGGAGTTCCAGCTGCCCCTCGCCGCTCTGGACAATGCGGCTGAAGCTGTCCGCCATGCGGCCAATGGCGGAGATGGCGCGGAACTGTTTCCCGCCCTGCTCCACCAGATAGTGGGAGAGCTGGAAGAGCTGCTGCTTGATGGCCGGGGTCAGGTCCCCCTCGTCGTCAGGGACGTGGGAGGCCACATAGAGATCCACCAGCGGGCGGTATGGCTCCATCAGGTCGTCGGCCAGATTGAACCGGTTGAGCTCGCTGTGGTGGAAGATACCCAGGCAGGGCTCCAGACCCCGCATCACCAGATGCCGGGCCACAGCGCCCCGGAGGATGGCATAGCCGTAGTTCAGCGCGGCGTTGACCCGGCATTCCTCTCCACGGGTGAATCCGGCGCCGAAGAGGGCGGGGAAGTACCGGGCCGCGGCGACGGCCTCCCAGTTGTCCGGGTCGCCGGAGCGCACCTGGTCGGCCAATTCCCGCAGCTCCTCCGCCTCATCCTTTCTAAGCAGGGACAGACAGCGGGCCTGATTGGAGATTTTGGACATGACCACCCCTTGCCACACCCGTTTTTGAGTGGGGCGGCGCATGGCGATCTGTCCCTTGAGCAGTTTAAGCTGGCGGCTGTGGCGGTTCATGGGGAGTACCAGAGCGGCGGGCAGGTGGGTCTCGTCACAGAGGTAGACCGTCACGCCGTGATCGGTCAGTTCCTGGAGGGCCGCCGTGGTGATGGAGACTGCCCGGGATTCCAGCAGCAGGGCGGACAGGTCCTCCATGGGCACCGACCGTTCTTCCTCCTGCCGGATGACCAGCTGTCCACGGCGGACCGAGAGCTGCGCCGGGTTGGACACAAAGACTGAACGGAATTCCATAGCCAGCCTCCTCAGAAGCCCTGCCGCTGTTCTGGCAGATGTACCTTGTGGTAATGGCCCAGCGGGTCTACTTCGTATTTTTCCAGAGACAGCAGTGTTTTGATGCCAAGGCCTTTCTTTTTATATTTTCGGTCGTGGGTGTTAATGGTAATAGAACCGGTTGCAATATCAGCACTCACATAATATACCAACCACTCGCTGCGCAGCAGCTCCTTTTCGCCCGTGGCGTTCTTATTTTTCAGAGTCAGATTGATGGGCTTACGGCCCTCCACCCGGATCAGGTCTCCCGGATAGAGGGAGAACATGAAATTGTCATCGCACATCGTTTTCCAACCAGCTATTCCGGATTGGGTCACTGCCTTTTGCGGCAGGATGCCCCGCACCACATCGGCGGTATAGACAGGAATGAAGTAGTAGCCGTCTCCCGGGACCAGGTAGACGTCGATGCGCACCATGCCGCCGTTGTCCGCGACGCCGCCGCAGGCCGCCACATTCAGGCTGGACGTGCCGTAAATTTTGACCTTCTGCACCACGGGTCCGGGGGTACCGTCCTTTTTGGGCTTACGGAAGGGGGAATCGGCGAAGGCTTTTTTGGCGTCTCCGTTGTACGCATGGAGCCGGGCCTTGAGGGCCTCGTAAAGCAGGCGGTCGTCTCCGGGGTTGTAATAGCCGAGGATCTCACCGTCTTTGTCCAGCTTGAGGTCGGTGAGGGCGGTTTTGACGACGGTATGTCCGGGCATTTTGGCGCTGCGGATGGTCTCCTTATGGGCGGCGCCGGTGACTTTGCGCCGGGGCATCTGGGAGACAAAGATGGGACGGACGGGTTCCGGATCGTCGTAGCCGGGGAGCCCTGCCGCCCGGATCTCGGCGTCCGGGTCGGGGGAGAGGCGGGCCAGCAATTCCTTCCGGAAGCCGGGCCAGGGTTTGGGGAAGGTAGGGGCGTATTTGGCGTCAAAGGCGTCCCGGCTCAGGAGTTCCCCGGTCTCCGGGTCCACATACTGTCCCTGGACCTTTTGCCCCAGTTCCCGCCGCTGGGCGTAGCGGGAGATCCGCTGGATCATGCCGTTTGTGGTGATGGCCACCACTGCGGCGTCCATGGCGTGGTGCAGGTCGCCGTCGTCCCGGTTTTTCCGCAGGCCCAGCCGTTTGCGCATATAGTCGGTGACGGCGCCGTTGACGGCCCGCACCGGCCGCTTGGACGCGGCGGGGGAGAAGAGCAGGCAGTCGTTGAGCAGGTGGTAGATGGTGCGGGTGATGTACTGGGTGTCCACCAGATTGCGCTCTTTGAAGCCGGAGCGGTCTTCCTCGCTGAGGGAACGCTTGAGGAGTTTTTGGCGCTTGCGGTAGTCGCGGATATGGCGCTCCACCAGGGTGATAAAATCTTCCGCCCGCTGGGGGTGGGCGGACAGGTATTCCAGGGGAAGGCGGTTGCCCTTCTGCCGGTTTTCGGCGGAACGAACCAGGACCTTGTTCCGGTAACTGTCGTCGAAGGAGATGCTGTACGGAATGATGTGGTCCACGTCCACATAACCGGGTTCAAAGAGCCTTGCGCTGTCCAGCTGGGCGCCGGAATAGAGGCAGATGCCGTTTTGCTCCCGATAGAGCTTGAACTTGACCAGATCCTGACCGGTGGGCCGGGCGCCCTTGATGGCTTCGATCTCCTCCATGAGGGACTGATTTGTCTTCTGATTTTCCTGATACTGCTTGTCGATCTTATGCCGCTCTTCAAAGTTGTTTTTCATTTCCCGGGCCAGTTCGATGGAGATGCGCTGGGGGGAGCCGTAAGTACGGACAATGGCGTTGAGGACCTTGGTGGTCTGGGAGATGGCGCGCAAGACCACGGGATTATGGATGGCGTCCAGCACGCCGCTCTTCCACAGCTCCGGGCTGAGGGTGATGGTTTTTCTGCGCTGGATACCGAAGTGGCCCCGGTGGTCGCCATAAACGGCGGAGCAGGCGGCGTCGTAATTTTCGCCCTGTTCCAGATGGGGGATGAGCTTCTGCATGGCGGTGAGGGACAGGCTGCCGGCCTTGCTGAAGGAGAGTGGGAGGAGAGCAGAGATGACGGTTTCATCCAGTCCAAGCGACGAAAGGGCAGACCGGCGTTTATCATCGGCTTTATAGAGGCTGAGGATGGTGCCCATCTGATCCAGCTGCTGGGTGGTCAGATGGCGGATGTAGTTTTTCTCTACGCTGTCCAGGGCCTTGCGGAGCTTGTGATAACTCTGCATCTGCTGGAATTTGGTTTTCTTTTCCGCCTCCTCGGTGGACCCCTTGTCGTATCGGACGATATTAAAGGTGGTATCTTCCGGGAGGGAGAGGGTCTTGCGGAGCTTGGCATAGTCCAGGCTGGGGGACTTCAGCGCCAGAGCGATCAAGGCTTGCCGCTCCTGGTCAGAGAGTCCCCGGGTGGGCGCGCTGGGGGAGAGGAGGCGAATGTGGTTGAGATCCTGGAGGAGCTTGAAATACTCAAAGGTATAGCAGGCCTTGCATGCCCGCCGCTCGCTGGCCTCAAAGGTACAAAAGCCGCGCCGGTCGTTCTGTCGATAGGGACTGTCACCCCCGGGGCCTTCATCGAAATTTCGCTGTGAGAAGAGGATGGTTTCATAGGCCTGCTGGAATTCAGGGGAGGCATAGGGGTTTCCATAAGTCCGCTGGGCGTCGAAGAGAGCGGACACTTCCCGGGCCACCATGTCTCTGGTGACGGTGAAGCTGTAATCTCCGGGGGTGTTGCGGGTTCTGCGCCATTGTCTGCCGTCGGGGCTGGTCATGCGGAATTTCTCATCCCGGCAGAAGAACTCACCCACGGTGCGGTAGCCTTTTTCCTCCATCAATGCCTGGTTGGTATCCAGCGCCTGCTGGAGTATGCCGGAGTCCTTGTCTTTGGCAGCTTCTGCGGTGCTGTTGGAGCGGTATCCCCGTCTTTGGGCCAGATGGAGAAGGACGCGCACCCACGATTCGTTATCCAGGCAGCGGTCCAGACCTTCCGCGCGGAGGGTATAGACATCCTGGGCGAAGCCAGAGTTCAGGAAGAGGGTGTCCAGCCGTTCCTGGGAGATAACGCCGGCATGGACAAGCAGAGTCCGGATGCGTTCTTTCCGGTGCCGTCTTCTGCGGAGCCGGCGGCGGGCGCTTCTGGCCTCCCGGCGGGGTGCGGCCAGACTGGCGCCGGTTTTGGGATCTTCCGCGGCCTCAAAGATCCGCACACCCAGATCTATGATGTGGCAGGGCTCTCCGCTGGCATCATTTTGGAGTACCGCCCATCCAATCGAGGTGATACCGATGTCCAGACCCAGGGTATATTCCATTTTGAAGCACCTCCGATAAAACGAAGACACCCCGACCACAAAAATGTGGTCGGGGTGGAGCTTCGAGGCATACTGCCTGATCGCAGTAACCTGATGTCTCTTGTTGTGGTACAAGATGTAGATATTATACCAATACAAGGGAATATAGTCAACTAAAAAATATGAGTGAAGAATAATTACTGACAAATATGGAATATGGACATTCTGCGCCAAAGAGGACTGAAATTGACGAAAAATCGTTGATTTCAGTCCTCTTTTTTGAATTTACAAGAAATAAAATTACACACGAATTACACACGTCTGCTTCGGCCTCGATGATAAACCACCTGTCATACCCTTGCTCTGGAGAAAAGACAGGAGTATAATACCCAAAACCGACAAGGAAGGTGGAACGGATGGACAAGAAGAGCAGATTTTTGGGCTGCCTGCTGGGTGGCGCGGCAGGGGACGCCCTGGGCTACCCGGTGGAGTTTATAGGAGAACCCGCGATCCGGAACCGGTTTGGTCCGGCTGGCATCGGGCGTCTGGACCAGGCCGGACAGCCTGCCCTCATCTCGGATGACACCCAGATGACCCTGTTTGCGGCGGAGGGCATCCTCTATGCCAGGGCCACCGGCACGGCGCTGTGGAAGGCGCTGTGGACGGCCTATCTGGAGTGGCTGGGCACTCAGGGAGACCACAGCCGGATGGAGCCGGACCACCCGCAGATGCAGCTCTACGGCGAGCCCCGGCTCCACGCCCGGCGCGCGCCGGGCAATACCTGCCTTGCCGCGCTGCGCCACAGCCGCTGCGGCGGTACGCCGGAGGAGCCGGTGAACAACAGCAAAGGCTGCGGTACCGTCATGCGTGCCGCGCCCTTTGGTCTGGCCTACCCGGCGCCGGAGCAGGCGTTCCAGAGCGCCGTCTGCGACGGCGCCCTCACCCACGGCCACCCGCTGGGCTATCTCAGTTCCGGCGGACTGGCCCTGATGGTGCGGGAGATCGTCCACGGCGCGGCGGAAGGGGAACGTCTGGAAGAAGTGCTGCTGCGGGGTGCGGCGCGGGGGGATGAGGAGTTCCGCGCCCTGATGCTGCCCGACGTCAGGCGGGCGGTGGAACTGGCCCTGGACCCGTCCATCTCCGACCTGGACGGCGTCCACGCCCTGGGCGAGGGCTGGGTGGCGGAGGAAGCGCTGTATATCGCCGTCTTCTGCGCCGTCCGCCACCAGGACGACTTCGCCGCCGCCCTCCGGGCTTCGGTGAACCACAAAGGGGACAGCGACTCCACCGGCGCGGTGTGCGGCAATCTCCTGGGGGCCTGGCTGGGCAGGGAAGGGGTGGAAGCTGCCTTTGACCTGCAGGATCTGGAGCTGCGGGACGTGATCGAGGACATGGCCTTAAAACTCTTCCAGAGCACGGAGGAGGAAAAGGCGTGAGCGGGTTTTTCTATACGCCACTGACCAAAAAGGCGCTGGCCCTCTCCTTTGCGGTCCACCAGTTCCAGCAGGACAAAAGCGGCTTGCCCTATGTGTTCCACCCCTTCCATCTGGCCGAGCAGATGGACACGGAGGAAGAGATCTGCGCCGCCCTCCTCCACGACGTGGTGGAGGACTCCGCCTACACCCTGGAGGACCTGAGAGCCATGGGTTTCCCGGAGGCGGTGCTGGAGGCGCTGGCCCTTCTGACCCATGACGACGCCACGCCTTATCTGGACTATGTGGCCCGCCTGCGGTCCAATCCCATCGCCCGCAAGGTCAAGCGGGCCGATCTGGCCCACAACAGCGACGAAGCCCGGCTGAATGAGATCGGCCCGGCGGACCGAAAGCGGCTGGAGAAATACCGTCTGGCCGCAGAACTCCTGTAGGGGCGACCCTCGCGGCCGTCCGCCCTTCCAAAAACCGAAAGAACGCGGGATCAGGTATCCAAAACCTGACCCCGCGTTTTTGCTGCGAAGAAATGGATTTACTTGTGCTTGGCCATGGAGCGCTGGATGAGCTTGACAATCTCCACCAGGGGGATGATGCACACGGCCATCAGGATGGCCACGCCGTACTCCGCCAGGCTGATGTGCTCGAAGCCGAAGGCGTCGGACAGGCCGGGGACATACAGTACGGCGGTGGACAGCACCAGACTGCCCAGCATGGACAGCCACAGAAGCTTATTCTGGGTGGGGAGGGAGAAGATGCTGCCCCGCTGGCTGCGCATGTTGATGGAGTGGAAGATCTCACACATACTCATGGTGAGGAAGGCCATGGTCATACCGTCGGCGCTCTGGGCGATCTCCCACACGCCGCTCTCCATATAGTGGCCCACGAAGTAGGAAGCCAGCGTGATGACAGCCACCAGAATACCCTGATAGGCGATGTCCACACCCATGCCGCCGGCGAAGATGCCGTCGGAGGTGCTGCGGGGGGGACGGTGCATCACGTTGGGCTCGGCCTTTTCGGTGCCCAGAGCCAGGGCGGGGAAGGTGTCGGTGATGAGGTTGATCCACAGCAGATGCACCGGCTCCAGCAGGGTGAAGCCCAGCAGAGTGGAGACAAACACGCCGATGACCTCACTCATGTTGGAGGCCAGCAGGAACTGGATGGACTTGCGGATGTTGTCGTAGATGCGGCGGCCTTCGCCCACGGCGGTGACGATGGTGGCGAAGTTATCGTCGGCCAGCACCATGTCGGCGGCGTTCTTGGTGACGTCGGTGCCGGTGATGCCCATGCCCACGCCGATGTCGGCGGCCTTGATGGAGGGGGCGTCGTTGACGCCGTCGCCGGTCATGGCGGTGATGCAGCCCCGGGCCTTCCAGGCCTTGACGATGCGCACCTTATGCTCGGGCTGCACCCGGGCGTAGACGTGGAAATGGTCGATGTTGGCGGCCAGATCATCGTCGCTCATGTCGTCCAGCTGAGCGCCGGTGATGGCCTGGGACTCGTCGTCCAGGATGCCCAGGGTGCGGGCGATGGCGACGGCGGTATCCTTGTGGTCGCCGGTGATCATGACGGGCTGGATGCCGGCCTGACGGCACTGGGCCACGGCGTCCACCACCTCGGGGCGGACCGGGTCGATCATGCCGGCCAGACCCAGGAAGGTGAGCTGCTGCTCCCAGGTGTCGCTCTCGGCGTCGGCGGGAGGGGCGTCCCACAGCCGCTGGGCCACGGCCAGCACGCGGAGGGCCTTGTCGGCCATGGCCTTGTTCTGGGCCATGATCTCCTTGCGGGCGGCTTCGTCCATGGGGAGGACCTGGCCGTCTTTCCTATAATGGGTGCAGCGGTCCAGCACCACGTCGGGGGCGCCCTTGGTGTACTGGATGAAGGAGTTGCCGGTCTTGTGGAGGGTGCTCATCATCTTGCGCCCGCTGTCAAAGGGGACCTCGGCCACCCGGGGCAGCTCCTGCTCCAGCTGGTCCTTGGTCATGCCCAGAGCGGCGGCCCAGGCCACCAGAGCGCATTCGGTGGGCTCGCCCACGGCGGCGCCGTCCTGCCACTTGGCGTCGGAGCACAGGGCCATACCCTTGGCGGCTTCCTCGCCCATGCCGGTGTGTTCCACCACCGTCATCTTGTTCTGGGTCAGGGTGCCGGTCTTATCGGAGCAGATGATCTGGGCGCAGCCCAGGGTCTCCACGGCGGTGAGACGGCGGATAACGGCGTTGCGCTTGGACATATTGGTCACGCCGATGGAGAGGACCACGGTGACCACGGCGGCCAGGCCCTCCGGAATGGCGGCCACAGCCAGGGAGACGGCCACCATAAAGGTGTCCAGAATCACTTCCAGGTGGAAGTCGCCGGCGCGGAGGAGGCTAAAGATGAACATAAAGACGCAGATGCCCAGCACCAGGACGCTCAAAGTCTTGCCCAGCTGCTCCAGCTTTTTCTGGAGGGGGGTCTGACCGTCCTGGGTGTCGGCCAGGGCGGTGGCGATCTTGCCCATCTCGGTCTCCATGCCGGTGGCGGTGACCACCATGGCGCCCCGGCCGTAGACCACGGCGGAGCCCATATAGGCCATGTTCTTCCGGTCGCCCAGGGGGATGGACTTCTGGTCGGCCCCCAGTTGGAGGACGTCGATGGCCTTGTTGACGGGGACGCTCTCGCCGGTGAGGGCGGACTCCTCGATCTTGAGGGAGGCGCTTTCCAGGATGCGACCGTCGGCGGGGACGGCGTCGCCGGCCTCCAGAAGGACGATGTCGCCGGGGACCAGGTCGGTGTTTTTGAGGGAGAGCTGTTTGCCGTCCCGCAGGACCTTACAGGTGGAGGCGGTCATCTGCTGGAGGGCTTCGATGGCCTTTTCGGCCTTGCTCTCCTGGTAGACGCCCAGCACGGCGTTGATAAGCACCACGGCCAGGATGATGATGACGTCGGCGAAGCTCTCGCCGGAGTAGACGCTGGTGATGCCCGAGATGAGGGCGGCGGCCAGCAGAATGATAATCATGGGGTCCTTGAGCTGCTCCAAAAAGCGCTGGAAGAGGGATGCCTTCTTTCCTTCGGCCAGTTGGTTGGGGCCATACCGCTCCATGCGCTTGGCGGCCTCCCCGGCGGTGAGGCCGCTGGCAGACGCGTTGAGCTCCTGGAGCACTTTGTCCGGGCTTTCGTTGTAGTACAAAACGCACTCCATCCTTTCGATACAGAGATGTAGGTATATTATATGCAAAAAAGACTCATGCGCAGGGCAAAAAATGACCCTGACGCATGAGTCTTGTGATTTCAGACAGACCAGCCGGATAAGACCGGCGAGTGTTGGTTCTGACCCGTGCGAAAAAGCCGCACGCTCACTACTCCCTCATGGGATAAGATATTCTTTGTGGTAACCCTTATTGTAATACAAGGGACGGCGGATGTCCAGCAAAATTTTCTATGGGAAACAAACCGAGATTTAGGCAAAAGGACAGAACGAAACAAAAAGAAAGAGAAAGGGAGCGATCCGCAAAAAGCACAAAGGTGGATTTTACGGACCGCTTACCCTATCTCTTATCTTTTATCTCTTATTTCTTATCTTACAGCTTGTAGCACACCTTGCCGGGGTTGAGGATCAGGTTGGGGTCGAAGACCTTCTTGATCTCTTCCATCAGCTTCATGTTGGTCTCGCCCACGGAGCGGGCCAGGTAATCGATCTTGCCCATGCCGATGCCGTGCTCGCCGGAGACCAGACCGCCCATCTCGGTGGCCTTGTCGTAGATGTGGTTCATGAAGTCGTCCACCTGCTTCTTGAACTCGTCCAGGTCCATGTCGTTGGCGCAGGTGTAGATGTGCAGGTTGCCGTCGCCGGCGTGGCCGAAGCTCTTGACCTCAAAGTCATAGTTGGGCTGGATGCTCTTGAAGTAGCCCACGAAATCGGCAATGCGGCTGACGGGAACCACCACGTCGCACTCGTCCAGGAGCTTGGTCTGCTCCTCGATGCCCTCCAGGAAGGAGGAACGGGCGGCCCAGGCGTCCTTCATCTTGGTGGGGGAGTCGGCCACCAGCACGTCCAGCGCGCCGGCTTCCAGCACCATCTCGGCGGCCTGCTCCACCATGGCGTCGATCTCGTCCTGAGTGTTGCCGTCGAAGGTCACCAGCAGGTAAGCGCCCACGTCGGTGCCGCCGATGTTGCGGGGGAAGACCGCCTTGCCCAGATACTCCTCGGAGGAGATGAGGATCTCACGCTCGAAGAACTCCAGGGCCTGGGGATTCATGTGGTTCTTCTTAAAGAGGGGCACGGTGGCGATGGCGGCGCTCAGGTCCTCGTAGGGGACGATGAGGCTGACGGTCTGCTTGGGGGCGGGGATGAGCTTCAGAGTCAGCTCGGTGATGATGCCCAGAGTGCCCTCGGAGCCGATCATCAGGTTGAGCAGGGAGTAACCGGAGGAGGTCTTGGAGACGTTGGAGCCGAAGTGGACGATCTCGCCGGAGGGGAGGACCACCGTCATGGCACAGACGTAGTCGCGGGTGGCGCCGTACTTGACGGCGCGCATACCGCCGGCGTTGGTGGCCACGTTGCCGCCCAGGGTGGCGAACTTCTCACCGGGATCGGGGGGATACAGGAGGCCCTGCTTCAAGGCGTCCTCGGCCAGGTCGTTGAGGAGCACGCCGGGCTGAACGCGGACCACGAAGTTATCGGTGTCATAACCGAGGATCTTCTTCATCTTGGTGGTGCAGATGACAACACCGCCGGCGATGGGGGTACAGGCGCCCGCCAGACCGGTGCCGGCGCCGCGGCAGGTCACAGGGATGTGGTTCTCATTACAGATCTTCATGATGGCCGCCACATCTTCGGTGCAGGTGACGTCGATGGCCACCTCGGGCATCCGGGTGCCGTAGATGGGCATTTCGTCCCGGGCGTAGTCGGCGTTGACGTCCTCACCGGTGTAGACCTGGCAGGAGACAGCGGCTTTGAGCTGCTCGATGATCTCAGGCGTGACGGAATTGTACTGAGCCATAATAATTACCTCCTAATCCAAACACCTTATATATAAGGTGGGGTAAACAAAGAATGGTGAGATGGGATTCAGGGCTCCACGATGACCGAGATGCCGTTGGGGATGAGCACCAAGTGGGCGTCGGGGCCCTTGTCGGCAAAGGCGCGGTCCAGAGCGGTGTCCAGATCGGGCGCGTACTCCAGCTTCATCTCCTCCAGCGTCTTCTGCATGGTCGGGTCGGAGACGAAGATGATACGATGCTTGCGCATCATGCGGCAGAGGATCTGATACTCCCACTGGTCGGGGTCGGTCTTGTCCATGGGGGTGGCCAGGATGCGCTCCATCAGCTCGTCCAGGGAAGCGCAGTCCCGGAGGGCGCGGTAGAAGCTCTCGCCGCCGGTGCCGTCGTTGCAGCGGGCGGAGATGATGAGCACAGCGCCGGGGGCGGCGGCCGCCTCGGCGGCGGTGAGGCCCTTGACCGACTGATAGACGTTCTGATCCAGCGGCGCGCCGCCGTTGGAGGTGAGGACGATGTCGCCCTTTTTCTCCGGCTTCACGCGGCAGTAGCCTTTCAGGAAAGCGCAGCCCTGTTCGTGGGCCTGGAAGGGATCTCCGGCGAAGGCGGCGGCCACGTGCTTTTCCTCGTCGATGACCACATTGACGATGTACTGGAGCTTGGCCAGCTTGGCGGCGGCGACCATGTCGTTATGTAAGGGGTTGCCCTCCAGAATGCCGGTGCGGGCATTGGGGGAGTCGATGAACTTGGCGCAGTGGTTGCCCAGGACGGTGACCTGATCGCACACGCCGGGGAGGACGCTCTTGCGTCCGCCGGAGAAGCCGGCAAAGAAGTGGGGCTCGATGAAGCCCTCGGAGATGAGCAGGTCGGTCTCGGCGGCCACTTTGTCGATGACCAGCCGGGCTCCGGAGGGGAGCACGCCGATCTCCACGTTGGTGTTGGGATCGCGGCTGTCATGGCAGACGAACTTTTCTTCATTGGCGATCTTCTCGCCCACCTTATTTACCAGCTCCTCATGGGTGGTGGGGCGGTGGAAGCCGGTGGCGATGAGCAGGGTGACGTCGATATCAGGGTTGCCCTGCCGCAGTTCCTCCAGCATAAAGGGGAGGATGTGTTTACTGGGAACGGGACGGGTGTGATCGCTGACGATGATGGTGGCGGTCTTCTTACCCTGAGCCAGCTGGCGGAGCGTAGGGGAGCCGATGGGGTTGGCCATGGCTGCCTTGACGATGTCGTCCTCACTGCCTTGGGCTTTGAGGGTACCGATGGCAGACTCCAGCACTTCGGCGTTGGACACGTCGCGGTGGAGCTCCAGACCGGTGGTACCATAGGGAATGCGCATAGTAATGATCCCTCCGTCTTTCAAAGAATCCATGGGTATAACGTCCGGACAGGACGCCGGACCGGCCTCGGAAGGGGCCGGCCTTTTATGCCCATAGTTTATCACAACTGGTCAGATATGCAAGAGGGAGGAGCTCCCTTGCAGCGCGGTTATGTAGGCAATCAATTGGCGGCGTTATTTTGGTGCAGGAAGAAAAAGAAGGGTAAAAAAGTGAC
>DXGA01000020.1 GCA_019114165.1 Candidatus Flavonifractor merdipullorum | reverse complement strand
ATTGCGGTGAGGGTCCACCCGTTCCCATCCCGAACACGGAAGTTAAGCTCACCTGCGCCGAAGATACTTGTCTGGAGACGGACCGGGAAAATAGGTAATGCCAACACAGAACGAACTCCGTACAGCGTCTGCTGTCCGGAGTTTTCTGTTTTTGCAGCAAGAATGAAAAATAGAGAGCGGTACAAAATGTACCGCTCTCTATTTGCTTTATAGGATCATCAGGACTGCATAAAATGCTGGGCGCCGCTGATATGCTCTTTGAGCTTCTGAAAGGTCTCGTCACTGAGATCGTGCTCCAGACGGCAGGCGTCTGCGGCGGCCACCTCCGGAGAGACCCCCAGTTTGGTCAGCCACTGCGTCAGCAGCTGATGCCGCTCATAGATACGGGAGGCAACGGCATAGCCGCTGTCTGTCAGGGTAATCAAACCATCTTTGTCCATATGGATGTAGCCGTTCTCCCGCAGAAGACTCATTGCCCGGCTCACGCTGGGCTTGGAGAACTCCAGATGATGGGCCACATCAATGGAACGTACCGTGCCTTTCTCCTCACGGATCATTAAAATGGCCTCCAGATAGTTCTCCCCTGATTCTTGAATCTTCATGGGCACTTGCTCCCTTCGCAACATGTGATAGTACCAATACTATATCACAAAGGCCAAACAGTAGCAAGTATAGGCAGAAAACACATGCAAATCTATGGAATAAAAACGCTTGTGAAAATAAACAAAAATTTCTTGTGATACAAAGGGAATTTTTTGTGTTCTTGAAGCGGCGCTTTAGATGCTGCAACACTTTGCGACAGATGAGACTGGGAAAAAGCGTGCCGTTAAAATGCATAAAAGGAACGGCGTAAGCAAGGAAATCCTCTTGCGGACTAACCAAACGGAATTATATAATAGGTATGAAAAGTTGGGCGCGGCCCATCGATCGCGGAAATCAAAGTTTTGAAGGAGGTAACACACAATGGCGACTTATATTATGGCACTGGATCAGGGTACCACCAGCTCCCGCTGTATCCTGTTCGACAAGAAGGGTAATATTTGCAGCGTTGCTCAGAAGGAATTTACCCAGTATTTCCCCAAGGCCAGTTGGGTGGAGCATGACGCCATGGAGATCTGGGCCAGCCAGATGGGCGTGGCACAGGAAGCCATGCTGAAGATCGGCGCCAGCGCGGAAGACATCGCTGCCATCGGCATCACCAACCAGCGCGAGACCACCGTGGTGTGGGACAAGACCACCGGTCAGCCTGTTTATAACGCCATTGTGTGGCAGTGCCGCCGTACCGCTGACTACTGCGATCAGCTGGTGGCCGACGGTTGGACCGAAAAGATCCGCAATAAGTGCGGTGTGGTCATCGACCCCTACTTCTCCGGCACCAAGATCCGCTGGATTCTGGAGAACGTCCCCGGCGCACGGGAAAAGGCCGAGGCCGGCGACCTCCTCTTCGGCAACATCGACACCTGGCTCATCTGGAACCTGACCAAGGGCAAGGTCCATGTCACCGACTACTCCAACGCCTCCCGTACCATGCTCTATAACATCTTCGAGCTCAAATGGGATGAGGAGCTGCTGGATCTGATGGGCATCCCCGCCTCCATGCTGCCTGAGGTCAAGCCCTCCAGCTGTGTCTATGGCGAGAGCGATCCCTCCATTTTCGGCTCTCCCATCAAGATCGGCGGCGCGGCCGGCGACCAGCAGTGCGCCCTCTTCGGCCAGACCTGCTTCCAGCCCGGTATGGCCAAGAATACTTACGGCACCGGCTGCTTCCTGCTGATGAACACCGGCGAGAAGCCCGTCATGAGCCACAACGGCCTGGTCACCACCATCGCCTGGGGCGTGGACGGCAAAGTGGAGTACGCCCTGGAAGGTTCCATCTTCGTGGCCGGCGCCGCGGTGCAGTGGCTGCGGGACGAGATGAAGCTCATCGATTCCTCCCCCGACTCCGAGTATATGGCCAATAAGGTCAAGGACACCAACGGCGTATATGTGGTCCCCGCCTTTACCGGCCTGGGCGCGCCCCACTGGGACGCCTACGCCCGCGGCGCTATCGTGGGCCTCACCCGCGGCGCCAACAAGTACCACATCATCCGCGCCACCCTGGAGTCGCTGGCCTATCAGACCTATGACGTTCTCACCGCCATGCAGGAAGACTCCGGCATCAAGCTCTCCGCCCTCAAGGTGGACGGCGGCGCGTGCGCCAACAACTTCCTGATGCAGTTCCAGTCCAACGTGATCCAGGTGCCGGTCCAGCGCCCCGTGTGCATCGAGACCACCGCTCTGGGCGCGGCTTACCTGGCCGGTCTGGCTGTGGGCTACTGGAGCAGCAAGGAAGAGGTCATGGAAAACTGGGCCGTCTCCCGCACCTTCGTGCCCGAGATGGACGAGGCCACCAGCAAGAAGCTCATCAAGGGCTGGGAGAAGGCTGTGGGCCGTTCCCTCAAGTGGGCCGATACCGAAGAATAAGAAAAAACGCACCGTCTGTGCGGTATGGGGTATCCCCCGGCCTGTTTGGTCGGGGGTCCCTGTTTCTGATGCATGAGGTGTAGAATATGCTGGAAAGGGTGAGGAAAAGCATATGGTAAGAGATGTGATCATCGTCGGCGCCGGCGTAGTGGGCTGTGCCATTGCCCGGGAGCTCTCCCGCTGGGATCTGGATATCCTGGTGGTGGACCAGGCTTCCGACGTGGCGGAGGGCGGCTGCACCAAGGCCAATACCGCCATTGTACACGGCGGATATGACGCCAAGGAAGGCACGCTGAAGGCGAAATATAACGTGGAAGGCAACGGCATGTTTGACCAGCTGTGTGCCGAGCTGGAAGTGCCTTTTGAGCGCAACGGTTCTTTGGTCGTCGCCTTTGAAGGAGACGACCTCTCTCAGCTGGAAGTCCTGCGCAAGCGGGGCGAGACCAACGGCGTGCCCGGCCTGAAGGTTCTCAGCGAAGCGGAACTGCGGGAGAAGGAGCCCCATGTAGGTTCCACCGCCAGAGGGGCCCTGTGGGTGCCCACCGGCGCCATCGTCTGCCCCTACGAGCTGACCATCGCTCTGGCGGAGAACGCTGTGGAGAACGGCGCCCACTTCCAGCTGGACACCGCCGTCACCGGCATCCGCCGGGAGGGAGAGGTGTGGCTGGTGGAGACCGCCGCCGGCGAGACGCTGGAGGCCAAAGCCGTGGTCAACGCCGCCGGTTACCAGTCCGGTAAGTTCAACAACATGGTCACCGCCGAGAAGCTGGACATCCTGCCCCGCCGCGGCGAGTATTATATGATCGACAAGTCCTATGCGGGTGTGTTCCACTCCGCCATGTTCCAGCTGCCCAGCGACAAGGGCAAGGGCATCCTGGTGGCCCGGACGGTGGACGGCTCCATCCTGATCGGCCCCACCGCCGAGGACGTGGACGACCCCACCGACACCCGCACCACCGCCGAAGGTCTGGACAAGGCCCTGACCTTCGCCCGCAAGACCTGGGAGGATATGCCCACCCGGTCCTTCATCACCACCTTTGCCGGTGTGCGGCCCCGTCCCTCCACCGGTGATTTCAAGATCGGCGAACCGGCGGACGCCCCCTTCTTCTTCAACGCCGCCGGTATCGAGTCTCCCGGCCTGACCTCCGCCCCGGCCATCGGCAAGGACCTGGCCCAGCGGATCGCCCAGCGGCTCAATGCCGGCAAGAAGGATAACTTCAACCCCAACCGCAAGGCTATCCCCAAGTTCCGCGAGCTTTCCAACGAGGAGCGGGCCGCCCTCATCGCCCAGGACCCGGCCTTTGGCCGCATCGTCTGCCGGTGTGAGACCGTCACCGAGGGCGAGATCCGCGCCGCCATCCGCCGCCCGCTGGGGGCCCGCACCCTGGACGGCGTCAAGCGCCGAACCCGCGCCGGTATGGGCCGCTGTCAGAGCGGCTTCTGTTCCCCCAGAGTGGTGGCCATCCTCTGCGAAGAGCTGGGCATGGACCCCACGGAGGTCACCAAGTTTGGCGGCAACTCCAAGCTGCTGGTGGGACGCATCGGAGAGGAGGGGAAGGCATGAAAAACCTGGACGTGTTGATCATCGGCGGCGGTCCCGCCGGTCTGGCGGCGGCTGTGGCCGCCTGGGAAGCGGGCGTGCGCGACCTGCTGATCCTGGAGCGTGAGGAGAGCCTGGGCGGCATCCTCAAGCAGTGTATCCATAACGGATTTGGTCTCCAGCGCTTCGGCGAGGAGCTGACCGGCCCCGAATATGCCCAGCGCTACATCGACCAGGCCATGGCTCTGGGCGTCCCCTACCAGTGCAACACCATGGTGCTGGATGTGACCTCCGACCGGGTGGTCACCGCCATCAGCCCCACTGAGGGGCTCCAGCAATTCCAGGCCAAGGCCATCATTCTGGCCATGGGCTGCCGGGAGCGTCCCCGCGGCGCGCTGGGCACCCCCGGCTGGCGCTGCGCCGGCGTCTATTCCGCCGGTACCGCCCAGCGGTTTGTCAACCTGGAGGGCTTCCTGCCCGGCAAGAAAGTGGTCATTCTGGGTTCTGGCGACATCGGTCTCATCATGGCCCGCCGCATGACCTTTGAGGGCTGTGAGGTCAAGGCCTGTGTGGAGTTGATGCCCTATTCCAGCGGCCTGAAACGAAACATTGTCCAGTGCCTGGATGACTATAACATTCCTCTGATGCTCAACCACACCGTGGTGGACATCTCCGGCCGCGAGCGGCTGGAAGGCGTCACCATCGCTGAGGTGGGACCTGACCGCAAGCCCATCCCCGGCACCGAGCAGTACATCGAATGTGATACCCTGCTGCTGTCGGTGGGTCTGATTCCGGAAAACGAGCTGTCGGCTGCAGCCGGTGTGGCCCTCTCGCCTGCTACTTCCGGACCGGTGGTGGACGAGACCCTGGCCACCAATATCCCCGGCATCTTTGCCGCCGGCAACGTGCTCCACGTCCACGATCTGGTGGACTTCGTCTCGGAGGAGTCGGCCCGGGCCGGTGAGCAGGCCGCCCGCTATGTCCAGGGACAGAGCGCGCCCAAGGGAACCCTCATCCCGGTGGAACAGGGCTTCGGCGTCAACGGCATCGTGCCCCAGCACATCCATGCCGGACAGGTGGAGGCCCCCATCCGCTTCATGTTCCGTCCCCGGGACGTGTACAAGGCCGCCCGCATCTGCGTGGATATCGACGGGGAAGAGGTGCTGCGGGGCAAGCCCCATATGATCATGGCCCCCGGCGAGATGGCGGTGCTGGAAGTGGGACCGGAGACCTTTGCCGGTCACGAGAACGCCAAAAAGATCACGGTACGACTGGAGGTGAAGGGCTGATGGAGACACGGATCCTGACTTGCATCGGCTGCCCCATGGGCTGCCAGCTGACGGTGGAAGTGGAGAACGGCGCCATGGTCAGCGTGACGGGCAATACCTGCAAGAGAGGCAAGGACTACGCGGAGCATGAGGTATCCGCCCCCACCCGGATGGTCACCTCTGTGCTCATGGTGGAAGGCAGCGCCGAGCCGCTGTCGGTGAAGACCGCCCAGGCCATTCCCAAGGAGAAGATCTTCGACTGCCTGCGGGAGATCCGCAAGGCCAAGATGAAGACCCCCATCTCCATCGGGGACGTGGTGGTCCACGACGTGTGCGGCACCGGCGTGGACGTGGTCGCCACCCGCAACCTGTAATCTGATCGCGAAAACAACGGAAACAATACATGAACTGCGGATTGCAAAGAGGGGCGGAATTTGCCCCTCCTGCAATCCGCGGTTTTGTCTGAAAAAATACTCCCCATATAGAAAGGATTGCCTTCTATATGGGGAGTAAACGTTTCAGTAACGATTTCCGTCAGCAGACAGATGGAAGCTTTCTTTGCCTACTTTCTTTCTCGAAAGAAAGTAGGGAGGTTTTGGGAGAAGGGAGGACGGCAGATGCCCTTTTCGGTGATGATGCCGGCAATGAGACTGTGGTCGGTGACGTCAAAGGCGGGGTTATAACACTTCACCTCGGGCAATGCCATGGGCTCGGCGTAAAACTTGGTCTTGATCTCCTCTGGGTCCCGCTCTTCAATGCGGATGTCCGCGCCGGTGGGGCAGCTCATATCAATGGTGGAGGTGGGACCCAGCACATAAAAGGGAATCCCATAATACTTGGCCAGAATGGCAACCCCGCTGGTGCCGATCTTGTTGGCCGTGTCGCCGTTGGCCGCCACCCGGTCACACCCCACGAAACAGGCGTTGATCCACCCGTTTTTCATGACGATAGAGGCCATATTGTCACAGATGAGGGTGACGTCCACGCCGCCCTTCTGGAGCTCGTAGGAGGTGAGCCGCGCCCCTTGCAGCAGCGGCCGGGTCTCGTCGGCAAAGACCCGGAAGTGCATCCCCCGCTCAGTGCCCAGAAAGATAGGCCCCAGGGCCGTCCCGTAGCGGGAGGTGGCCAGCGGTCCGGCGTTGCAGTGGGTCAGGATGCCGTCTCCCTCTTTCAGAAGGGACAGGCCGTGCTCGGAGATGGCGCGGCACATCTCAATGTCCTCCCGGTGGATGGCCCTGGCCTCGGCCTCCAGGGCGTCCTGCATCTGGGGGACCGTCCAATCTCCATGGGCGTCCAGCAAGGCGCACATCCGCCGCGCCGCCCAGGAGAGATTCACCGCCGTGGGCCGGGAAGACACCAGATAATCGCTCTGCTCCCGCAGAAGGCGGTCAAACGCCGCCCGGTCCGTGGCGGCACTCTGCCGGGCCAGCGCCGCCAGACCGTAGCCCGCACAGATGCCGATGGCGGGCGCGCCCCGCACCTGAAGCGTCTTTATGGCGGTATACAATTCCTCCGCTGTGCGGAGCGTTTCATAGATCGTCCGGTTGGGCAGTTGGGTCTGGTCCAGAATGACCACGCTCTTCCCATCCTCGCCCAGACGGACATTGTCAATATGGGTCACTTCCTGCAAGGCGCTCATTTCTGCTCCTCCTCTCGCATCCCGGCACGGCGGCGGTAAAAGCCGGACAGGGCTTTTAATTCCTCCACCTGCTCCGCCGACAGGGGCACGCCGCCCCCCAATAATGCCGCGTTGCGGTAGATCTTGGCGGTGTGCTCCACCGTCTCCAGCCGGTCAAAGGCGGACCACAGATCCGCGCCCCAGGCCACAGCGCCGTGATTGGCCAGCAAGACGGCGTGATAGTCGGCCACAAAGGGAACGATGCTCTCCGGCACGGCGGGGGTGGACAGGGTGGCGTAAGGGGCCAGCGGCACCCGTCCGCCCAGACCCACCACCAGCTCGGCCAGCAGCGGCTCCTCCAATCCCTTCCGGCAGGCGGCAAAGGCGGTGGACACCGGCGGATGGGCATGGACCACCGCGCCCACATCCTTCCGGCGGCGGTAGACCTCCAGATGGAGGGGCGCTTCGGAGGACGGATAGCGCGTCCCCGACAGGATATTGCCCTCCAGATCCACCAAAACCATCATATCCGGAGTCATGCGCCCCTTACTGACGCCGGATGGGGTCATCCAGATCCCTTCTTCGGTGCGCACCGAGAGATTGCCGTCGTTGGCCGCCACATAGCCCCGGTCATAGAGCAGCTTTCCCACCCGGCAGAGCAGCGCCTGGACAGATTCCATGGTCTCGGCCTCCTTTTTCTTTGGATGCCTTCATTGTATCATTCTGTCCCACACCCTGCAAGGAAAAGAGATTCAATATGCCACGGTGGACGGCCCTGCGCGGGCGGCGCCAGGCCCTTTTCTCGAAAAGGGCCTGGACCAAAAGGAGCAGAAGGGGGGATACCCCCCTTCTGCACTTCCCCCAGGTGCGCCGACACATTGGAAATTGCCGTTTTCTTCTCCCCGCAGATGTTTTCTGGGGGCGTAGGGGCGGCCCTTGTGGCCGCCCGCGTCCATGCATGCATCTTGACGTTTCCTGCACTACGTTCTACTTTCTCGACACGCTGAACAACAGCTCCTTTTTACTCTGTTTTCATATCTGAGGTAATGATTTTCAAATGCTCCGCAAACTCTACGGCGTTTTTTTCGGCACACATTCCATCCGTAGCAATTGAAATGAACGCATTGGACGCTTCCACAGGCCAAATGAGTTCGGCAGACTCATATTCATGCCGCGGGTCATCTATATACAGCATGGCATAATCTTCTTGTACGACAATTGGACGTCCAAACGAACATTCTGTGCTGGCTGGCATAGGATTTGTCGCACTGATTGCCAGAACACTGATTCTTCCTGTTCCTTCTTTTAAATCGTATGACAATAGAATGGAGGTCTCGTCTTTATAAGAATACGTCTGCTCATAGCCCTCGGGAATCCATTCTGGAATGAGGTCAACTATATTGTAAATGGGCCGTTCCTGTCCTTCTTTTGGTTCCAACCAGTAATAATCGCTCTTTTCTTCATGCCTTACCATAAAATTCATGGTGGTGGTGGGCAGTTCCGGTGTGTCTGCAGCTACGGCAATGACCAGAGCCGCACAGAGGACAGCCACCAGAGCTACACGAAGCAGCGTTTTGAAGCGGACCGGCCGGAGCGGGGCAGTCTCTTTCTTTCCACAGCGAATGATACGCAGACAGCGGCGGCGCAGTTTCCTTGGGACATGGCAGTCCGGGTCCTGCTCCAGTTGGGGCAGACGCTCCAGCAAAGCCGCGCCCTCCTCCTCCGTCACGGAGCGGATATACTGGGAAAGCAACGCTTCTTTTGGGCTCACAGTGTCACCTCCTCCCGCTGCATCAGACGGCCCAGTCGCCGCCGGGCACGGGTCAGCTTCATGCGGATACTGTCCGGCTTACAGCCGTAAGATCCGGCCAGCTCCTCGTCGCTTAACTCCAGAAAATATTTCTGCTGCAGCAAAAGCCGGTCCTTTTCCTCAAGTTTGCGCCAGGCGGCGCGAAACGCCTCCATCCGCTCCTTTCCGCACAGCAGTTCTTCCAAATCGCAGTCCGGATTCTCCCCCACCGTCCCCTCCTCCAGCGAAAGCGCCGGGAGATGGGCCGTCTTCCGCCGCCAAAGGTCAATGGCCGCGGTCTGTACGGTAAGGCTGATGTATCGAATCAGAGCCGGTTTTTCCAAGGACCGCAGGGTCTCTATCTTTCCGATCAGACGCTCTACCCCGTCCTGCACCGCGTCGGCGCTGTCCTCCGGCGGCAGATATTTCCGTGCCGTGGCATACATCAGGGTTTCATAGGTCTGATACAGTTCTTCCATAAATGCTCTGTCGGAAGGCTCCGACAGCATCTCACACAACCAACTCAACAAAGGAATTCCCTCCTGGGTCTCTCTTACTCCTTATAATAAGACGCAGTTTTCGCTATTTTGCAACACCAAAATTTTTTCTGTTTTTTTGTGTAATCCTTCCTGTTGCATTTGGCGACAAAGGGCGTTTTGATTGTTAGAGAGGCAAAAAAGAAAGCCTCTGAAAAAATCGTCTCGCAGTGAAGAAAGGAGAAAAATGAAAATAAAATCAATGTTTCGTCAGTTGGTAACACTCTCTTTGAGTCTCGTTATGTGTGTCCTGATGATTCCCGGTGCCAGCGCTGCTTCCTACCAGATTGGAGATGTAACCATCGAAACTGGTATGTCTGATCCCCATCAGATTCAGCCCCGCATGGTTATCTACAGCCAGAATGTCAGTGATGCCACCATTTATAATGCCGATTTTTCTTGTAACGAAAATAATGGAACAACTA
Source organism: Candidatus Flavonifractor merdipullorum (assembly GCA_019114165.1). Lineage (GTDB taxonomy): Bacteria > Bacillota > Clostridia > Oscillospirales > Oscillospiraceae > Pseudoflavonifractor_A > Pseudoflavonifractor_A merdipullorum. The sequence goes on along the minus strand of DXGA01000020.1, from coordinate 860 downwards.
TGAAATTTACAATTAAAAACACTGGAAATGCAAGTATCTACGTAGACGTTTATATGAATGGAGAGCTAATCCCTGGCAGTTATGTTGTTCCAGCGGGTGAAAGCAGATTTACACGTGTCAATGATAAAAATGGCGGTCTGGATGATGATTTTAGATTTCATCTCTACACTTTAAACGATGAGCCTATGTCCTGTACTATGTATGCAGAGCAATACTGAAATGCCTGGAGGTTTTAAAATATGAAACGTAATGTTCTCCCCTTCCTGGCAGGCGCGGCAACTTCCGCTCTTGCCCTCTCCCTGACGGTGGGCGCGTATGCCGCCGCCACCGGAGCATTTTCGGCAAACACAGTGGATTTGTCCATCTTGGGTCAGGAAGTCTCCGCTGAGGATACCTTCACCGGGGAAAACGGCCAGCAGATTCCCTCTTCCATCACCTACACCGACGCGGCCGGCGGCGCTACCACCTATGTCTCCCTCCGGGCGCTGGCACAGCTGGTGGACGCCCCTATCTTCTGGGACAGCGAGGACCAGATGGTCCGTTTTGGTGAAGGGTACGGCAAAGGAGATGTGGAAATCGTCACCGGCACAGACCCGGAGCCCAACAACCTTCCCAAAGAGCCGGAGTTGGGCGTGGAACATGGTGGATTTACCGAGGTCGCTCCCCGGTCTGACGATGAAATATACAAACCCTTTGTTATCTTGGAAGATACTTCGTTTTCTTCTCTGACCGGCTTTATTAAGCAGAGATACGAGATCTTCCCGTCTTATGGCCGCTATGTGGAGTTTACTGTCACAAATGAAGGCCAAGAGCCGGTGGAAATGCACGTCAGCCGTCCCAACTATGTCGCGCTCGGTGTG
>DXGA01000019.1 GCA_019114165.1 Candidatus Flavonifractor merdipullorum | reverse complement strand
GGTTTCAGCCGTTTGGCACTCCGCATAGGAAACCTGATTTCGAATCATTACACCAACTTGGATGATGACGGTAAATCAGGGACGATAGCGGTAACTACGGAACCCCAAAACACACCTCTCAAAGTGGCCGTCAGATGGCTGCTCTCATTATAGCCATTTTCCCGCAAAATTCAAGCCGTGGAAATTGGGAAGAACAACAGGATAGAACAGACCCCAATTCACGATTTGAACTTGCCTGCAAACCCGCATGGTTACTGGCTTTTCGGCAGTTTGGACTTCCAAAGTGGAAACCTGATTTCGAGTCAGCCCCGTTATGACCACTTCGATACCGCTGCAAATAACTATAATAGGATACCTTATTTTTCTCTGCTTGTCAATATTGCAGTGCATGGAAAAAAGGTCTATAATCAGGTGTAGTATGGGGAGGTGGAGCCATGGCGCCCAGAATTTTGCTTTCCTGCGGAGAGAGCGGTGCGCAGCGATATGAGGCCGCCGTATTGGTGGCGGGCGGCGTGCCGGTGGCCCAGTATGCGCCTGAGTCCGCTCAGGGGTTCGACGCCCTCCTGCTGTGCGGCGGCGGCGATATCGCGCCGGAGCGGTTTGGCCAGGAAAATCAGGGCTCAATGCCCCCCGATCTGCGGCGGGATGCCGCGGAATTTGCCCTGCTGTCCAGTTTTCTTCAGACGGACAAGCCTGTTTTGGGCATTTGCCGGGGCCTTCAGGTGCTCAATGTGGCGCTGGGCGGTACCCTTCGCCAGGATCTTGGCCCATTGGTGCCCTTCCACGCACAGGACCCGGAGGAAGAAAAAGATAAGATCCACCCCATTCAGGCCAAACCACATTCCCTGCTCTACCACTGGTATGGAGCCATCTTCCCTGTCAACAGCTCCCACCATCAGGCTGTGGACCGGCCCGGAGACGGCCTGATGATCACCGCACGCTCCGAAAGCGGCGTGGCGGAGGCGGCGGAACTGCCCGGACGTCCGGTGCTGGGACTCCAGTTCCACCCCGAACGGATGACAGGGAGCTGCGCAAGACCCGATACCGTGGACGGCGGCGCGATTTTTCAGTGGCTGATCCAGCAATGCGGAAAAACCACATAACGGTTGTTATTTTTTGATTTGATTAAGTGAGGAACGAGCATGAAGGAACTCAAACAGCGGATCCTGGACGAAGCCCTGGTGGGCGAAGGGGACATTATCCATGTGGATATGTTCCTGAACCATTGCATGGATATGGAACTCATCGAGCATGTGGGCAACGAGCTGGCCCGGCGGTTCAAAAGCGCCCATATCACCAAGGTGCTCACAGTGGAAAGCTCCGGCATTGCCATTGCCTGTTTCGTGGGCCGGGCCCTCCGTGTGCCCGTCATCTACGCGAAAAAATTCCAGACCGGTTACATCGACCCCAACGTCTACTCGGCGGAGACCCATTCCTTCTCCATGGAAAAATCCTATACCATCCGGGTGTCCAAAAAATACCTGGATGAGGAGGATGTAGTGCTCATCATCGACGATATCCTCTCCAACGGTCAGGCCGCGCTGGCCATGCTGGAGCTGGTGTCCCGCTCCGGAGGCGAAGTGGCCGGCGTGGGTGTGGCCATTGAAAAGGCCATGCGGGAAGGCGGAAGCGTCCTGCGCCGCATGGGCATCCGGGTGGAGGCCCTGGCAACCGTGGAACGGGTCCAGGATGGACAGATCGTTCTGACGGACGACTAATCAAACATAGAAAAAGATCCCTCGGTGCTGTAACGGCATCGAGGGATTTTCGTTGCCCTGAAACAAATCGCGCCATTGCGCCGTGTTATGGGCAGAAGGAGGGGAACGCCTATGAAAGAATGGGAGGATCCCGAGGTGTTGGCACAGCGCTATGCACAGATGGTGTATCGCACGGCGTACGCCCGGACAGGCAGCAAAACGGACGCAGAGGATGTGGTGCAGGAGGTGTTTTTACGTCTGGTGCGGGCAAGGCCATCCTTTCGGGACGAGGAACACGGCAAGGCGTGGCTGCTCCGGGTGGCGGCCAACTGCACCAATGACCTGTTCCGCCTGCCATGGCGCAAGCGGGAAGAACCGCTCCGGCCGTCCATGGCGGCGGAGGAAGGGCCGGAACCCAGCGGGGTATTGGAAGCTGTGCTGGCATTGCCCGAAAAATACCGCCTGGTGGTGCATCTATATTATTACGAAGAATTGAGCACAGCAGAAATCGGGCGAATCATCGGAAGAAGCGAGGGAGCGGTCCGGAGCAGGCTGTTCCGCGCCAAACGTATGCTCCGCGATTTGCTGGGAGAGGAGGAGCATCATGCTTAAAGATCAATACCGGCGGGAGATGGACCAGATCGTATGGACCGGGGAGCAGGAACAGCGGCTGAAGGAAAAAATGGAAGAAGCGAGTGGAAAGCCGCGGCAGATGGCCAGAAGGCTCATTTTGATTCCCGCGATCTGTGCCGCTCTGTTGGTGGGGGCGTTGGCGGCAGGCTCCGTTATATGGCAGAAATTGCAGGCAGTACAGGGACCTTTTGCCGGCATCGCCCAGACGGTGGAGGGGGCGATGTGTACAGACAAAGGGATTGAAGTGCAGGTGCTCAGTGCGCTGGCGGATGAGGTGCGGAGCAAGGTCTACTTCACCGTGCGCGATGTAGAGGGCGACCGGCTGGATGAGGCGCTGACTTTGAAAAAAGGAGAACGGGGTGATGTTACGGTAGGAAGTGCGGAACTGCTTGCCTATGACTCCGAGCGCCGTACCGCTCTTTTTTCCACCGAAACAAGGAACGATTTGAAGGAAACGACGGGAGAGAACGTTTCTCTGCACATCTCCTCCATGAGCACACAATACGGATATCTGGAGGAGGGCAGCGCATCCTGTGCCGGGGTTTCGCAGGAAATCCTGGACAGCCGCCCGCTGGACGCCTCCGACAGGGTCGTGCTGAAAACGGATGATTTAGAGGGAAACACACCTGTACAGCCAGAACATCCCGTGGTGCTGGCCCCGGGACAGACGCCCGGAGCGCTGGAGGGGACCACAGATATGAGCGTCTCTTCCATGGGGTTTGCAAGTGACGGCTGCTTTCATGTCAGCCTGACCTACCGGGAAGGGGTGGAGGACAGCAGCACCTTGGAGGGGTGCGGATTTTATGCCTTCCTTGAGCTGGAAGAGGAGAGCGACCGGGAATGGGCTTTTATCATGGTCCGGACAGAAGATGGAGTGGATGTGTGCTTCCCTGACATTCGTGTGGGGGAAGGGAGGAAACCGGCGCGTGTGGCGTTCTACGGCACTTATCAGCGGCCCGGAATGACGCTGAAAGGAGATTGGGAGGTCTCCTTCCGGATGGAACGGCAGTCCTCCCGGGTGCTGGATTGGAGCGGCACACTGGCCGGGCGGCAGGTCTGGGAGGTGCGTCTCTCTCCCCTGACGGTCACCATGGAAAGCAATGACAGCGGCGGATTCAGCAGCACATCCATCTATGCGGTGCTGAAGGACGGCACGCTGATCGAAGGAAAGAAGGATGTGGGCAGCTATTCCAATGTCAGCCAGTCCCCCACCGGAGAAGGGTGGCAGGCATATAATACCTGGAGCTTTGTCCGTCCCGTCGCGCTGGAAGAGGTCGTCGCCCTCCGCCTGCTGGGAGAGGATATCCCCGTCGATTAAGCGCAATCGCCCCGCCTTTCTCTTGGAAAGGCGGGGCGATGCAGACTGTCGAAAAACGTCAGTGGGGCGCACAGTGTGCGCCCCCTACACGGTATCCTGAACCTCCATATGTGGGCCCCGCCGCCCTCGGCGGGGCAATGTTTGCTGTCAGTGCGCTCTCAGCTGCCAGAAGGCCACGGCGCTGGCAGCCGCCACATTCAAAGAGTCCACCCCATGGGACATGGGGATACAGACCGTGTAGTCACAGCCGGCAATGGTGGAAGCGGCCAGGCCGTCTCCCTCGGTGCCCAGCACGATGGCCAGTTTTTCCTCCGCCATGAGCTGGGGGTCGTCCACGCTGACCGACTCTTTGCTCAGCGCCATAGCGGCGGTCTTGAAGCCCAGGTTTTGCAGCCGGGTAAGGCCGGGCTGAGGCCAGTCCTCCGGATGCGCCCCGATGCGGGTCCAGGGAATCTGGAACACCGTGCCCATACTCACCCGCGCCGCCCTGCGGCAGAGGGGATCACAGCAGGTGGGGGTCAGCAGCACCGCGTCCATATGCAGCGCCGCCGCCGAGCGGAAAATGGCTCCAATGTTGGTGCTGTCCACGATCCCCTCCAGCACCGCCACCCGGCGGGCGCCGGTGCAGAGGGCTTCCACGGTGGGCAGCACGGGGCGGCGCATGGCGCACAGAATGCCGCGGGTCAGGGTATAGCCGGTGAGCTGGGCCAGGACCTCCCGGCCCGCCGTATAGACGGGAACGTCCGGACAGCGGGAGATCAGTTCCCGGCCCTGTCCGTCGATGTGCTTGCGTTCCATCAGCAGGGAGACCGGCGTATACCCCGCGTCCAGGGCGCGGACGATCACTTTAGGGCTTTCCGCAATAAAAATGCCCTTTTCCGGTTCCAGACGGTTGCGCAGCTGGGCCTCGGTCAGCCGGGCGAATACGTCCAGCTGGGGCAGTGCAAGGTCGGTGATTTCGATGATTTGAGACATGGTGGACCGTCCTTCCGTTCAGTTGGCTTTCTTCCGTCCCGGCAGGAAGACGCCCACCACCGCGCCAATGACGGCAGGCAGCACCCAGCCCAACCCCAGATCGGAGAAGGGGAGGAAGGAGAGAAATTCCGTGCCGGTCAGGCGCTGGACCTCCAGAAGCACGCTGACCACGCCGGTGCAGAGGATGGCGGCGGGATAGACCATGGGGGTGTGCTGGAGCCAGCTGTGGGCAAAGGACAGGAGGATGAGCACGATGGCCACGGGATAGATGATGTTGAGTACCGGGATGGAGAAGGCGAGGATCTGGGTCAGTCCGGCGTTGGCCAGGACCATGCTGACCACGGCAAAGAGGATGGCCCAGCCGCGGTAGCTCAGTTTGGGACAAAGACCGTAAAAATACTCGCCGCAGGAGCTGATGAGTCCCACACAGACATTAAAGCAGGCGATGACAAAGATGGCGGCCAGAATCACGCTGCCCACCGATCCGAAGAGCAGCGGGACGATGTTGGTCAGGGCCTCGGTGCCGTCGCTGGGGTTGGGCACCGCGCCGCCCGAGATGCCGCCAATATGGGCCAGCATGGAATAGATGACCAGCAGCATAGCCCCGGCCATGAGACCGGACCGGACGGTGCCGCTGACAATGGCCTTCTCTTCCGTGACGCCCCGGGCGCGGATATTCAGGGCGATGACGATACCGAAGGCCAGGGCGGCAATGGTGTCCATGGTCTGGTATCCGTCCAGGAAACCGGCGGAAATGGCCTTGATGGGAGTGTCCCAGCGTTCAGCCGGGACGCCGTAGCCCTCCAGCGGGTTGAGAAGACAGGCCGCGAAAGTAACGACGATCAGAACCACCAGAATGGGGCACAGGATCTTGCCCAGACGGTCGGTGAGCTTTTCGGGGCGCAGGGCAATGAGGAGCGCCAGCCCGAAGAAAACCACCGAATAGATCAGCTGGAAGAGCCAGATGGGGGCGTCAGGTCCCACGAAAGGGGGAACGGCCATTTCAAAGGATGTACTGGCGGTGCGGGGAATGGCCAGACAGGGGCCGATGGCCAGATAGGCCACGATGGTAAAGACCTTGGCAAAGGCCGGATGGACCCGCTGTCCCAGCTGATCCATGCCGCCTGCCCGGGCCACGGCGATGATGCCCAGTACAGGCAGGCCAACCGCGCTGATGGCAAGGCCAATGACGGCGAACCAGGTCATCGTCCCGGCCTGGGCGGCAATGCCCGGCGGGAAAATCAGGTTGCCCGCTCCAAAGAACATGGAGAACAGGGTAAAACCAACCAGTAAGCCGTCTTTTCCGCTCAATCGCTTCACAACACGACCTCCTCTTTTTGCAGTATTTTCCCGTCCAGTATAAAGGATAAGAGACAAAAAGTAAATGGACGCAATTGGAAACGATATAAAGATTTATTGAAAAACGATAAAAAACAATTGACTTTCGATATAAGGCGTGGTATCTTCATGGCAAAGGAGGACGGTATGTATGGAAGAAAACAAGACGCGTCATCTGGCAAGAATCCTGTTGGTGCTGGTGACCATCACGTTTGTATGCAATCTGGTGGTGCTGCCCCTGCTGCCCGGTATCGTGGGATGCGGCCTTTTGCATATCCGGCCGGAGTACGTCGTGGAAGGCGGAGATTTTTTCTTTGAATACAGCTCGGGCGGAAGCTGGCTGGTATTTTACAGCGTACTCTTTTGGGAGAGCTATGTTACTGTCTGGCAGGACGGCTATTCGGCTGTGCTGACCCTGTTTCTCTTTGCCAGCGGGTGCTGCACGGCGGTGATTTTAGCGCAGGCCAGAAAGATTTTGGAGACCCTTCTGGAGGGGGAAATCTTCGTCCGCTCCAATGCCCGCCATATGCGCCGGGCGGCGGTGTGCTGCTTTGTGATCTCCGGGGCGGCGCTGGTGCGGCTTTTGTGGGGCTTTTGGTACTACGGCAGCATCGCGCCCCTCTTTACCTACAATGCCCTCTTCGTGCCGGTCTTCCTCATGGGGGGACTGCTGTTTCTGGTCATGTCGGCCCTCTTCCTCCAGGCGGCCTGCCTGAAGGAAGAAAACGACCTGACCATTTGAGGGAGGTGGGAAGATGCCCATTATCGTCAATCTGGATGTGATGATGGCCAAGCGGAAAATGAGTTTGAACGAACTCTCGGCAAAAGTGGACATTACCCTGGCCAATCTCTCCATTCTGAA
>DXGA01000018.1 GCA_019114165.1 Candidatus Flavonifractor merdipullorum | reverse complement strand
AAAGTTTTTTTGAAAAACCTATTGACACTTCCACTCCTTTCTGCTAAAATAAGCGTCGTTGTGGACGAGCTGATTTGCTGGTGTAGCTCAGTTGGTAGAGCAGTTGATTTGTAATCAACCGGTCGGGGGTTCGAGTCCGTCCACCAGCTCCACCGTCCTTTCGGAGCTGTCAAGTTCATATGGAGGAGTTCCCGAGTGGCCAAAGGGGGCAGACTGTAAATCTGTTGCGTTAGCTTCGGTGGTTCGAATCCACCCTCCTCCACCAAAAATGTCTCGCCAATCGGCGGGGCATTTTTATTTTCCACAGCCAAAACGGCAATTGTAGAACATTTGTTCTACTTGTTAAGAATACCACCATTTTTCCCCAACGTCAAGGGAAGGACGAAAAGTTTTTCTCTGTGAAAGTCCCATAAAGGGGACGGAAAGGAGCATCACGCCATGCTGAAGGACGATTATATGGCCCGGGATACCGATGTACTGGCCAAAACCATCGTGCGTCTGGTGCTGGGCAAGGAGGAGACCGACTACACCCCCACCGGTCTGGAGGCCGACGCAAAGGCGGACGGACTGTGGTTTGCGCTGGACCAGCACATCAAGGCCGGCGATTTCAACGCGGCGGAAGACCTTCTCTATGAGCAGGCCGAGGAGGACGATCTGCGCTACCTGTCCATCGCCGTGGATTTCTATATGCACCTGAACAGCTGCACCGACCAGGAGCTGCAGGCGGGCGGGTTCAGCCGGGAAGAGGTTGGAGACGGCCTGCGCGACATGGCCCGTCGGTTCGGGGTGGATCTGACTCTCTGAGCCGCTCCCAAGCAAATACAGAACGCACAAGGCCGGGAATCCGTACGGATTCCCGGCCTCGTTTTATGCTGCAGCTCTTATCCTCCGGCCAGATCCCGGAGGGTCTGTTTCAATACCTCAAAATCGATGGGCTTGGAGACGTGGGCGTTCATTCCCGCCGCTGCTGTGGCGGCGATGTCCTCGGCGAAGGCGTTGGCGGTGACGGCGATGATGGGCACGCTCTGGGCGTCGGCCCGGTCCAGCGCCCGGATGGCCTTGGCGGCTTCACAGCCGTTCATCTCGGGCATCTGCATATCCATCAGAATGGCGTCGATGCCGAACGGCTGGGACTGTTCAAATACCTCCAGCGCTTCCCTTCCGTTCCACGCCTGAAGTATCTGTGCGCCCTGGGATCTGAGGATCTCGGTGGTGATCTCCATGTTGAGTTCGTTGTCCTCCGCCACCAGCATCAGCTTTCCGTCCAGCTGGTATTCCTCCGTCTGGACCTGCTGCGTTTCTTTCTGAGGCGCTGCGTCCCCTCTGGGCGTCTGGAAGGGCAGCGTGACGGTAAAGGTAGTCCCCTCCCCCAACGTGCTCTCTACGGTGATCCTGCCGCCCATATGCTGCACGATACTCTTGGCAATGGGCATACCCAGTCCGGTACCCGAGATGTTTTTGGCGCCGAACTGCGTATCCCGCTCGTAGGGCAGGAAGAGTTTTTCCAAAAATTTCTCCGACATCCCCACGCCGGTATCTGTCACGGTGATCTGATATTTGGCGTGAGGGCCCGGTTCCATCTGCACCACGTCCACCCGGACGCTCCCCCCTGCTCCGGTGAATTTCACCGCGTTGGACAGCAGATTATTGAGCACCTGTCCCAGGCGCTGGGGGTCGCCGATGACTTCCTGGTCCTGTATGCGGAAGGAGATGGAAAACGCCTTGTTCTCCCGTTCCGCCTGGAACTGGAAGGAGGAACAGCAGTCTTCTATGTACCGTCTCAGGTCAAACTCGCTTTCATTGAAGGACAGTTTTCCCTGTTCGATCTTGGACAGCTCCAAAATGTCGTTGATAAGCTCCAGCAGCTGATGGCTGGAGTGGTTGATCTTGTCGAGATAGTCGGCGGTGCGGACCGGATCATCCACATGGTCCTGCGCCAGCTGGGAAAGGCCCAGAATGGCGTTGAGGGGGGTCCGCATATCGTGGGACATATTGGAGAAAAACCGGTCCTTGGACGCCTCGCTCTCCTTCATGGTCTGGAGGGTATTTTCCAAAAACTCCATCTGGCGCAGCTCGGCCTGCTTTTCCTCGTCCACTTCCCGGAAGCAGAGGACCACCTCGCCCACGCTGAGGGACTCGTCAAAGAGGGCGCGGACATTGACCCAGCGGTACTGACCGTTGAATCTCCGCAAAAAGTCGCCGCCGAAATCCCGCACCCGTTTTTGCACCAGTTCCTGGAGATGCTCCAGGGAAAAGGCGTCTTTGAAGTCCTGATAGATATTTTGATGGATCACTTTGCCCAGGGTGGCCATCAGCTCGTCATAGGCACCGTGGAGCGGCAGGTGGGCGCGGATATAGTCCGACCCCTTGATCATGTCATAGGTGCCGTGACGGTAGTTGACGCGGTAGATGGCATAGTAGGAATTACCCAGCACCCGAACCGTCTCATTGGTGCGTTCCATATCCCGGTTGAGCAGATAGCTACGGATGGTCATGATGCCGCCCAGCACCCAGAAAATGGTCAGAATGCCCACCGTCCAGAAGCGCAGCTGGCCAAACTCAGCCAGTATGGAGGTGTAGGGGATGGTAATGATGGACACCCATCCATTTTCCGCCTCGTTATAGTAGATGCCGCGTTTTTCCCCTACAATGTCGGTGATATAGGCGTCGGCCGCATCCAGATCGCCGCTCTGAATGGCGTCGAAGAGCCGTTTGATATAGGCACTGATCTCTTCCTCCGTACCGTTCACCGCGCTCTCCCGGTAGAGCAGGGTGCCGTTGGAGTCGCAGAGGAAATAGGAGCTTCCTTCAGGCAGCTCCTGGCGGTTATCCTCCACCCGGAAATTTTCGGGGAAGACGTCAAAGGCCACCACGTTATTGGTCCCTTCCCCCTTGACGGCCGCGGTAATGACCGCCTTGCCGGAAATGACGTCGGTATAGGCATTGGTGAAAATAACTTTTCCATCGGCCTCCAGCGCTTTCCGGTACCACTCGGTTTCGCTCACATCATAGACGCTGTCCCCCGTCCAGGGATTTGCCGCCACAATCTCCCCGTTGACCACCGCATAGGGATCGATGACGCCCTCTCCCATGACATGAATGGCATCCTGGAAATAGCGTTTGAGATAGAGTTCCAGGGTATCCTGGTCCATGTAGGAGACCGCATCCTCGCTGACGTAGCTTGCCCCCAGCTCCAGCAGCAGCTGATAGCCGATCATATTGCGTTCTTCTTCGGTGGAGTAGCTCTGTGCCAGACTCTCGCCCATGTGCTGGACGTTGTTCAGGATGATCTCTTCAATGGCAACACGGCTGAGCAGGACCAGAATGGTAAAGAGAATCAGGATTGCAAGACTGTATCGTCCCTGTTTGAGCATCCGTTTGAACACAGCCAGACTGTGCCGTTTTTCCGTGTCTCTTCCCTTCATGCCAGTCCTTTCCTCCATCCTGAGTGATTTACTGTCAAAAACCGTTTCCTCCATTCACAGGAGGGATTTCCTCTGCGGATATTGTCTGCCGCCCGGAGATGAACTCATAGAACTGCACGATGGTCAGACTGGTATAGGGACTGACCCAGATCCCGGCCAGACCGCCGGTGACAGCGCTGAGCAAACTCCAGCCCAGGAAGGAGATCCAGAGCACGAAGAGGTCTTTCTTCCATCCTTTCATGGTCTGCACGCTGGTACGGATGGCCCACAGGACGCCCTGTTCCGGCTGATCCATCAGCAGGTAAACCGACATGGCATAGCGCAGCGACACCCAAACGGCATAGGCCACCATGCCGACCACGCCAGCGATATAGACCAGCAGCAACACGGCCATGCTCTGGGACAGGGCAGCAAGGAACACCACTGCCGTAAAGAGGACCGTAACCGGCAGCATCCACAGGAAGCTATACAGTACGATCAGAAGATTCAGCCCCACGACTTTGCCGGCGATGCCGAAGCCTTCCAGGAGGTCGGCGTACCCGCCTCTCTCCCGGCGCACCAGGCGGGTGATGTAAAAGAGATACCCGCCCTGCATGACCATCTGATAAAGGCCCAGCAGGACGCTGGCAAAGACCCCCAGCACACCGCTGGAACCGGCGTAAGCCGCGGCCAGGACTTCCTCCGCGGTGAGGGAACCGACGCCGCCGCCGGCGGCCCAGTCCATCACATATTGGTTTGCCGCCTGCATGGGATTGACGACAAACAGGCTCAGCAGCAGGGCCAGACCGCTGGTGGCCAGCAAATAGACCAGCGTCACCAGACAGACATGGGGTTTGGAGTGGGCAATGATGGTTCTGGCATTCCATTTTGCCTGAATACGGTCGAATCTCATCTGCTTTCCTCTCTTTCGCTTTCATTTTGAGATAAGAATATCACATGCTATCTTCTTTTGCAAGCAGACCGGAACCCGGTCCGGCCACGGGATACAGTTTAGCAGATGAGCAAAGTTCACGCAAGGGTCAGCCGTGTTTCGGCAGCTCCACCGTAAAGAGAACGCCGTTTTTTCGGTTTTGTACCGTGCAGCAGCCGCCGTGGAGGGCGAGAATACGCTTCACCAGGGCCAGGCCCAGGCCGGAACCACCGCTCTCCCGGTCTCTGGCCCAGTCTCCCCGATAGAACGGTTCAAAGATACGTTCCATGGCTTCCGCCGGGATGTTGGGCCCGTCGTTGTCCACCGTAAAGACCGTCTTCTCCCCTTCCCGACAGAGATGCACTGTCACCGTACCGCCATGGGCGCAGAACCGCGCCGCGTTGGAGGCCAGATTGTCCGCCGCCTGCTCCATACGCCGCCGGTCACAGGGATAGGTACAGTCATCCAGCAGAAGGAACAATGTTCCGTCTTTCTGGGCTAGAATCCGTTCATAGCGGCCAAACACCTGGGCGAGCAGTTCTTTCAGGTCCACCTCTTCCATCCGGAGGGGCGTTTTCCCGCTGTCGATACGGGTCAGCTCCAGCAGATCCTCCACCAGCTTCCCCGTCCGGTCGGCCTCTTCCATCAAAACACGCAGGTATGCTTCCCGTTTGTCCGGCGCGATGTCCTCCTGCAACCCCTCTGCATAGGACCGCAGCACCGCCGCAGGCGTCTTCAGCTCATGGGCCACCGCCCGCATCAGGTCCCGCTCCCGCGTAAGGTCTCTTCTGAGCCTGGCCTGTGCGTCTCTGTTCTCCCAGCTCAGACGCTCCAGCGCTTCCCCCAGACCGTCCAGCTCCAAAATGCCGCTTTTCATTCCAAATTTCCACGGTTCGCCCCCTTCCTTCACCGTATCCCACAGCTTACGAATAGGACGGGTCAGCCGGTAGGAGAGCAATCCCGCCACCAGTAAACCCAGACTGCTGGCGGTCAGCAAGGTGGAAAGGTAGATGGGCCACAGCTTCCTCCAGGCGATTTGCAGTGGGAAGCAGGTCATGAAATAGGCGCAGCTGGTGGGGGTGGAAGATTCCGGATCACTGGGCAAATAGGCAGTCCAGGTGATTTTTGTCAGGCTGCTTTCCTGGTCGGTCGTCGCTTCCGTGCCGCCCATGCAGTCTTTCGCCCGCTCCACTGCCTGCCGGACCAGTGCAAGCTGCTCTTGATTGATTCCTCCCGAAAAAGAGCAGCTATCCCACTCAAAATAAACTTTTTTTGCTCCCGCCGGCGGTTCCGCCTGTCCTGTAAATGTTTTCTCCTCCCCGTCTTTCCAGCGTATCGTCAGATATTCCGGATAGAAAAGTCCATTTTTCTCCCATCCTTCAGCGGTTCCGTACAGGTCTCCTGACGCCCAAGTCCAATTGATATTTTCTAAAAACCATTCGCAATCTTTCTGCGAAAAGGACGTATCCATAGACAATACTCTGTTTTGCGACTCCATATCGAGAAACCAAAGATAGTTTCCGCTCTCCAGAGTCCCGTATTGGCTGGTATACACTCCGCCGCCGTAGAAAAGTGGGTCCCAGGCAAACGATTGCATCCACCCATCCAGCGACATCCCCCCCGGGAACATGGTCCTCTGCAAGCCTTCCGTAGCCACACGGATTGTCCACTTCGTGGCGTCAGAGCTGGTCTGAATCCGTTCCGCCAGATTCCGGCGCAGGCCGTCCAGCACATTCTGTGCCTTTACTTCGCATTCCTCCACCGTCCGGTAATATTCCCGCACGCCCAGCACCCCGGCAATGAGCAGCCAGATGAGAAAGACCAATACCATGGATGACCGGGTCACGGCCATCTGTACAGAACGTTTTCCCTTCATTCCACTCCCTCCTTCAACTGATAGCCTGCTTTATAGACGGTTTTGATCTGTTTGCCCGCCGGACCCAGCGCCGCCCGGAGGTTTTTGATCTGCACATCCACCGCCCGGCTGTCCCCCTCAAAATCCAGTCCCCACACCTTATCGAGAAGCTGTTCCCGGCTCAGCACCTGTCCCCTGTTGCGCATCAGACACAGCAGCAGGTCAAACGCCCGGGGCGAGAGGGGACAGTGCCGGCCGGAGACGGCGCAGGTCCGCGGCCCGGGCCGAACCGCAATGGCCCCGCAGGTCAGTTCTTCTCCGCTGATCCCTGCCGCCCGGCGGATGAGGGCCATGGTCTTGGCGTAGAGCACCGCCAGCGAAAAGGGTTTGGTGATATAATCGTCCGCCCCCAGCTCGTAGCCGTGGAGGGCGTATTCCTCACCCCCCAGCGCGGTGAGAAAGATCACCGGCACGCCGCTTCTCTGCCGCACCGCCCGGCACACTGCAAAGCCGTCCACTCCGGGCATCATCACATCCAGCAGCACGGCGTCGTAATCCTCTACCCGCAGCAGGTGTAACGCCTCCTCCCCGTCTCTGGCCAGGGTGCAGCCCACGCCGTGGGCCGTAAAATAGTCCCGGATGATCGCCGCAAGGCGTGGCTCATCCTCAGCCGCCAGAATTTGATAGGCCATTCTCATTTCCTCCCTTCACACTCCATGAGCGAGTTCCCCCTGATCCACCCGCTTCCCTATCTCTTATCTCTTATCTTTTATCTCTTATCTTCTCTTTCATGCTATCATGGCTGTGTGTTGGTTTTGTGTCCGGATAGGAAAAGGACCTGTCGCCTTGGAAGGGACAGGTCCTTTGAAACGTACCGGTTGTGCACGCGCCGGCGCGTGCAGGGGATTTCGCCCGCTGCGGCGTGCGCCCAGGGACGCTGTCCCTGGACCCTGCCGCTTTTTGAAAAAAGCGGGCAAAAACGTTTATCTGCCGCCGCCGTGGCCTCCGCCGAAGCCGCCGCCCCGGCCTCCGCCATGACCGCCGCCGAAACCGCCGCCTCGGCCGGCGCTGGAACGGCCGCCGCCGTGGCCGCCTCCGAAGTTACCGCCCCGGCCAAAGCCGCCCATGCCGCCGAAACCGCCGGGATTTCCGCCGCCGAAGCCGCCATGGCCGCCAAATCCGCCCGGACCCGGTCCGTGCGGGGGACGGGGGCCCCGTGGGGGACGATGGTCCCGGTACGGACGGTTCCACCGCCGGTCATACCAGCCCCAGCCGGGCCGGTGCCAGAAGAGGATGGGCCGGAACACCACCGGCGGGGTGCCCATCCCGGCATAGCGGCGGCGATAGCTGTCGTAGCGGTACTCATCCGCAGCCGAAGCGATGACCAGCGCCAACACCAGCACCACCACAAGAATGGTGCTCCACCGGATGGAACCGCCGCCGGTCGAAGAAGGGTAGTAACCCTCATTGCCCAGGCCGAAGGTGTCGTAATAGAGCTCATTGATGCCGGAGAAGAGGTTCAAAACGCCCTTTCCGTACCTTTTGGCGGCAAAATCATTCTCCAGGTACTGGCTGAGGTAGCGGTTGACCACGTCGTCTGGCATCATGGAGTAGAAGTCATCGCCGGTGAGAAGATAGTAATCCCCCGCCCCGCCGGTCTCCAGCACCAGGATGGCGTCGCCCGCCCTCAATCCGAAACGGTCTGCCCAGTCCAGAGCGGTATCATTGAGGGATGCGTCGCTGCTCTGGGTGAGGGTCACCACGGCAATTTTACTGTTATACCGTTCATCCCAGTTGGCATTATAGAGCAGGATGGATTTCTCCTCGCTGGCAGTAAAGACGTCCGCGCCGTCCGAGAGGTATTTGGAGAGATACGCCGTATCCAATGTGGTGTCCAGGTCGGTTTTCCCGCCGGAGATCTGGGTTTGGGGACGGCGCAGCTGGCCGATGCCCACTGCGGCTCCGATGAGAAGCACCGCGATCAGTACGGCCACCCAGGTTTGTTTCAATGCCTTCATAAGAGGACCTCCTTGGAGAGGGACTATTTAACCCCGCAGCTCCAGCAGCTTCTGCTTGAGCTGGCCTTCGATCTTGCCCAGCTCCACTTCCGCTTCCCGGCGCTTCTGAGCGCCCTCGCTTTGGATCTTCATCACCTCATCCAGCGTGGAGATGAGCTGCTCGTTGGTGTGCTGGAGGGTCTGGATATCCACCACGCCCCGCTCGGCTTCCCGGGCGGTCTCGATGGTGCCCATCTTGAGCATCTCGGCGTTTTTGCGCAGCAGATCGTTGGTCATGTTGGTGACGGCGCTCTGGGCCGCGGTGGCCTGGCGGGAGTGCTCCAAACCCAGGGAGAGCACCATCTGGCTCTTCCAGAGGGGAATGGTGTTGACCAGAGAGGACTGGATCTTCTCCAGCATCAGGGCATCGTTGTTCTGGATGAGACGGGTCTGGGGGCCCATCTGAATGGAGATCATGCGGGTCAGCTCCAGGTCGTGGAGCTTCTTTTCAAAGCGGTTGCACATGTTGGCCAGGTCGTTGTAGGCCTGGGCGTCTTCCTGAGCGCCGGTCTGGGTGGCCTTGAGCCGCAGCTGTTCCAGCTCGCCCGTCCGCACCTGCTGGAGGCGCTTCTTGCCCGCCAGGATATACATGGTGAGTTCTTTATAGTACTTGGTGTTCAGCTCATACATCTGGTCCAGCATGGCGATGTCCTTCATGAGGGTGACCTGATGTCCCTCCAGAATGGTGACGATCTTGTCCACGTTGACCTCCGCCTTGGTGTAGGCGGTCTTGAGCGCCTCCAGCTCGTCTCTTTTCTTCTGGAAGAAGCCGAAGATACCGCCTTTTTTCTCCTCGCCGGCGTCCACATGCTTGAGCTCGATCACCAGAGAGGAGAGGGCCTCGCCGATCTCACCCAGATCCTTGGTGCGCACCGAGTTGAGCGCATTTTCCGAAAAGGCGGCGATGTTCTTCTGGGCGGCGGCGCCGTACTGGAAGACCAGGTTGGAGTCGGTAATGTCGATCTTCTGGGCGAAATCCTCCACCATCTTCCGCTCGCTCTCCGAAAGACGGCTCTCATCCAGCGCCACGCTGTCCACGTCCTTCCCGGCCTGAGCGGCGGCCTGGGCGGCGTTGGTCCCCGAGGGGTCCAGGGTCAGCACAGGAGCCTCCGGCGCGGCGGGGGGCGTGGCGGTATCGGCGTCAGGGGTAAGGGTCAGCTGAGGCATCATATCCATTTGATCTGCCATGGTGGATCTTCCTTTCTGTCATATAAAATAAATTCGGGTATCGTATCAGCCGGGCATCTGGGTGCCGCCCAGTCCTTCCCGGGCCAGCATCTGCTCCAGCACGGTGATATCGGTGGAGATATCCAGCGCCTCGTCGCCGAACAGGGCGTCCAGCTGCTGGTCAAAGGATTTCACGATGGTGTCCATGATGTTCTCCACCCGTCCCTTGGTGCCGTCGATATTGGCCCCCGACACGCCGGCGGAATCCATCCGGTCATAGGCGTTGAGGAGTTTGAGGGTAGTGGGGAGATAGTAGTTGAGAAAACGGCGGATCTGAGGGAGCTTGGTGGGATTCTGGGCCACATGGTCGATGATCTTGCCGGTCACCAGCTCCAGATGGTCGATCTGGGCGGAGATCTTCTCGTCGGCAATGCTGTCGTTGAGCCGGCGCATCTCGCCCAGCGCCCGGTCCCGTTCGGCCAGCAGCTGGGTGATCTCAGGCGAAAGAGGCTCTTCCTTTTTCGTCTCCTCTTTGGCGGTCTTGGGCTCTGTCTTGGGCGTCTCCTTTTCTTCTTCCGGCGCGGTAAAACTCCGGTCGGGCCAGATCTTCCGGGCCAGTACAAAAACCACCGCCGATGCCACCGCCACGGCTGCAAAGTGAAGGGGCGCATAGAGCGGCAGGAAAAGAGCCCATACCAGCCACGTCACCCCTACGGCATAGATGGGCGCTACCGAGCGAATTACTTTTTTTGACATAGTGAAGTCCCTCCCTGGGCGCGCACAGTGTATTCAGATTCATTGTACCTTTCTCAGTTTAACGTGTCAAGAACACGTTGACTTTACAAACAAAAGTCAGTATCATATAGGATATATTGGCTGAAAGGACCCCGTGCGCTGGGCGTTTGCCGCCCTCCTGCCGCCTCCCGGCCACGACTTCAGAACGACCGCAGAAGGCATTTTTTCTGTGCGTCGGGAGAGAAAAGAGGATGGTCATGCTCACACTCAACGAATTCAAAAATGCCCGCAGCGTACTCTCCGGTGTCATCTCGAAAACCAGTCTGGTTTACAGCCCCGCCTTCTCCAAGGCCACCGGCAACAACGTATATATCAAGCCGGAAAACATGCAGATCACCGGCGCTTACAAGATCCGCGGCGCCTACTATAAGATCAGCACCCTCACCGAAGAGGAGAAGAGCCGCGGTCTCATCACCGCCTCTGCCGGCAACCACGCCCAGGGCGTGGCCTATGCCGCCCAGGCCGCCGGTGTGAGCGCCACCATCGTCATGCCCACCACCACCCCGCTGGTGAAGGTCAACAATACCAAGGACTACGGCGCCGACGTTATCCTCCACGGCGAGACCTTCGACGACGCCGCCGAGCTGGCCGCCAAGCTCTCCCAGGAGCAGGGCCTTACCTACGTCCACCCCTTCAATGACCCCGCCATCGCCACTGGTCAGGGCACCATCTCCTATGAGATCTTCCAGGACCTGCCCGACGTGGACGTAATCCTGGTGCCCATCGGCGGCGGCGGACTGGCCACCGGCGTGGCCACTCTGGCCAAGCTCCTCAACCCCAGCGTGACCGTTATCGGCGTGGAGCCCACCGGCGCGGCCTCCATGAAGGCCAGCGTGGAGGCGGGCCACATCGTCACCCTGCCCACCGTCAACACCATTGCCGACGGCGTGGCCGTGAAGACGCCCGGCGACCAGATCTTCCCCTATATCCAGCAGAATCTGGACGACATCATCACCATCGACGACAGCGAATTGGTGGACGCCTTCCTGGATATGATGGAAAAGCACAAGATGATCGTGGAGAACGCCGGCCTGCTCACCATCGCCGCCCTGTCTCACCTGAAATTCCGGGGCTGCAACGTGGTGCCCATCCTCTCCGGCGGCAACATGGACGTGATCACCATCTCCTCTCTGGTGCAGCACGGTCTGATCAACCGCGGCCGTGTGTTCACCTTCTCGGTGCAGCTCCCCGACCGTCCCGGCGAGCTGCTGCGGGTGGCTCAGGTGGTGGCCAAGGAAAACGGCAACATCATCAAGCTGGAACACAATCAGTTCGTCAACCTCAACCGTCAGGCCGGCGTGGAACTGCGGGTCACCACCGAGGCCTTCGGCCATGTCCATAAAAATACCATCCTGGACGCCCTCCGCGCCCAGGGCTACGACGCCCAGGTGGTCAACACCGTTCTGTAAGCGCGGTCTCCTCTGCTGAGTATACACCGCTCCCCCATCGTTTGCTTTTTGATTTCCTTTACAGGAGGATGAAACTATGATTAAAATTGCTCCTTCCATCCTGTCGGCGGACTTTGCCAACCTGGAGCGGGATATCCGCCGGGTCTCCTCCGCCGACTGGCTCCATGTGGACGTAATGGACGGCCAGTTCGTGCCCAACATCACCATTGGCGTGCCGGTGGTCCAGTCCATCCGCAAGTGCACCGACATGTTTCTCGACGTGCATCTGATGATCGACAAGCCCGCCCGCTATATCGAAGCCTTCGCCAAGGCGGGAGCCGACCTGCTGTCCGTCCATCTGGAGGCCGACGGCCCCTCCGGCATTGCCGACGCCCTGCGGGCCATGGATGCCTGCGGCGTGAAGAAGGCGGTGGCCCTCCGCCCCATCACCTCTCCCCGGGCCATCCTGCCCTATCTGGAGCAGCTGGACATGGTGCTGGTGATGACGGTGGAGCCCGGCTTCGGCGGCCAGGCCTTTATGGAAAACCAGCTGGACACCATCGCCCAGGTCCGCTCCCTCATTGACCGGGTGAATCCCTCCTGCCGTCTGGAAGTGGACGGCGGCATCAACGCCCAGACCGCGCCCAAGGTCATCCGTGCCGGCGCCGATACTCTGGTGGCCGGATCTGCGGTCTACGGCGCCGCCGATCCCAGCGTGGTCATTTCCGCCCTGCGGGGCTGAGCACGGGAGGAGGTACCATGCAGTATTTCCCCCCGGCGCTGGAAAAACTCACGGAGCAGTTTGCCCGGCTCCCCGGTATCGGCAGCAAAAGCGCCCAGCGGCTGGCCTTCTATATCCTCTCCCAGCCGCCGGAGGAGGTGCAGGCCTTTGCCGACGCCCTCACCGGGGCCAAGCGGTCCATTGCCCTTTGTCCGGTGTGCCAGAACCTGACCGAGGGGGAAGGCCCCTGTTCCATCTGCGCCAACAACAAGCGGGACAAGAGCACCATCTGCGTGGTGGCCAGTCCCAAGGATGTGGTGGCCATTGAGCGCGCCCGGGAATATGAAGGCGTATACCATGTGCTCCACGGCGTCATCTCCCCCATGAACCATGTGGGCCCCGACGATCTCCATGTGAAGGAGCTGCTGGGCCGCGTGGCAGAGGGCGAGGTGCGGGAGGTCATCATGGCCACCAACCCGGATACCGAGGGCGAGGCCACCGCCATGTATCTCTCCCGGCTGCTCAAGCCCTTTGGGGTGAAGGTCTCCCGCCTGGCCTACGGCATTCCGGTGGGCAGTCACCTGGAGTATACCGACGACGCCACCCTCATGCGCGCCCTGGAAGGCCGCCGCGAAATGCGTTAAAAGAAAACACACCTTCTGCCCTGTCATTTCAGGATAGAAGGTGTGTTTTTATATATCTCCATGTATGTAGGGGCGCACAGTGTGCGCCCGCCGTTTATCGCCATGGTTCCGAAACAAGGAGGCCCCGGACCGCTGGTCCGGGGCCAGATTCTCCCTTTCTTTGCTTACTTTCTTTCTGAGAAAGAAAGTAAGGCCCATTCGATGCGGCGTTCCTGAAGCACTTCCACCCGGATGGACAGGCCGTAAAGCGCCACTTCGGGGTGGCTTCCGTCCTCGGGGATGACGGAAAGCTGCTCAAAGACCAGTCCGCCCAGGGTCTCGGCTTCTTCGTTCTCGGGGAAGCTGACACCCAGCGTTTGGGACAGCTCGTCCAGCTCGGTGCTGCCCGATACCCGCCACAGGTTTTCACCCAGGGGGATGATATTCTGGTCCTCCTGGGGGTCGAATTCGTCGTAGATGTTGCCCACGATCTCCTCCAGCAGGTCCTCCAGCGTCAAAAGTCCCGCCGTGCCGCCATATTCGTCCACCACGATGGCCATGTGTACCTTCTTGGCCTGGAGATCACGGAACAGTTTGTGGGCTCTCACCGAACCGGGCACGAAATAGGGCTTGCGCAGCATACTGCGAAGGGGCAGCGGATGGGGACTGTTCCGGTTGAGGAGATAGGTGCGGGTGGACAAAATGCCCAGCACGTCGTCCACGTCTTCGCCGCATACCGGGAAACGGGATAGTCCGCTGGTCTTGATGGTATTGAGAATGGTCTCGTCGCTGTCCTCCACCGACAGGGTCACCATATCGGTCCGGTGGACCATGACTTCCTCGGCGGTCAGGTCGTTGAAGTCAAACACGTTTTCAATCAGGGTCTTTTCGTCGCTCTGGATGGCGCCCTGCTCCTCGCCCAGGTCCATCATCATGCGGATGCCCTCCTCGGAGACCTCCTCCTCGTCGCCGTCGGGGTCCAGGCCCAGCAGGCGCAGCATTCTGTTGGTGGAGACAGTAAGCAGCCAGATCACCGGGCGCATCACCACCGACAAAACCCGGATGACCCCGGCGGTAAAGCGGGCCACCGCCTCGGCCTTCTGCATGGCCACCCGTTTGGGCACCAGCTCGCCGAACACCAGGGTAAAAAAGGACAAAATCACGGTGACCACCACCACCGAAAGGGTATTCACCACACCGGCGGCGGCATCGTTCAGGGCCCACAGGTCCACCGCGGCGGCGGTGAGCCGTCCGGCGAAGTTTTCCGCGGCAAAGGCGGAGCCCAGGAACCCGGCCAGGGTAATGCCGATCTGAATGGTGGAGAGGAAGCGGGTGGGGGCTTCCACAATGGCCAGCAGCCGTCCGGCGGTCTTGTCGCCCTCCTCGGCCTGAAGGCGGAGCATCCCCTCGTTGAGGGAGAGCAGCGCAATCTCCGAGGAGGCAAAAAACGCGTTGAGGGCAATCAGGATGGCCTGGAGCAGCAGCTGCGGCCATAACGGTTCGTCCAAGAGAAATTCCTCCTTCTGCAATACGGGAACCAAAGTCGCGTCTCTGAGGACGCCTGCAACAGTATATCACACCCTATGTCTGTTTGCACGAAAAAAGCGGCTGGTTTCTCTGTACAAAAGGGAGAAAAATGGATGCGGCCCCTGGCTTGGATGTGATATAATGATGTCCGCCAAAAACAGGCCGGCGGTATGAAGGGCCGGCGTAAGGGAGAGACTGGGATATGGATCAACTGCTTTCGCGTGGCAAACGAATGGCGGGACACGGCGTCGTCTTTGTGCGCTGGGTCCTCTTCTCCGCCGTCATCGGCGTGGTGGTGGGGCTGGTGAGCAGCGCCTTTTACCTTTGCTTTGCCTGGGCCACCGGGGTACAGACGAAATGGCCCTGGCTGCTCTATCTCCTGCCGGTGGGCGGCGCGGCCATCGTGCTTTTGTACCGGGTGTGCGGCATGGAAAAGGACCGGGGCACCAATTTTGTGCTGGTGGCGGTGCGGGAAAACGCCCCGCTCCGGCTGCGTACCGCGCCGCTGGTCTTTTTGTCCACCATCATCACCCATCTGGTGGGCGGCTCCTCCGGACGGGAAGGGGCCATCCTCCAAATCGGCGGCTCCATCTCCTCCAAGATCGGCCAGTGGGTCCATCTGGACGAGAAGGACAGCCGGGTCATCACCATGTGCGGTATGTCCGCCGCCTTTGCCGCCCTTTTCGGCACGCCTCTGGCCGCCGCCATCTTCGCCATGGAGGTGGTGAGCGTGGGCGTGCTCTATTACGCCGCTCTGGTGCCCTGTACCCTCTCCGCCCTCATCGGCGTATGGGTGGCCGGTCTGTGCGGCGTGGCCCCCACTTCCTTCCCCCTGTCCGGCGTGCCTGAACTGGAACCTCTCTCCATGCTGCGGGTGCTGGTGCTGGGCCTTTTGCTGGCGCTGGTGTCCATCCTCTTCTGCCGCATCATGCACGGGGTGTCCCATCTCTATGACCGCTTCCTCTCCAATCCCCTTCTGCGGGCCATCGTGGGCGGTGTGCTGGTGGTGCTCCTCACCCTGCTGGTGGGCAGCCGGGATTATAACGGCGCGGGCAGCGGCGTCATCGCCGCCGCCATCGGCGGCCAAGCCCGTCCGGAGGCCTTTTTGCTGAAAATCGTCTTTACCGCCCTGACCCTGGGGGCCGGATTCAAGGGCGGTGAGATCGTGCCCGCCTTCTTCGCCGGTTCCACCTTCGGCTGTGTAGCCGCTCCGCTGATCGGCTTGCCCGCTCCCTTCGGCGCGGCGCTGGGCATGGTGGCCGTCTTCTGCGGCGTCACCAACTGTCCCCTCACCTCTCTGCTGCTGGCCTTTGAGGTCTTCGGCGGCGGCGGACTGCCCCTCTTTGCCATCGTGTGCGCCGTGACCTATATGCTCTCCGGCTACGACAGCCTTTACAGCGAGCAAAAAATCATGTACGGCAAATTCCGGGCGGAGTACATCAACCAAAAGGCCAACCTGCACGGGGAAGACGACAACGTCTGACCGCCGCCCGGCTTGCGAACCGTTCCTTTTTGTGATAGGATAACCACGAACTTTACTTGAAAGAGGTGTTTCCCATGCTCCAATTCAATCATTTTAACTTTAACGTCCTGGATCTCCAGCGCTCTCTGGACTTCTACGCCAAGGCGCTGGACCTGAAGGTGGTACGGGAAAAGGAGGCTTCCGACGGCTCCTTCCGTCTGGTGTACCTGGGAGACGGCGAGACCGGCTTTCAGCTGGAGCTGACCTGGCTGCAGGACCGGACCGAGCCTTACAATCTGGGCGAGTGTGAGTTCCACCTGGCCTTTGTCACCGACCAGTATGACGCCATCCACGAAAAGCACGCCCAGATGGGCTGCATCTGCTATGAAAATCCGGCGATGGGCATCTATTTCATCTCCGATCCCGACGGCTACTGGATCGAGATCGTCCCCGCCAAGGGTTAAGAAATGGCATCACCCAACAAGGGCCGGCTTGCCTACGCCGACCTGCTGCGCTGTGCCGCCATGGCGGCCGTCATCGTGCTCCATCTGGCCGGTTCTCAGCTGGAAAACGTGGCGGTAGGCTCGTTTGCCTTTCACGTCCTCAACGTCTATGACAGTCTCTCTCACTGGTGCGTGCCGGTCTTCGTGATGCTCTCCGGTATGTTCCTGCTGGACCCGGACCATCCCCTTCCCCTGTCCAAGCTGCTGCGGGGCCATATTTTCCGTATTTTCGTGGCGCTTGTGGCGTGGGGGGCCGCCTACGCCCTGGCCGCTCAGATCCTCACCCATGGGCTCCATATGGCCGACCTGTGGAACGCCCTCTATCAGGTGGCGCTGGGCCAGACCCATTTCCACCTGTGGTTTCTCTACATGATTATCGGCCTCTATCTGGTCACCCCCATTCTGCGCGCCTTCGTGCGGGGCGCCAGCCGGGCGGAATTTCACTGGTTTTTCGCTTTGGTGTTCATCTTTGCCTGGCTGCTGCCCAATGTGCTCCGGATTCGTCCCAGCCAGACGGTCAGCCTGTGGATCAACAACCTGAATCTTCATCTGGTGATGGGGTATGTGGGCTATTACGTCCTGGGCTACTACCTGCGGACCTATCCGCTGAGCCGCAAGGCGAGGAACACGTTCTATGGGCTGGGCATTCTGGGGGCTGCGGGCACCATCGCGGGCACGGCCTGGCTCTCCCAGCAGCGGGGCATGCTGGCCCAGACCTTTTATAACTACGATAACCCCACCATTGCCCTGATGAGCATCGCGGTGTTTCTCTTCTTCCAGTCGTGGGCCGCAGACCGGACGCCCCTTCCCCGCCGTCATCCCATTTCCGTGGCGGCAAAGGTATCTTTCGGGGTGTACCTGTCCCACGCTTTTTTCCTCATGCTGCTCAACCACCTGGGCATTACGGTTTTGTCCTTTTCGCCGGTGCTGGCGGTGCCGGTACTGGCGGCGGTGGTACTGGCGTGCTCCCTGGCCGTGGCCTGGGTGCTCTCCAAGCTCCCCGTTGCGGGACGCTATCTGACCTAAA
Source organism: Candidatus Flavonifractor merdipullorum (assembly GCA_019114165.1). Classification (GTDB taxonomy): domain Bacteria; phylum Bacillota; class Clostridia; order Oscillospirales; family Oscillospiraceae; genus Pseudoflavonifractor_A; species Pseudoflavonifractor_A merdipullorum. Next base: position 6,243 of record DXGA01000018.1, on the reverse strand, counting down.
GGAGATTGCCGCATGCTCTTTTCCAGTTCTGTTTTTCTCTTTGTCTTTCTGCCGCTGGTGCTGGCGGGTTATTACCTGCTCTGCCCCCTGTTGGGACGGTGGCGCAGAATGGCCCAGAATCTCTTTCTCCTGTGCGCCTCCCTTTTCTTCTACGCCTGGGGAGAGCCCTGGTTCGTCATCGCCATGCTGGCTTCCATTGGGGCCAACTATCTCTTTGGCCTGTGGGTGGGTGTTCGGAAAAAGGCCGGGCGAAGCGTCCGCCTGCCGGTGGTGCTGTCGGTGGCGTCCAATCTGGGCCTGCTCTTCGTCTTCAAGTACCTCACCTTCACCCTCACCCAGCTGGGTCATCTGGGGCTTTCTCTCACCATCCCGGTGATCGAGCTGCCCATCGGCATCTCCTTTTTCACCTTCCAGGCCATGAGCTATGTGCTGGATGTGGCCCGGGATCACGCCCCGGTGCAGCCCTCTCCCTTCAAGCTGGGCCTGTACATCTCCTTCTTCCCCCAGCTCATCGCCGGTCCCATCGTGAAATACGAGACCATCGCCGGCGAGATCGACGGCCGGGTGGAGACCTGGGCGGATTTTTCCTCCGGTGTGGGGCGGTTTCTGGTGGGTCTGGCCAAAAAGGTCCTGCTGTCCAACCAACTGGCGGCGGTGGCCGACGCGGCCTTCGACAAAGGCCCCGACTCGATGCTCTTTGCCTGGGTAGGCTCCATCTGCTACCTGCTCCAGCTCTACTTTGACTTCGGCGGCTATTCCGATATGGCCATCGGTCTGGGCCGGATGTTCGGCTTTCACTTTCTGGAAAACTTCCGCTATCCCTTCTGTGCCCACAGCGTGTCGGAATACTGGCGGCGGTGGCACATCTCCATGACCACCTGGTTCCGGGACTATGTCTACATCCCGCTGGGCGGCAACCGCCACGGGGCAAAAAAGACGCTGCGCAACACCTTTGTGGTGTGGCTCTTTACCGGCATCTGGCACGGGGCCAACTGGACGTTCCTGGTGTGGGGTCTGATGAATTTCGGCTTCATGCTCTGGGAAAAGCAGTGGGGCCACCCGGAGAAGTGGAAACCCTTCTGGAGCTGGCTCTACACCTTCACCGCCGCGGTGCTGGTCTTCACTGTTTTCCGGGCCGATTCGCTGACCGCCGCCGGGTCCTATTTTCAGGTCCTTTTCCACCTGGGGGATGTTCCCCTCTGGTCGGACAATGTGGCCCTTTACCTGCGGGAATACGGCCTCTTTATCCTGATGGCGGCGCTGGCTTCGGCCCCTACCGCCACCGCTGTCCGGTCCTGGCTGGAGCAAAAAGCGGTCCGCCCGGTCCAATGGGGATGGAGCGCCGCCGGCGTTGCCGCCCTGCTGGTCTGCTTTGGCGCGGCGGTGTGCTTCATCATCAAAGGCACTTATAACCCCTTTATCTATTTCAATTTCTGAGGAGGAGACATGAAACACGCAAAGCCAAGAGAGACGGTCACCGCCGTACTCTTTCTCCTCCTGCTGGCAGCGGGCTGTATCTACGCCCTCTACCCCTTTTTCACCGGCGAGAGCGACTTCCGCGCCGCGCTGGGCCAGCTCCGCCGGGGCGAATTGACGGTGGAGACCTTCCTGGACGAGGCGGAAGAGGACCTCAACAGCGACTTGGACCGCTCCCATGGGTTTATCCAGCTCTACGGCGGCATCCAGAAGCTGCTGGGACGGCAGGTGCTCAGCGATGTGGACCCCACCAACACGGTGGTGCGTCTCTCCGACGGCAGCCTGCAATTTGTGGACATGACCCGGACCGGCCCCAAGGACACCGTGGAAGCGAACGCCCAGGCCGCCATTGGTCTGCGGGACGCGCTGGAAGCGGAAAACATCCCCTTTCTCTATGTGATGGCCCCTCAGAAGATCGGTCCCGGTCTGGAAGAGGAGCTGCTGCCCACCGGCATCCCCGACTATGGCAACGGCTATGCAGATGCCTTTTTATCCACACTGAAGGATGCAAATGTGGATACGGTGGACCTGCGCACCGTGCTGGCCCAGAGCGACACCCCCTGGACCCAGTGGTTCTTCCGCACCGACCACCACTGGAAGCCGGAAGCGGCCTTTTTCTGTTACCAGTCGTTGGTCCAGACGCTGGAGACTTACGGCATCTACACCGACCCCATGTATACCGACGAGGCAAACTGGGAAAAAACCATTTACGAGGACTATTTCCTGGGCTCCCAGGGAAAGCGCGTCGGCTCTCTCTATACCGGTGTGGACGATTTTACCGCCTATTCCCCGAAATTTCCCACCGATATGGGCTATACCTGTGACTTTTACGACATCCACCGCAGCGGCGCCATGACCCAGTCCGTCCTCTTCCCCGAGCGTCTGGAGACCAAAGACTGGTTCAACGCAAATCCCTATACCTACTACGCCGGCGGCGACTATCCCCTGGCCACGGTGGAAAACTACCGCAATCCTGACGGGAAATCGGTGGTCCTCATCCGGGAGTCCTTCTCCTGCGCCATCACCCCGTTTTTAGCGCTCTCCTGCTCCACGCTTAATACCATCGACCTGCGCTATTTTTCCGGAGATCTGGTGGATACCATCACCAATTTGCACCCTGACCTGGTCATTATGCTCTATGGAACCACATCAACGGCCAATGAAACCCTTTTTACTTTTGAATAAGTGGATTCTTAATACATTTTGGCCATTCTTTTGGCGCTTGCGTCTACAACCAGCAGGATACCCGTCGTTTCTTGTTGCTTTTGACGCTTCTCTTGCATATCAGTTTGGGATATAATGAATAATGTTAGTAAATGTAATTAAATGGAAACCCGAATCAGGGAGGAATTTTGTTATGTACGTGAGAAAAACCAAAATCATCTGCACCCTCGGCCCCTCTGTTGAGTCTGAGGAAATGATCGGCAAGCTGATCGACGCCGGCATGAACGCCGCTCGTTTCAACTTCTCCCACGGCACTCACGAGAGCCACCTGGCTCAGCTCAACCGCCTCAAGCACGTTCGTGACGAGCGCGGCGCCTGCGTTGCCGCCATCCTGGACACCAAGGGCCCCGAGATCCGCATCAAGACCTTTGAGAACGGCCCCATCAACCTGGAGAAGGGCCAGACCTTCACCCTGCACACCGACGAAGTGGTGGGCAACGCCGAGCAGGTTTCCGTCACCTATGCCAACCTCCACAACGAGGTCACTCCCGGCTGCCGCATCCTGATCGATGACGGCCTCATCGAGATCTGCGTCAAGGAGATCAAGGGCCAGGCCATCATCTGCGAAGTGGAGAACGGCGGTCCTCTGTCCAACAACAAGAGCATCAACATCCCCAACGTGAGCATCCAGCTCCCCGCCCTCACCGAGAAGGACCGCGGCGACCTGAAGTTCGCCGCTGAGAACGACTTTGACTACATTGCCGCTTCCTTCATCCGCAAGGCCAGCGACGTGGAAGACATCCGCGCCTGCCTGCACGAGTTCGGCGGCGATCACATCGGCATCATCGCCAAGATCGAGAACCGCGAGGGCGTGGACAACCTGGACGAGATCATCGCTGCCGCTGACGGCATCATGGTTGCCCGCGGCGACCTGGGCGTGGAGATCCCCGCTCACGAGGTGCCCATCCTCCAGAAGAAGATGATCAAGGCCGCTACCTCCAAGGGTATCCCCGTCATCACCGCCACCCAGATGCTGGACTCCATGATCCGCAACCCCCGCGCCACCCGCGCCGAGATCTCCGACGTGGCCAACGCCGTGTTCGACGGCACTTCCTGCGTGATGCTGTCCGGCGAGACCGCTTCCGGCAAGTACCCTGTGGAAGCCCTCCAGACCATGGTGGACACCGTCACCGCTGCCGAGCAGTCCATCCGCTACTGGAACCGTTTCCGCACCCGCAACTTCACCTGTGAGCGCGGCATCACCTACGCCATCACTCACACCGCCTGCATGACCGCCATGGACCTGGAGGCCACCGCCATCCTGGCCGCCACCAAGTCCGGCTACACCGCCGAGATGATCTCCCGTTTCCGTCCCGCCTGCCCCATCGTGGCCGTGTGCCAGACCGAGCAGACCCGCCGCCGTCTGGCCATCTGCTGGGGCACCCAGACCTGCCTGACCGGCCTGGTGGACTCCACCGACCGTCTGTTCTCCATGTCCGTGGACGTGGCCCTCAAGGAAGGCCATGTCAACAAGGGCGACACCGTGGTCATCACCGCCGGCGTGCCCATCGGCCAGAGCGGCACCACCAACCTCATCAAGGCCCAGCAGGTGTAATTTTCCCGTATCCAATCCGCGCAGTCTGTGCAGAGACTCCGAGGATGACAAAAACGCGCTTCGACCATCGGTCGGGGCGCGTTCTTTTTTTGTATAAACGCTTGCAAACCCGTCCACAATACAGGTAACCATACCAAGGACGGTGAATTTTATGATGTTGAAAGAAGGCAGGCAAGGGACCGCGCTCCGCCGGTGGGAAGCGGCACTGCTGGCCGGTGTGGCCGTGGCGGCTCTCTCCGGCACGGTGGTCCAGGAGGAGCAAAATCATCTGGCGGATAAAATCGTGCGCCTCCATGTGATCGCCAACTCGGACGGCGACGCCGACCAGGCCCTGAAACTGAAGGTGCGGGACAAGGTGCTGGAGGTATCGGAAGACCTGATCCCGGCGGGCAGCAGTCAGGAGGAGGCCATGGACATTCTCTCGGCCCATCTGGAGGAGCTGGCCACAGCGGGCGCCGGTGTGGTCGGCGCGGAAGGCTATACTTACCCGGTCACCGCCTCGCTGGAAGAGGACGTGTGGTTCCCCACCAAGACCTATACCGATTTTGCCCTGCCGGCGGGCAATTATACGGCGCTGCGCCTTACCATCGGGGAAGGCGCCGGACAGAACTGGTGGTGTGTGGTCTTTCCGCCGCTGTGTATGGGTTCGGTCACCGAGGCGGTGGCGGAAAGCGCCCCTGAGGACTGCTTTACCGATACGGAAGTTTCTCTCATCACCGGTGAGGATGAGGGCTATGTGGTCAAATTCAAAACCATGGAGCTTCTCTCTGAGCTGGAACACTGGGCCTCCGGCTGGGTTTGAACAATTTCTGGTGTTTTGAGAAAAAAAGCCGGAATAAAAACGCCTTTTCCCCCGTTTCCGGCCATTGGAGTTCTCAGCCAAGGCAGGATTTCCGCCCTTTGGCAGAGAAACGCCCCTATCTTTCTCTCTCATTTGTGAGATAGTAAAAGCGGGCTTTGTCCGCTGGACAGAGTCTGACGAGAAAGAAGGGGGAAGTATGCAATGCAGGAAGAATGTAAAAAACATCCCTGGGTCCACACCGTTCTGCGCGTGTTTGTGCTGGCGGTGGTGCTGGGTGTGGCTTTGCAGGGTCCACTGACGGCGTCGGCGGCGTCCTCATCGGTGAAGACGGTGGTACCGCTGGGCCGGGCGGTGGGCATCAAGCTCTTTTCTGACGGCGTGATGGTGGTAGGGCTCTCCGAGGTCTCCACCGATACGGGCAGCCAGGCCCCTGCCCGTGACTGCGGCCTTCAGGAAGGAGATATCATTACCCACATCAACAGCACCGAGGTGGATACGGTGGAGGAAGTTCAGACCATTCTTCAGGATCTGGAAGGTGAGGCCATGAGCATCCGCGCCGTCCGGGGGGAGGAGCAGGTGCAGATGACCGCCCACGCAGTGCAGTGTTCTTCTGACGGGGCTTACAAGCTGGGGGCCTGGATCCGGGACTCCATGGCGGGCATCGGCACCCTCACCTTTTACGATCCCGACACCCACACCTTCGGCGCTCTGGGCCACGGAGTGAGCGATGTGGACACCGCCCAGCTCATGCCTCTCCAGTCCGGTTCCATCATGTACGCCACGGTAAGCGGAGTACAGAAGGGGGCTGTGGGCGCGCCTGGACAGTTGCAGGGGGCGTTTCAGGTGGAACGTGACTTAGGCGAGCTGTGGGCCAATACCGCCCAGGGCATCTTCGGCACTCTGTCAGACGGCACGCTGGCGGAGGGCAAGGCGCTGGAGGTGGCCCAGCGCAGCCAGGTCCAGGTGGGCGAGGCTGAGATTCTGTCTAACATCGCCGGCGACCAGGTGGAAGCTTATACGGTGGAGATCACCCACGTCTATCCCGATACCGAGGGGGACGACCGGGAGCTGATGCTGAAAGTCACCGATCCCCGGCTGCTGGACACCACCGGCGGCATCGTGCAGGGTATGAGCGGTTCACCGATCATTCAAAACGGCCGCATTGTGGGCGCTGTGACCCATGTTC
>DXGA01000217.1 GCA_019114165.1 Candidatus Flavonifractor merdipullorum | reverse complement strand
CTGTTGTATTTTTGCAAGGCGGATGTTTTAATAAAGATGAGAAGGAAGCAAAAGGAACCGGAATTTGCATGGAATAGGGGGCGTGATTACCATGTCTGATGTTGTCCATATTTGGTCCATTATATTGGCTGTTCCGGCGTTGGCGGTTACCATATGGCTGTTGGTCACCCATAAGCGCAAGGCGGCCTGTGGATGGGGCGTGATTGCCCTTCTTTTGCTTGCCGCTTTTGCCCTTTATTATGTACCCTTCCAGGTGCGTCTGGATACGGACAGCCTTGTCCTGGTGTCCTATCAAGACGGTCCCCATCTTGTCATCAACAACAGTGTTTCGCCCGACGATTTCTCCGAAATGGACCGCCAGCTGGAGGGGCTGACATTCCGGCGGCCGTTTCTTCCGGATGAGCGCCTTTCTGACGCCTTCCGCCGGGACATCGTGACGGTAAACAATGCCGAGCGGAATATTTTCGTGGTTTTCCCGTCCGATGGAGCGCGCGGATATGCCGTTCTCGATGATGAGGCCATCGCAGAGGTGACAGAAGAATTTATCCAATATCTGAACCGGTTGAAGGAATCGCATGCGGGGGGAATGGAGTCATGAAAGAAGCTGCAAAAGAGAAGGTCAAATATTTCCTTCTGGGCATCCTCTTTGCCCTCGTTTGCATGGGGATCGTGCTGGCCGTACGCTTCTGGCCCCGGCAGCAGTATGCCATCCGGGCACAAATCTTCTATCAGGGCGCGGCCTATGTGCAGGAGAGCGCCGATACCTATTCCTTTTCCGCGCTGAAAGACGGGCTGAACTGGGACGGGACTGTCCTCTATCTGGTGGAGGGCAATCAGTCCTGTACCGAAAACTACCAGACCAATGTGGAGACCTATCTGGGCGGACAGCTCTTTGTGGAAGCGGACGGCACGGGAGAGGCGATCTATCTGCGTCCCTATCAAAATGGCGGCTGGGACACCGATACCCTCATCCGGCTGGAGCGCCGGGAAAGGTAACAAGATACAAAAATCGGGCGTACCGCGTGTTTGCGGTACGCCCGATCTCATTTTGCCGTTTCTTAGAACACAGGCACCACGGCGCCGCCGTAGGTCTCCTCCATGAAGGCTTTGACCTCGTCGCTGCACAGGGCCTCGGCCAGGGCCTGGATGGCGGGATCGTCCTCCCGGCCTTCCTTGACGGTGAGCACGTTCACATAGGCCTGGGCAGCCTCGCCGTCGGCGGACTCCACCGCCAGGGCATCAGCCACGCTGAGACCGGCGTCAATGGCATAGTTGCCGTTGATGACCGCCATGTCCACGTCGCCCAGACGGACGGGCAGCTGGCTGGCCTCCAGCTCCACGATCTCCAGATTCTTGGGATTGTCCACAATGTCAGCCTTGGTGGCGGTGAGGCCGGCATCCTCGCTCAGGGTGATGAGGCCCTCCTGCTGGAGGAGGAGCAGGGCGCGGCCCTCGTTGGTGGCGTCGTTGGGGACGGCGATCTGGGCGCCGTCGGCCAGCTCGTCCAGGCTGGCGGTCTTGCCGGCGTACAGGCCGAAGGGCTCGTAGTGGACCTCGGCGGCGCTCACCAGATGGGTGCCGCTGCTCTCGTTGAACTCGTTCATGTAGGTAATATGCTGGAAGTAGTTGGCGTCCAACTCGCCGTTCTCCACGGCGTTGTTGGGCTGGATATAGTCATTGAACTCCATGATCTCCAGGGTGATACCCTGCTCGGCCAGGATGTCCTTGGCCACTTCCAGAATCTCGGCGTGAGGGGCGGGAGAGGCGCCCACGGTGATGGTGGTGCCCTCAACGGTGTCGGTCTGAGGAGCAGTGGAGGCGTCGGTGTTGGGGGTGGTGGCGGTGCCGCTGCCCGCGCAGCCGGCCAGCAGGGTGCAGGACAGCACGCCCGTCAGGATGAGAGAGGTCAGTTTCTTCATGGTTTCATGTCTCCTTTTCTGATTTCTTCCCAAAACAAGGTACAAAAAAACGCCCTTGAATACAGTTCAAGGACGAGAGCTTTCCGCTTCGTGGTACCACCTTGCTTCACTTCTGCCTCACGGCAAAAGCCTTATGGAGTACAAACATACTCCTGCGCGCTGACGGGCGCACCCGTCGCAGCCTGTGCCAATGTTGCAGTCAGCCGCGCCGCTCCAAGACCATCTTCCCCAGAACCTTCCGTACCCGTTTCCACCGTACCGGGCTCTCTGTGCCGTATCTTTCTGGCTACTCTTCTCTTCCTCGCGTTTGAGGGGCGTGATTCAGTTTTGCTTGGGTTGCACTTAGTATATGACACCGCCCTTCCTTTGTCAAGGCAGCACTTTGCACAAAAGAACCGGGGCGTACGGTCCTTTCCGCACGCCCCGGCCAACATTCAGCCTTTTTTACTTTTTTTCTTTTTTGCGGTATTGCGTACCCGCTTATCCGTACGGACGGCCATATGGGTGCCGATGGACTGGAAGATCTGCACCAGAATGACCAGCACCACCACAGAGACCCAAAGGATGATCTGCATCTGGCGCTGATAGCCCAGAGTGAGGGCCATGGAACCCAGTCCGCCGCCGCCGATGGCGCCTGCCATAGCGCCGTAGCTCAAAATGGTAATGAAGGCGGTGGTAAAACCGGAGATCAGGGAGGGACGGCTCTCCGGCAGGATCACCTTGACGATGATCTGGAGGGGGGAGCATCCCATGGACTGGGCCGCCTCAATGACGCCCTGATCCACCTCCCGCATGGAGGCCTCCACCAGACGGGCCACAAAGGGAAATGCGGCCACGATCAGGGGAATGATGGTAGCGACGGTACCGATGGACGTCCCCAGAATGAGGCGGGAAAGGGGAATGACCATCACCATCAGAATGAGGAACGGCACCGAGCGCAGGATATTGATGATAAAATTCAGCGCCGTCATCAGCGGCTTGGGCATGGGGAGCACGCCCCCTTCCTCGCCGACCACGGCAATGACGCCCAGAGGCAAACCGATCACATAGGAAAAGAAGGTGGAAATCACCGTTACATACAATGTCTCCCAAATGGCATACAGCAGTCCGTCCTTTGTCAGTTCCAGCAGACGGGCCACCTCAGGATTGCTCAGAAGATCAGCCATGGTAATCCTGCACCTCCTCTACGGTGACGTTGGGCTGATTGCGCAGATAGGTCATGGCCTTTGCGGCCTCGGCCGGGTCTTCAGGAAGGCCCAGCAGCATGGAGCCAAAAGCCTGTCCATTGATGTTCTTGGTGTCGGCTCCCAGAATGTTCACCTTCACCTGGCAGTCAATGGCCAGAGAGGCGATGAGGGGCTCATAGGACGAGCCGCCGTTGAAGACCACCCGCACCACGCGTACGGCGGGCAGCTGCTGAATGGCCGCCCCCTCGGGGAAGACCAGCTTGCGGCCGGCCTCGGTCTTGGGATTGGAGAAGACCTCCTCCACCGTACCGGTCTCCATCACCTGGCCGTGGTCCAGGATGGTCACATGGGTGCAGATCTCCTCCACCACCGCCATCTCATGGGTGATGACCACCACGGTGATGCCCAGACGCTTGTTGATATCCTGCACCAGGCGGAGGATCGAGCGGGTGGTGGTGGGGTCCAGGGCGGAAGTGGCCTCGTCACAGAGCAAAATCTTGGGGTTGGAGGCCAGCGCCCGGGCAATGGCGATGCGCTGTTTCTGTCCGCCGGAGAGCTGGGCGGGATAGGCCCCCGCCTTGTCGGGGAGGCCCACGATCTCCAGCAGCTCCTGGGCTCGCTTTTTGGCCTGGGCCTTGGGCACGCCGGCGATCTCCATGGGGAAGCAGATGTTATTCAGACAGGTGCGCTGCATAAGCAGGTTGAACTGCTGAAAGATCATGCTGATGGACCGCCGGGCCTGCCGCAGCTGGGCGGGCTTCAACCGGCACAGGTCCACCGGGCCGCCGTCCTCCGTCTCGATGAGTCCGTCAATGAGGACCTGTCCCTCGGTGGGGCGCTCCAGGAGATTGATGCAGCGCACCAGGGTGGATTTACCCGCGCCGCTCATACCCACGATACCGTAAATATCGCCGTCTCCAATGGTAATGGACACATCCCGCAGGGCCTGGACCTCGCCTTCCGCCGTGGGGAAGGTCTTGCTGATATGTTCAAGCTTGATCACAAAAAACGCTCCTTTCCAGCGGTCCGTCCGGTAAAAACGGCCGCCAAGGGCTGAAATACACGTCTTTCATTGTATGACAAAAACCGCGCCGCTGTCAAGGCAAAAACCTGGTTCTTTTCCCGGTCAACAGGCAAAATCCCGCGTTTTCATTGACGAACAGTGGACAGAATGATATAGTGTCATTGACCCGCTTCGGCGGGACCATGTTTTAGACAGACAGGAGTGCGGCCATGGACCGGAAACTACTCAAAAGCATCCTATTTATCGTCACTTACACATTGCTTCTGGGATTGGTGCTCATCAAATTTGACGAGATCACCGGTCTCCTGGGCGAGATGCTGGCATTGCTCCGCCCCCTCTTTATCGGCTTCGGCATCGCCTTTGTGCTCAACCGGCCCTGCCAGTTCTTTTTCCGGCTTTACCACAAGGCGCTGGGCAAACGGGGCGAGACAGCCGGACAGGGACTGGCGGTGCTCAGCTCCTATATCATGCTGCTCCTCATCATCGGCGCGATCTTCGCCTTTGTCCTTCCCAAGCTGGGAGAGAGCATCCAGATCTTTGCCAGCCAGCTCAACGGCTATATTGCCAACCTTCAGGTCTGGGCCAATCAGATCGCCGAGTACTTTAACCTCACTGACATCAATCTCATCAACTTTACCAGCCTTCAGACCTACCTGAAAGGGGCGATCGACGCCGTTCTCACCACCATGAGCACCGCTGCCCCCCATCTCATCAGCTTCACCGGCGGGATCATCTCCGGTATCGTAACGCTGGTGCTGGCCATTGTGTTCTCCATCTATATGCTGGGCGGACGGGAGACTCTGCTGGGTCAGTGCCGCCGGGTGTTGACTGCCTATGTGCCCCCCAAGCCGGCGGCTGTGGTGCTGGACGTGGTCCATCTCACCGCCGACACCTTTACCAACTTTGTCAGCGGTCAGCTCACCGAGGCCTGTATCCTGGGCGGCCTGTGCGCCCTGGGTATGCTCTTCATCCAGCCTGATTATGCCGCCCTCATCGGCGTCATCATCGGCGTATCCGCCCTCGTCCCTGTGGCGGGCGCTTATGTGGGCGCTATCCTGTCGGCCTTTTTGCTGGTGATGGTATCCCCTGTGCGGGCGCTGATCTTCCTGGTTTTCCTGGTCATCCTCCAGCAGATCGAGGGCAATGTCATCTATCCCCGGGTGGTGGGCACCTCCATCGGTCTGCCCGGCATCTGGGTGCTGACCGCCGTCACCGTAGGCGGCGGCCTGTTCGGATTGGTGGGCGTGCTGTTCAGTGTGCCGGTGGCCTCCATCCTCTATACCCTCATCAAGCGTGACGTACGCAAGCGCCTGCGCACAGCGGGGGAAGCATAAAAATCCAATAGAGACAAATATAAGACGAGAGGGTTTGGGCCGGTATGGCCCACCTCTCGTCTTAATTGTTTGCCCCAATAGGGAAAAGGGCGTTTATCCAAAACAGACACGCACCGCCCAGGCGGCGGCGATAAAGCCGGTGAGATCGGCGCACAGAGCAGCGGGGATGGTGTAGCGGGTCCGCCGGATGCCGGCAGCGCCGAAGTAGACGGCCACGGTGTAGAAGGTGGTCTCGGTGGAGCCCAGCATCACCGCCGCAGTCCGGCCGATGACCGAATCGGGCCCATAGGAGGAGATGAGCTCCGCGCCCACGCCCAGGGCCGCGCTGCCGCTGATGGGCCGCACCAACAACAGCCCCACCGTTTCCGGCGGGATACCCAGAACAGCCAGCACAGGGGCCAGCGCCTGGGCCGCCAGCTCCAGCGCGCCGGACGCCCGCAGCATATATACCGCCGGCATCAGCGCCACCAGCGCGGGGATGATTTTGATCAGGATACCCAGGCCGTCCCCAGCGCCGGAGGTGAGGGCGCTGTATACGTCCACCTTGCGTGCCGTGCCGACCAGAGCCACCGCCGCCATCAGCAGGGGAACCGTCAGCTGAAAGAAGAGATTCACGCCCTGACGCCTCCTGTCTCCGCCGCCGGCCACAGCCGGGCAAACAGCTTGGACGCGGCAATGCCCACCCCTACCGAACACACAGAAGCCAGCCACACCGCCGGCAGGATGTCGAAGGGGGCGGCACAGCCGGCTGCTGCCCGCACACTGGCCACTGTGGTGGGGATCAGTTGGAGAGAGGCGGTGTTGCATACCACCAGAGTGCACAGCCCGTCACAGGCCACGCCCGGCGTGCGGATGCTCATCTGCCGGGCGGCCTGGATGCCCAAAGGGGTGGCCGCGTTGCCCAGACCCAGCAAATTGGCCGAGAAGTTGGCCGAGAGCGGGTCCATGACCTTCTTGTCCCGGGCAAACTCCGGATAGAGCAGCCCGAGGAGAGGACGCAGCAAACGGGAAAGGCCCCCCGCCAGCCCCGAGCGGCGCATGACCTCCATCACACCCATCCAGAGACACAGCATCCCCGCCATGGAGAGACACAGTTCCACTGCCGCCGCTGCCCCCTCCATGGCTGCCGCCGCCACCGCGCCGCCTTGTCCGGTCCACAGCCCGCACACCAGCGACAGTACCACCATGCCCAGCCAGATGACAGACATTGCCATTTTACACCACGTCCTTTCCGGGCCGGCGGCCCTGTTTCCAGTGTAGTGCGCCCCGTTGAAAAATATGACGGCACAGTCCGGAAAACGGGTCCGCAACAAAATATACAGATTTTTCCAATTATGCGACAAAGGTCGAAATTTTATATTAAAAATTTCCAAATTCCAATTGACAATAAAATACTGTATGTTATAATGATGACAGTAAAATAGGGATAAAGAACAGAATCCAAATTGATCTGTTTGGTATCGCGCATTGGAAAGGACGTATCATTTATGAAATCTAC
>DXGA01000216.1 GCA_019114165.1 Candidatus Flavonifractor merdipullorum | reverse complement strand
CAGACTTTATGGTACCCAAAATTCCAACGCGGAAAGAGAGACTATAAGAATTATATATTGACTATAAGAATTAAAAGCGTTATAATTCACCCATACCATTCAGGAAAGGGAGGGACCTCTATGAAGCAGCTCTGGAAAAAGCGGATTGGGGCGGCGGCCGTTTGTACCGCGCTTCTGACCACCGGCGCACTGGCCGCCACGGTCACCTATAAGACGATACAGGTACAGTACAGCGGTATCCATCTGGTGGTAGATGGTGTGCCGATTACCCCAAAAGACGCCAACGGAGTAGAGGTGGAGCCTTTTGTCTACAACGGCACCACCTACCTGCCTGTCCGGGCCGTGGGCGAAGCCATCGGCAAGCAGGTTACCTGGGAAGGAAGTAGCCAGACCGTCTATATTGGAGAAGTGCCGGGCGCTGCGGAGTATCTGACCGTGGTGTGTCCGCCGTATCAATCAAGCGATTACAATTCAGGTAAAACATTTAGTATGGATGGCGTCTCTTACCATGCTAATAGTTTTTACTTATCTACCCCATTTATTGGCGACCATCCCCATGCATTATTTAATTTAAATGGCCAATACTCAGCTTTGGAGGTCACCATTGGGCATCTGGATAGATATGCCAACGAAGAAAACACCATCTATGTTTATCTGGACGGCGTATACAGCCAGTCCATTACTCTTAAACCGGAGGAGATGGCAAAGACCGTTACCATCCCTCTGGAATACGCCCTTCAATTAAAGATTCAAAAAGATGGCTATGGCGACGTCGGCTTTGCCAACGCCAAACTGATTCGCTGATTCATTCAGACGCAGCGCGAGGTCAGGAAGGACAACCCTTCCTGACCTCGCGTTCATTTATTGGAAATAAGCATTTTATATAATATAAGCCATACAGAGTATCAAAAGCGCCGTAGGGGGCGGACATGTCCGCCCCGCGTTGCCCTGCGGTATGACCGGCGGGGCGCACAGTGTGCGCCCCCTACTTTATCAGCAAATAGATCACATAAATCACCGGCGGCAGCAGCAGAAGACAGGCGGTGGACAGCTTGATGCTGTCCCGCTCCTGGGGCAGGGGGTCCTCCGAGGCGATCATGGGGCTGTTTTGCTGGAAGTGGGCGTTGGCCAGGCAACTCCGCTTGTACATGAACAGCACGATTACCAGCATCCACACCGCCACAGCCAGCGGCACCGGCCATTGGAGGACGGTGCCCGCCACCACAGCCACGGTGAACAGCACATAATAGATGAGATAGCCGATGACAGGATGTGTTCGCAGCAGTTTCATAGGTTCCGCCTCCTTATCTACTCTGGTTAAAATTGGGTCCTCTTCAACTTTAGTATATCAAAGGCAAAAGAGAAAGTACAGAAAAAAGGAAAGTGCTCTTTTTGGCTGTTTTCCTCATTGACAGAGAGAAAAAGAACTGATATACTATCATAGCCGCTTTGAATGGGTATGCAAGAGGCGCGAAGCCGTGCGCTTGCGTCCGCCCCCGACAGCGAGCCCGTAATGAAGGAGTGAAAGTAAAGAATGCACGCGATTATTGAGACCGGCGGCAAGCAGTACAAGGTGGCCGAGGGCGATACCATTTTCGTGGAGAAGCTGCCCAACGAGGCCGGCGACGCCATCGTCTTCGACAAGGTTCTGGCCGTCATCGATGGTGAGACCGTTACCTTCGGTACCCCCGTTGTGGAGGGCGCCAAGGTGGACGCTTCCGTTGTCAAGAACGGTAAGGGTAAGAAGGTCCTCGTCTTCAAGTATAAGCCCAAGAAGGGCTATCACAAGCGTCAGGGTCACCGTCAGCCCTACACCAAGGTGACCATCGGCAAGATCTCCGTGTAAGAAACGGTATGACTACCGTTACCTTTCGTATGGAGGGTGACCGCATCACTGGATTTACCGTCCAGGGACACAGCGGCTACGCCGAAGAGGGAAGCGACATCGTCTGCGCCGCCGTGACCAGCGCCGTCCGACTGACCGAGTGTGCCGTCAACGACATCCTCGGCCTGGAGGCCTCGGTCCGCGTCAAGGAGGAGAGCATCTCCCTCAAACTCCCCGGCGGTCTGGGTGAGACCAACGAGAGCACCTGTCAGACCCTTCTGACGGCGCTGATGGTCTATCTGACCCAGCTCCACGAGGAGTATCCCGAGAATATCATCGTCCTGGAAGAGGATTGATTCCGGACGAGCCACTTTTATCACACATGTTTGGAGGTGTACGATATGCTGAAAATCGGTCTTCAGTTCTTCGCCCACAAGAAGGGCGTCGGCTCCACCCGTAACGGCCGTGACTCCGAGTCCAAGCGTCTGGGCGTCAAGCGTGCCGACGGTCAGTTCGTTCTGGCCGGCAACATCCTGGTTCGCCAGCGGGGCACCCACATCCATCCCGGCGTCAACGTCGGCAAGGGCAGCGACGACACCCTGTTCGCTCTGAAGGACGGCACCGTCAAGTTCGAGCGCCTGGGCAAGGATCGCAAGCAGGTTTCCATCGTGGAGATCGCCCAGTAAATATGGGTATCATAAGCCTCGGACGGGTCCCCCGTTCGAGGCTTTTTGTTTGAAAACAAAGCTGTTTTAGAGAGGAAAGGAGGCATTTATGGCAGCACCTTTTGTAGATACCGCCCGCATTACCGTCAAGGCCGGTAAGGGCGGCAACGGCGCGGTGTCCTTCCACCGGGAGAAGTATGTGGCGGCCGGCGGTCCCGACGGCGGCGACGGCGGCAAGGGCGGCAGCGTCATCCTGGAAGTGAACCCCCATATGTCCACCCTGATGGACTTCCGCTATAAGCGCAAGTATGTGGCGGGCAACGGCATGGACGGCACCGGCAAGCGCTGCTCCGGCAAGGACGGCGAAAACATGATCATCAAGGTCCCCAAGGGCACCGTGGTGCGGGACAGCGAGACCAACGAGATCATCTGCGATATGTCCGAGACCGACAAGCCCTTTGTGCTGGCCCGGGGCGGCAACGGCGGCTGGGGCAACAAGCACTTTGCCACCCCCACCCGGCAGGTCCCCAACTTTGCCAAGGCCGGTCTTCCCGGTGAGGAGCGGGAAGTGGTGCTGGAGCTCAAGCTCCTGGCCGACGTGGGTCTGGTGGGCTTCCCCAACGTGGGCAAGTCCACCCTCCTGTCGGTGGTATCCAAGGCCCAGCCCAAGATCGCCAACTACCACTTTACCACCCTCTTCCCCAACCTGGGTGTGGTCTACGTGGAGGAAGGGGTCTCCTTCGTCCTGGCCGACATCCCCGGCATCATCGAGGGCGCCAGCGAGGGCGCCGGTCTGGGCCACGATTTCCTGCGCCATGTGGACCGGTGCCGCCTGCTCATCCATGTGGTGGATGTGTCGGGCAGCGAGGGCAGAGACCCGGTGGAGGATTTCGAGGCCATCCAGGCCGAGCTGAAGGAATACAGCCCCGAGCTTGCCGCCCGGCCCATGCTGGTGGCGGGCAACAAGGTGGACGCGGCCTACGACCGCACCGGTCTGGAAGCACTCAAGGCCCATGTGGAAAAGCTGGGTATGCCCTTCTTTGAGATCTCTGCCGCCGCCCAGATGGGCACCCGCGAGCTGATGTTCGCCGCCGCCCGTGAGCTGGAGCATCTGCCTCCCATCACGGTGTACGAGCCCACCTATGTGGCCCGTCCGCCTCAGGTGGATACCTCCGC
Organism: Candidatus Flavonifractor merdipullorum; assembly: GCA_019114165.1. Lineage (GTDB taxonomy): Bacteria > Bacillota > Clostridia > Oscillospirales > Oscillospiraceae > Pseudoflavonifractor_A > Pseudoflavonifractor_A merdipullorum. The sequence continues at coordinate 7,815 of DXGA01000216.1, read as the reverse complement.
GCCCCCCGAGATCCACCGGGCCGACGACGGCACCTGGATCGTGGAAGGCCCCTGGCTGGAGCGGCTCATGGCCAACGTCAACTTCGGCGACTACGAGTCCCGCAACTGGTTCGACCGCCAGCTGCGCCAGTCCGGTCTCTTTGACCGGCTGGAGGAGATGGGCATCCATGACGGTGACATCGTCTCCCTCTACAACCTGGAATTCGAGTACCAGAGATAACACCGCACACCGGGCAGCCCTTTGGGTTGTCCGGTGTTTTTTAGCCGTATTTGTGCGGGCGCCATGTATGGCGCCCCTACGCAGGTGTTCCCAACCGGGCGCTTTATGGAAGCTTTCTTTGCCGTCCAAGTTTGTACAACCTATCAGGCGAGCGTTTATGGAAGCTTTCTTTGCCTACTTTCTTTCTCGAAAGAAAGTAGGTTGTGGCGGGGGCGGTTGTATGCTACAATGCTGTATGCGGCGCCGGTACTGCGGCCGCAGAAAGGAGCGCGGACGATGATATACTCTGTCTACGAGCTGGTATGGTTCTTCTTCCTTTATTCCTTCCTTGCTTGGGTGGCTGTGGAGGTGGTCACCGCCATCAGACGCCGCACCGTCCCAAACATGGGCTTTCTGAACCTGCCCTTTATCCCCGTCTACGGCGTAGCCGCCGTCATCTTCTCCATCTTCCTGCCGGAACTGAGAGATGCGCCTGTTTTCCTCTTCCTGGCCGGCGGCGTGCTGACTGCTGTCTGCCTCTCCCTGGCCAACGTGGCGCTGGAACGCATCTTCCACCGCCGGTGGCGGGATTACACCAACAGTTTTCTTCCCTTTAACGGACGCCTTACCTTCGTCCATGTGGCGGCCGGCGGTCTGGGTGCGTTGTTGTGTATCCTGGTCGTCAATCCGCTGGTATCTCCCCTTGTCAAAGCCATTCCCCGTCCCTGGGGACTGGTCATCCTCATCGTCCTGTGTGTGCTGCTGGCCGCCGATGGCGCCGTGGCTTCCGCCGCGCTGGCCCAGATCAAGATCCGCCTGCGCCGCCGCCATGCCCCGCAGGAGCTTTTCGGCCGCTTCCTCAACGGCATCGTGCAGCGCCGTATGGTGCGGGCTTACCCCGAACTGGAAGCGGAAAAGCTGGTGGAGAGCGAACAGGCTTACCAGCAGTCCAAGGGTCAGGCCGTCTTTGCTCAGGGCTGCTCCTTCCATAAGCTGGTCTGGCTCTTTGTGATTGCCGCCTTTTTGGGCGACATCATCGAGACCATCTTCTGCTATGTCACCGCCGGTATCCTCATGAGCCGCAGCAGCGTGGTGTGGGGGCCGTTCAGCATCGTGTGGGGTCTGGGCGGCGTGCTGCTCACCGCACTGCTCTACCAGTACCGGGAGAAAAGCGACCGCTACGTCTTCTTCGCCGGTACCATTATCGGCGGCGTCTACGAGTACATGTGCAGCGTCTTTACCGAGCTGGTCTTCGGCACGGTCTTCTGGGATTACAGCGCCATCCCCTTCAACCTGGGCGGACGAATCAACCTGCTCTACTGCTTCTTCTGGGGCATCGCGGGCGTGGTTTGGATCAAGGGGATCTATCCCCGGCTGTCCGCACTCATCGAGCGCATCCCCATCCGCCCCGGCAAGATCCTGACCTGGGTGCTGCTGGTCTTCATGCTCCTCAATATGCTGGTCTCCAGCCTGGCGCTGGCCCGGTACACCGTCCGCCAGACCACCGGCGAGCCCCCGAAAAACGCCATAGAGCAGCTGCTGGACGACCGGTTCCCCAACGAGCGTATGGCCCGCATCTACCCAAACGCCCAGCTGGTGGAATGAACGACAGCCTTTTACAGAAAGTTTACCCATCCGGACCTCGCCAATCAGGCCCATCCGTGGTACACTATACTTGGTTTATTCTATCCACTGCTCCAGTTTGAAAGGGGGATCTCCTATGACCTACGGAATCATTGACGTGGGTTCCAATACCATTCGACTCAATCTTTATCAATATGAGCAGGAAAAATTGAGCCTGCTCCTCTCCAAAAAGTATAACGCAGGCCTGGCCGGCCATGTGAACGGCGGCTCTCTCACCCCCCGGGGCATCCAGCTGGCCATCGACACCCTCAACGCCTGCCGTGATATCTGCGAAAACTTCCGGGTGGAGCATGTGTCGGTCTTTGCCACCGCTTCCCTGCGCAACATCGTCAACACCGACGAAGTCATCCGCATCCTCCGGGCCAAGACCGGCTATGCCGTGGACCTCATCAGCGGCGAGGAAGAGGCCCGGCTGGACTTCCTGGGTGCCACCCACGCCCTCAACATCCAGGACGGCGTGCTGGTGGACATCGGCGGCGGCTCCACCGAGCTGGTCCGCTATCGGGAGGGCAAGCTGGAGGAGGCGGTGAGCCTCCCCATCGGCTCTTTGAACCTCTTTTGCTCCTATGTGAAGGAGGGCGTGCTCCCCACCACCAGCGAGCTGCGGGACATCCGCGACCGGGCCGAGGATGAGCTGGAACAGGTCTCCTCAGTGCTGGCGGGGGAAAACCCGGTGCTGTGCGGCGTGGGCGGCACCGTCCGGGCGGTCCATAAGCTCTCCTGCCGCTGGTTCAACCACGATCCCGCCGAGTGCTGCGTCACCGCCGACGAGATCCAGATGCTCTATAAGCGCTGCAAGAAAGCCGACCGGGCGCTGCTGATGGAGATCCTCAAGAGTACCCCCGACCGTATCCACACCCTTACGCCCGGGCTCACGGTACTGCGCTCGGTGGTCCGCGCCGCCGGCGGTCAGGTGGTCCATGTGAGCAGCTTCGGCATCCGGGAAGGTTATCTCTATGACCGGGTCCTGCCCGGCGCGTCCCGTACCGGGAAGGAGCTGTAAATCCATGTCAGAGAAAAAGAATTCCAAACGAAAGCTTCCCTGGGATCTGCGCTACACCCAGAACCGGGAGCTCTCCTGGCTCCAGTTCGACCGCCGGGTGCTGGAGGAGGCGGAGGACAAGACCAATCCCCTCTACGAACGGCTGAAATTCGTGGCCATCTTCCAGAGCAACCTGGACGAGTTTTTTATGGTCCGGGTGGGTTCCCTCACCGACATCGCCGCCCTGGGCAAGGACGATAAGCCGGACAGCAAGTCCGGCCTCACCGCCGCCGAACAGCTCAAGGAGATCTACGCCTTCTGCCGGCCCTATTACGCCCAGCGGGACAAGATTTTCTCCTCCATCGAGGAAAAGCTGGCCCAGAAGGGGGTGCGTCGCCTGGTCCGCAAGGAGATGAACGCCGCCCAGCGCCGTTATGCCGACAAGTGGCTCAAAAATTACGCCCTTCCCATTCTGTCTCCCCAGATCGTGGACCCCAGACACCCCTTCCCCCATCTGAATAACAACCAGCTCCACCTGATCCTCACCCTCAAGAACAAAGCCGAGGATCAGACCGTGACCGGTCTTCTGCCTCTGCCCCCGTCGCTGCCCCCCTTCCTGGTGCTGCCCAGCGAGGAGGAGACTTTGGATTATGTCCTGACCCAGGACTTGCTGCAGGAGAAACTGACCCACATTTTCCCCGGCTTCCGGGTCCAGTCCAAGGCGGTTATCAAGGTCACCCGCAACGCCGACGTCAGCCCCGACGACGAGGCCTTCGACATGGACGACGACTACCGGGACGTGATGCGCCGGGTGCTCAAAAAGCGGGCCCGTCTGGCGCCGGTACGCCTGGAGTATCAGGGCAGGATGCCCAAGCCGGTCCTCAAGGCCCTGTGCCAGCGCCTGAATCTCACCACCGACCAGGTCTACGCCAGCAAGTGCCCCCTCAATCTGGGCTATGTCTTCGCTCTGGCCGGACACCTGCCTGACCCTCAGGAGGTGAGCTATACCCCCTTCTCGCCCCAGCCCTCCGCCCGGGTGGCCCCCGGTCAGCCCATGCTGGAACAGATCTCCAAGCGGGACCTGCTCCTTCACTACCCCTATGAGAGCATGGACCCCTTCCTCCGGCTCCTCCGTGAGTCGGCCCGGGACCCCAATGTGGTGTCCATGAAGATCACCATTTACCGCCTGTCCAGCAAGTCCCGCATTGTGGACTACCTCTGTCAGGCCGCCGAAAACGGCAAGGACGTCACCGTCCTCATGGAGCTCAAGGCCCGGTTCGACGAGCAGAACAACATCGAGTGGGCCCAGCGGCTGGAGGAGGCCGGCTGTCACCTGCTCTACGGCTTCGAGGATCTGAAGGTCCACTCCAAGCTGTGCCTCATCACCCGCATCACCCCCGACGGCGTGGAGCGGGTCACCCAGGTGGGCACCGGCAACTACAACGAAAAGACGTCCGCCCAGTATACCGACTTCTCCCTCATGACCGCTGACCGTGAGATCGGCGAGGACGCCGACCTCTTCTTTAAGAATATGGCCCTGGCCAATCCCGACGGCGACTATAAAGCCCTGTGGGTGGCCCCCAACTCCTTCAAAAGCCGCATTGTGGAGCTTTTGGACCGGGAGATCGAAAAGGCCAGAGCCGGTCAGCCCAGCCGGGTGCTGATGAAGCTCAATTCCCTTACCGACCGTACCCTCATCGACAAGCTCAGCCAGGCCTCCCAGGCCGGCGTGCCGGTGGACCTCATCGTCCGCGGCATCTGCTGCCTGGTGCCCGGACGTCCGGGCTGCACCGACCATATCCGGGTGCGCTCCATCGTGGGCCGCTTCCTGGAGCATGGCCGGGTGTACTGCTTCGGCGTGGGCAAGGATGAGGTACTGTATATCGGATCGGCCGACCTCATGACGCGCAATATGAATAAGCGCGTGGAAGTGGCCTGTCCGGTGCGGGACCCTGATGTGGCCGCCGCCATCCACCATGTGCTGGATCTCCAGCTGGCGGACAATGTGCGGGCCCGCGTGCTCAACAGCGAGGGCGTTCCCACCCCTGTGCCCCGCGAAGCGGGCGACCCCAGCGTGGACGCCCAGCAGATCCTCATGGAGGAAGCCGGCAGCTGCTGACCCCAAAGTGCCGGCAATATTCAGTATTTGATTCAGGAGGTTATCCCAATGCCCGTATCCAAAGCCATCGTACTCTACTATTCCACCGGAGATCAGGCCCAGGCCGCCAAGGCCCGCGGCGTGTTCATGCGCTATGGCGTGCGCATCCGCCCCGTCACCGCCGAGCAGCTGAACGAAGCGGTGGGCTCCTTCGCCGGTCTGGATGTGCCCAAGCCCGAGCAGGCGGAGCACGCCCCTGTGGAAGAGAGTATGATGATCTTCATCAATATGTCCACGCCCCAGCTTTACACCGTTCTCACCGCCCTGGACCACGCCGGTGTGCCCCGTGCGGTCATCAAGTCCATCCTGACCGCCGACAATGCACGCTGGTCCTTCTACCATCTCTACGACGAGCTGAAAAAGGAACGGGCCGCCATGGAGGGAAAACTTCCCAAGGCATAACCTTTTTTGAGGAACGCAGCCGGGAGCGTCTGCCGCAAGGGCGGCAGCGCCCCGGCTGTCTTTTTTTCGACAAAGAGCGCCTCTCTTCCACGCAAAATTTTGACTGACCCGGTCAACTTTTTGCTTGCGTCTTCCGTCAAAAAGAGGTAAGCTCTAACATGCAATAGGAGCGGCGAAATCAACGGCGCGGAAAGAGGAGCGGGATGCATTTGGAGCTTGATTATGACCGGCTGGTAGATCTGGTGACCGACCTGGGTTACCGGCTCTTACAGACCGGCGCGGAGATCTACCGGGCGGAGGAGTCGGTTCAGCGGCTGCTCCAGGCCTACGGCGTCACCACCGGAGAGGTCTTCGCCATTCCCAACTGTCTCATCGTCAGCCTGACCACCCCCGGCGGACAGCCCATTACCCGGGTCCGGCGGGTGGGGCCCCACGGCACCGACATCGCACGGCTGGAAGCGTATAACGCCTTTTGCCGCTCGGTGTGCAGCCAGCCGCTGCCCTTCGACCGCTTTCAGGCCCGGATGGACGAGATCGCCAACAGCCATCTGGCCTTTCCCACCCCGGTGATCCTGCTGGCCCATTTGGTGGGCGGCGGCGCGTACTCTCTTTTTTACGGCGGGACGCTGTCTGACGGACTGTGCGGCGGTATTTCCTGCGTGGCGGCGGGACTGTGCTTTATGTTTATGAGCAAGGTGGGCGGTTCCAACCAGTTTATCCGTACTCTGGTCAGCGGCGCGGCCCTGACCCTGTGCGCGCTGGTCCTCTTTCAGCTGGGCCTGTGCGGCAACCTGGATAAAGTCATTATCGGCGCGCTGATGGTACTGGTACCCGGCATCATCTTTACCAATGCCATCCGCAATGTTATGGCCGGTGATCTTACCTCCGGCATCAATAAGTTCGTGGAAGCCCTGCTGATCGGGGTGAGCATTGCGCTGGGCACCGGCTTTGTGCTGGGCCTGTCCGGACTGCTGATGTAAGGAGGTTTGGGTGGAATTGTTTACTCCCGCTTATTTTTTGCCGGTGCTCTATGCCTTTGTGGGCTGCTGTGCCTTTGCCATCACCTTCAACACCCACGGCTGGGAGATCCCGCTGGCCGCTCTGGGCGGCTCTCTGGGCTGGCTGGTTTATCTGCTGTGCGCCCCCCTGACCCACAGCCCCATATTCCAGTCCTTCCTGGCTGCCGTGGCCCTCTCTCTCTACTGCGAGATCATGGCCCGTATCCGCAAGTGCCCCACCACGTCCTATCTGCTCATCTCCATTTTTCCCCTGGTGCCCGGCGCGGGCATATACTACACCATGGAACACGCCATACGGGGACAGATGGAGGACTTTTGGGCCAAAGGCGCGGAGACGCTGGGCCTGGCCGGCGCGTTGGCGCTGGGGATTTTGTTGGTCTCCTCCTTCACGCGGATGTGGACCGCGTTCCGCGTCCGGAGGGGCGAGAGAAAGGTGAAATAGGCCATGTTACCCTACGACTATATTTTGTTTGACGCCGATAATACCCTCTTTGATTTTGACGCCGCCGAGGCCAAGGCTCTGGACGCCACCCTGGCCCACTTCGGATACCCCTGCGACGACGTCACCCGGCCCCTCTACCGGGCGGTGAACCACGCCCTGTGGCACCGCTTCAATCTGGGCCGGATCAGCCGGGAAAAGCTGCTGGTGGAGCGCTTCGCCGTCTTTGTTCGGGTCATGGGCGGAACGGACGACCCCGCCGCCCTCAACCGCTGTTATCTGGATCAGCTCAGCCGCAATGCCGACCTGATTCCCGGCGCGGAAGAGCTGTGCCGCGCCTTAGCTCCCCACTGCACCCTGGCCATCGTCACCAACGGCAACGCCAGAGCGCAGCGGGGCCGTTTTGAGCGCTCTCCCCTCAAGGATCTGATCCCGTGGCTCTTTATCTCCGAGGAAGTGGGCGCGCAGAAGCCGGAACCCCGGTTTTTCCGGGCTGTCCTGGACGCCATGGGCATTCAGGACGCCAGACGGGCCGTGGTGGTAGGCGACGACCCCTATTCCGATATTCTGGGCGGCAACCGCGCCGGACTGGACACCATCTGGTATCATCCCGCCGCCACGCCGCCGCCGGAGGGAATTTGTCCCACCGCTGTGGTCCGCACCTTTGCCCAGCTGGAGGAACGGCTTCTCCCGTAAAATATCCATCCCTATCTTGTTGATACAGAAGTGAGGTTATGTCTATGTCCCACCATCGCCAGTCCAGACGGGCCAGGTCAGGCCCCTCTCTCCCGGTGCTGCTGGCCGCCCTTGTGGTGTGTGTGGTGCTTCTTCTGCTGCCCGCCCTGGGCAGGAGCACCCAGCAGACCGCCGGTGTCCCTTCGCCCGCTCCGTCGGACGCCATGCCCCAGGTCTCACCCGAGATGCCCGACGTCTCGCCTGTGGAGCCGACCGAAACCCCTGCGCCTACCCCCG
>DXGA01000215.1 GCA_019114165.1 Candidatus Flavonifractor merdipullorum | reverse complement strand
GTCTTGCTCGGGCTGTTGGGCATCCGTTTCCTTCTGCCGGTTTACCCACAGCCGCTCCGGTCCCGGACGGCGCACCGCCAGCATCCAGATCAGTACCGCCGCGCCGGCCAGCGCAGAGGCAAAGCCTAACATCTGGGAGACCCGGATGCCGGTCCCGAAGAAATACAGGCTGTCGGTCCGCAGCCCTTCAATGAAGCCGCGGCCCACGCCGTACCACACCAGATAGCTGAAAAACATCTGTCCGTCAAATTTCCGCCAGCGTTTGGCGATGACGATCAGGACGATCAATCCCACGATGTTCCACAGGGATTCATATAAAAAGGTGGGGTGTACCTCCAAATACCTGGCCGTTCCGTTGGCGGCATACTCCACGATACCCATCCGCCAGGGCAGGGTGGTCTCCCCGCCGTAGGCCTCCACGTTGACAAAGTTGCCCCAGCGGCCCACCGCCTGCCCGATGAGCAGACCGAAGACACACACGTCCGCCATGGCGAAAAAGGAAATCTTCTTGATCCGGCAGACCACGACGCCCACCAGCACCGCCATGATCACGCCGCCGTAGATGGCAAGGCCGCCGTCCCAGATGCGCACCATGGCCCCAAAATCCAGACTGCCGTCCGCTTTACGGAACAGGTCCAGATAGAAGATGATATAGTAGAGCCGGGCGCCCACGATGCCCAGCGGGACCCCTGCGATGAGCACATCCAGCAAGTCATCCTGTTTGACGCCAAAGCGGGGGCTGATATGGCTGCAATAGAGGACGGCCAGCAAAAAGCCCGCCGCGATGATGACGCCGTACCAGTGGATGGGCCAGCCGAACAGGGTAAACGCGATGGGGTTCAGTTCCAATTGGAGCCCCAGGCCGGGAAAGAGTACCGTATGGGTCATGCCTGTCCCTCCTCTTTGGGGCGGATCACCGAGAGGGCGGTGCGCTCGGGTCTGATCCACGCTTTTGCCGCGTTTTGCAGGTCGTCCACCGTCACCGACTGGAACACTTCTGGGAAGGTCAGATAATCCACCCCGGCGAAGTGCCCCTGGGCCTGGGAGATACACATGGTCTCAAAGGAATTGAGGGCTCTCACCCAGCTGCCGTAAGAGGCCTTCTTCAGCCGCTGGAAAAATGCCTCGTCTATCCCCTCCCGGGCGATGCGCTGCCCCTCCGCCAGAAGGGCGTCCCGCAGGGCGCGGCTGTCCTTGCACTCGCCGCCGGCGCACAAAAGGGCGCAGCCGGTGTAGGCGAGATAGCTGATGGAAAAGCTCTTGTTGATGCGTCCTTCCCGGTAGAGTCTGGCATACAGGGGGCTGGACGCGCCGCAAAGCGCCTCGGAAAGCAGTTCGCCCACGATCTCCTGCTTGAGATGGGCCTCCCCTGCCGGGGCCGGGTCAGCCTTGAAGCCGATCTGACAGATGGGCACCGATACCGCCATGGCCTGCTCCCTCTCCGATCCGGCCGCCTGTTCCGGCTCCGCCGGGCCGTGGTCCCGCTCCACCTTGGGTCCGCGCTGGGCAGGCAACACTTCCCGGGCAATGGACAGCACTTTTTCCGGTTCTACGTCGCCGCAGACGCACAGCACCATATTTCCCGGGTGATAGAAGGCGCGGTGACACTCATAGAGAGTATCCGCCGTGATCTCCGCAATGGAGGCGCGGCTGCCCGCAATGGACACCTGAATGGGATGATTCACATAGAGAGAGGACAGCAGATTTTGCAGCACCATCCACTCCGGGTCGTCCTCGATCATCTGGATCTCCTGGCCGATGATGCCCTGCTCCTTGTCCACGCTTTCCTGGGTGAACCAGGGCTGGGAGACAAAGGAGAGCAGCACTTTCAGGTTTTCATAAAAGCCATCGGTACTCTCAAAGTAGTAGCCCGTCAGGTCCCAGCTGGTAAAGGCGTTGGGACTGGCCCCGTTGGAAGCCAGGGTCTGGAGGGCGTTGCCGTCCTTGGTATCAAACATCTTGTGTTCCAGGAAGTGGGCCACGCCCGCCGGGGTCTTGTGGGCCATCCCGTCCAGACGGAAGTTCATATCCATGCCGCCGTAGTTGGTGGCGAAAAAGGCAAATTTCTTCTGAAAGCCCGGCTTGGGGATCACATAGACCGGAAGGCCGTTTTCCAGCCGTCCGCACCACAGCGTTTCCCCCAGATGGGAATAGTTCCGCTCTTCCATCTTATCCCTCCTTGCCTTTCAGAAAATAAATCGTATCCAGCGCAACGCCGCCCAGCGCCGTCACCACAGCTTCCCGGGTGACTCCTTCCACCCGCCGGGCCAGATGCGCCGGGTCCTCCCCACAACCGGACACCGCCTGTCCCAGCCAGTAATCCTCCAGCCGGGCCTGGCTGTCCGGAATGCTCCGCAGGCCGCTCACCACCGAGCGCCGGGCGCTCTCCAGCTCCTGGTCGGTAAAATCGCCCCGGCGGCACTGGTCCAGCTGGGACAGGATCTCGTCCCGGGCCGCCGCAAAGCGGTCAAACTCCACGCCGGAGGAGACCAGCATCAGATCCTTATACTTCATGAGCTGGGAGCTGGCATAGTAGCAGAGGGACAGCTTTTCCCGCACGTTGAGGAAGAGACGGGAGGTGGTGGTGCCGCCAAAGAGGGCGTTGGCCACCATCAGCGCCGGATACCCTTCCTCCAGCAGGTCGCACCCCGTCCGGAAGCCCATGGTCAGCTTTCCCTGGGTCACGTCCATGGCCTCCTCCACATAGCGGGGCGTCTCCGGGGCGCTTTTACGCACGGCCTGAGGCATCTCCCGCCGCTGTCCATCGGTGGGCAAACCGGAAAGGGCTTCCTTCAGCGCCGCCGCCACCCGCTCGGGCTGGGCCGAACCGCAGTAGTAAAGCTCCATGGGGGCGGTGCGCAGCAGTTCCTGGTAGCCTTCCCACAGCCCTTCCGCCGTCAGCGCCGCCGCGTGGGCCTCGTCGCCCAGACGGTCCACCCCAAAGGGTTCCCCGGCGCACATCTCCTGCCGCAGCCGGGTCATGGCGTAGATCCGCTTATCGTTGATCTGCGCCCGGATGCGCTCCACCAGATTCTCCCGCTCCCCTTTTACATAGTCCGGACAAAAACGCCCTTCCTCTTTATAAGGAGAGAGCAGCAGCTCGCCCAGCAGCGCCGCCGCCGGTTCCACCACCGTGGAGCCGTCCAGCGTATAGGCGTCGTCCAGGAAGCTCCCCAGGAAGCCCACGCACTGCACCTCGCCTCTGGTGCGTACCACCGGCTCGATGGTGCCGCCGTACAGCTCGTCCAGCGCCGCCTCCAGCGCCTCCATGTCCCGGTGTGTCTCGGTGCCCCGCCGGAGCACGCTGGGGATCAGCGCGTTGCGGGACGCCCCCTCTCCGTCCAGAGGACACAAAAACGTCGCCCCCAACACACTGGATTTGAATTTCTTTGTATGCACCGCCGTCAGATAAACGCCGGAATATAACTCGATGCGGGCCGCTTGGGCCATGGCCACCATTCCTTTCTGCCTTCGCTCAGGGTTCAGATTCTTATCATATCACAGTCTTCCCACTTTGACAGCCCCTTGCAAAAAAATTTCCTTCCATTCTTCCATCCTTTCCCCTTGACAAACCCAAAGAAATATTGTATGATAACAACCGCCGTAAAGCTCCGGAGCTTTACAAAGCGTTCCGGCTTTACAAACGCTTCCGGGAGGTGTGGCCGTTGAAGAATCAGGCATACCGCATGGCGCTGCTCTATGATTTCTACGGCGACATGCTCACAGACCGTCAAAAGGAGTTTTACGACCTCTATTACAATGAGGACCTCTCTCTGGCCGAGATCGCCGAAAATTACGGCATCACCCGTCAGGGCGTCCGGGACGTCATTGTCCGGGCGGAGGGCATCCTCTCTGAGCTGGAGGAAAAAACCGGTATCATCCACCGGTTCCACCAGATGCAGAGCCAGTTCGACGAGATCCGCAAGGCGGTGGACGACATCCGCCGCATCAACGAGGAGAACGGCTACGACGACAACCAGCTCGAATCCCGCTGCAACCACATCCAGGACATCTTAGACCAGCTGAGGCAGGAGTGAACCATGGCTTTTGAAGGACTGACCGAAAAACTCACCGCAACGTTCAAACGTCTGCGGGGCAAGGGCCGTCTCACCGAGGCCGACGTGAAGGAGGCCATGCGCGACATCCGTATGGCCCTGCTGGAAGCCGACGTTAACTTTAAGATCGTCAAAAAGTTCATTGCCGACGTGACCGAGCGGGCGGTGGGCTCCGATGTGCTGGAAAGCCTGACCCCCGCCCAGATGATCGTCAAGATCGTCAATGAGGAGCTTGTCAGCCTCATGGGCAGCGAGAGCGCAAAGCTCAACCTCTCCCCCGCTCCCCCCACCGTGGTGATGCTGGTGGGTCTCAACGGCGCAGGTAAGACCACCAACGGCGCAAAGCTGGCCGGTTTCCTCAAGAAGCAGGGCAAGCGCCCCTTGCTGGTGGCCTGCGACACCTTCCGCCCCGCCGCCATCACTCAGTTGGAAGTGGTGGGCAGCCAGGTGGACGTGCCCGTCTTCCAGATGGGCCAGATCGACCCCATCGACATCGCCAAGGCCGGCATCGAGCACGCCAAAAAGCACGGCAACGATTTGGTCTTCATCGACACCGCCGGCCGGCTCCATGTGGACGAGGAGCTGATGGAGCAGCTGCGTGTCATGAAGGAGGCGGTGAACCCCACCGAGATCCTGCTGGTGGTGGACGCCATGATCGGCCAGGACGCCGTCAACGCCGCCAAGACCTTTGACGAGGCGCTGGACATCACCGGCGTCATGCTCACCAAGCTGGACGGCGACGCCCGCGGCGGCGCGGCCCTCTCCATCAAGGCCGTCACCGGCAAGCCCATCAAGTTTGTGGGCGTAGGTGAAAAGCTGGATCAGGTGGAAGTCTTCCACCCCGACCGCATGGCCTCCCGTATTCTGGGCATGGGCGATATGCTCTCCCTCATCGAGAAGGCCCAGCAGAATTTCGACGCCAAAAAGGCCGCCGAACTGGAGCAGAAGCTCCGCAAAAACAAGTTTACCCTCTCTGATTTCTACGACCAGCTGGTCCAGTTCAAGGGAATGGGTTCCATTGCCGACATTGCCAGTATGTTGCCCGGCGTCAACGCCAAGGCGCTGGAGGGCGCGGCGGTGGATGAGAAGGCGCTGGCCCGCACCGAGGCCATCATCCTCTCCATGACCCCCGAGGAGCGGGAAAACCCCTCTATCCTGAACAACAGCCGGAAAAAGCGCATCGCCGCCGGTTCCGGTACCCAGGTGGTGGACATCAACCGTCTGCTCAAACAGTTTGACATGATGCAGCAGATGACCCGCCAGTTCGCAGGGGGAAACATGAAGCGAAAGGCCGGCTTGTTCGGCAAACTGAAGGGCTTGAAACTCCCCTTCTGATGATTTTGGTTGGTACACGCGCTTTTGCGCTGACCATATAGAGTGATTATTTTTGGAGGTGAATTACCCATGGTGAAGATCAGACTGCGTCGTATGGGCGCCAAGAAGGCTCCTTTCTACCGCATTGTTGTTGCTGACTCCCGTTATCCCCGTGATGGCCGTTTCATCGAGGAGATCGGCACTTACAACCCCCTGACCAATCCCGCCGAGCTGAAGGTGGACGCCGACCGCGCCCAGGCCTGGATTAAGACCGGCGCTCAGCCCACCGAGACCGTGAAGGCCCTGCTGAAGAAGGCCGGCGCCATTTGATGGGAGGCCCTGGCCACATGAAGGAACTGCTCACTTATATTGCCCAAAACCTGGTGGAACACCCTGAGTCGGTGTCTGTCACCGAGCACGCGGGCGACGAGGAGACCGTCCTGGAGCTCCGGGTCGCCCCGGAGGACATGGGCAAGGTGATCGGCCGTCAGGGCCGCATTGCCAAGGAGATCCGCGCGCTGATGCGCTCCGTGGCCCAGCGCCAGGGAAAACGGGTCTCGGTCGAGATCGTAGACTGAAGGACGCGTTGCAGATGCTTTGACTCTGCAACGCGCCTTTTGTTTTATTCCCCAAAATGCAAGCATTTTGGGGAGGGGATACAGCCCACCGCGCGCACTCGCTGCGCTCGCACACTTGCGGGCTGAGCAGTGTTTTTTCCGCCGCCGCAGCGTAAAGAAAATGTGCCGGTGGCACATTTTTAGCGTAGGCCGAGCGGCTATGCCGCGAGGATGGCATTCGTCAAAGGCAGTATCCTATTTCGCCGCCTGCGGGTGGCGAAACTCTGCCGAGGGCTTTCCCTTGCAAGTACTCCTTGCATTGGTTTCGCTTTTTCCATAACCTGTTTTTATATCTGTTAGGAGGTTTTCCTATGAAAAACCAATTCCTGGAGGCGGGACAGATCGTCAACACCCACGGTATCCGCGGTGAAGTCAAAATCGTGCCCTGGTGCGACAGCCCCGAGTTCCTGTGCTCCTTCCCTACCCTCTATCTGGACGGCGCCCCCATCAAGGTCCTCTCTTCCCGGGTCCACAAGGGCAACGTCCTGGCCCGGCTGGAGGGCGTGGACGACGTCAACGCCGCTATGCGCCTGAAAAACAAGGTGCTCCACATCAACCGGGCCGACGCCAAGCTCCCCGAAGGCCGGCACTTCCTGGCCGATCTCGTGGGCCTCACCGTCATTGACGACGACACCGGCGACACCATCGGCACCATCGCCGAGGTGCTCACCCCGCCCGCCCACGAGGTCTATGTGGTGCGCAGCGAGACAAAAGAATACCTCATCCCCGCGGTGGACGCCTTCCTGCGCGGCACCAACGTGGATGAGGGCTGGGTGAGAGTCCATCTCATCGACGGCATGGGTCAGGAGATTTGACATGTACCAGATCGACATTATGACCCTTTTTGACGAGACGGTGGGCGACATGATGAACGAGTCCATCCTGGGCCGGGCCCAGGAGCGGGACATCATCCGTATCCGCGCCCATCAGATCCGGGATTATACCTTGAATAAGCAAAAGCAGGTGGACAACTACCCCTATGGCGGCGGACGGGGCGCCGTCATGCAGGCCGATCCCCTCTACCAGTGCTGGAAGCACATCACCGACACCTACGGACCCGGACACACCATCTACCTCTCCCCCGCCGGCGTGACCTTTACCGAGGTCCACGCCAAGCGGCTGCTGAACGACTATGACCACCTGATCCTGGTCTGCGGCCACTATGAGGGCATCGACGAGCGCTTCATTGAGGAGTGCGTGGACGAGGAGATCTCCATCGGCGACTTCGTCCTCACCGGCGGCGAGCTGCCCGCCATGGTGGTGGCCGACGCCGTGGCCCGGCTGGTGCCCGGCGTCCTCTCCGACCCGGAGTGCTTTGAGGAAGAGAGCCACTGGAACAGCCTTTTGGAATATCCCCAGTACTCCCGCCCCGAAGAGTGGCACGGACGGAAGGTCCCCCCCATCCTCCTCTCGGGACACCACGCCAACATCGCCAAGTGGCGGCGCAAACAGGCCATCCGCCGCACCCGGGCCCGCCGCCCCGACCTCTATGCAAAGCTGGACCTCTCCTCCAAGGCGGACCAGAAGCTGCTGCGGGAGATCCAGCAGGAGGATTTTTCAGAAAACGGCGATTCTTTGCAAAACCAGTGACATATTGGATCTCCCGGTTGCATTCTGAAAAATCGTGTGGTATCATATTTTTGGAAAACAAAATGCGGCAGCACGCCGGGGCTCCTACCCCCCGACGCGCCTGCGCAGGTGAACACACCACCTACACTGCGGCTTTACGCCGCGCCGCACGTTCATTATACGGGATTTTACCCTCTTTTACAAGAGGGACACCCCGTTTTATTGTCGTGCGCTGGTGCAGAGTGGAGCATAGCTCCCGGCGCCGTGTAGGGTCTTCCCTGCACGGCGTTTTGTTTTCCGCCCGTGCCAAAACCCGGGGGACAAGAGCCGGTCCCCCGGGCGTCGCCGGGTGGAGCATCCACCATTGCGCACCCATCCTAAAGGACCTCCGGCGCTTGCCGGAGGTCCTTTTCCGTCCCAAAACAGTACCGTAAATAATGCAAAAAATCCTCCGCTTCCCTTTTGAGGAAACGGAGGATTTTTGTTATGTCGCTGGAAAAACTCAGGCCAGCTTGCTCTTGGCCAGCTCGGTCAGAGCGGTGAAAGCGGCCTTGTCGTTGACAGCCAGCTCAGCCAGCATCTTGCGGTTGATCTCCACGCCAGCCTTCTTCAGGCCGTTCATGAAGGTGGAGTAGTTCATGCCGTTCATCTTGCAGCCGGCGGAGATGCGGGCGATCCACAGCTGACGGAAGTCGCGCTTCTTCATGCGGCGGCCGGCGTAAGCGTAGACCAGGGACTTCATGACCTGCTCCTTGGCCATCTTGAAGTGCTTGCTCTTGGCGCCCCAGTAGCCCTTGGCCAGCTTGAGCATCTTATTTCTTCTCTTGCGCGTCATCATCGCGCCTTTGACTCTAGCCATTGTTGATTAGCCTCCTATATCTGTGAGTAAAATTCTTATTTGTAGGGGATCATGCGCTTGATGGCGAACTCGTTGGTCTTGTCGGCATAGGCGCCGGCACGCAGGCCCCGCTTGCGCTTGGTGTCCTTGCCGTGGCCGTTGAGCAGGTGGGACTTGAACGCATGGGCGCGCTTAACCTTGCCGGTCTTGGTCAGGTTGAATCTCTTCTTCGCGCCGCTGTGAGTTTTCAGCTTAGGCATGGTGGTGTTCTCCTTTACTGTGTAATGTGCCTCACTTCTTGGTTTCCTTGGCGATCTTCGGGGAGAGGAAGATGGACATGTGCCGTCCGTCCAGCTTGGGCTCCTTATCCAACGTGGCTACCTCAGCGCACTCTTCGGCAAACCGAACCAGAAGGTTCTTACCGATCTCGGTATGCGCCATCTCGCGGCCGCGGAAACGGACCGTGACCTTGACCCGGTTGCCCTCGCTCAGGAACTTCTGGGCGTTGCGGAGCTTGACGTTGAAGTCGTTCACGTCGATGCTGGGGGACATGCGGACCTCTTTGATCTCCACGACCCGCTGGTTCTTCTTCGCTTCCTTCTCCCGCTTGGTCTGCTCGAACTTGTACTTGCCATAGTCCATGAGCTTACACACGGGGGGATTGGCGGTGGGCGAGATCTTTACCAGATCCAGATCGGCCTCCATGGCCTTCTCCAGCGCTTCCCGGGCGGACATGATGCCCAGCTGCTCGCCGGTGGCGGAGACCAGACGGACTTCCCTGTCACGGATCTCCTCGTTGATTTGATGACCCTTGTTGCTGATACGACAGCACCTCCCATTCTCTTTGACACACATGAAAAAAGCGGCTACCTTCCGGTACCCGCGCAACAAACCATCAGCGCATCCCTTCCACGCAGGAAAAACACACGCCGAAAACCATGTTGACCTCTTTACTCATTCGCTGGAGGTGAGGACGGGGGTACCGTTCTGCTTTATTGTGCTCTGATAGTATAGCATCCCATCCTCCCCTTGTCAAGCACTTTTTTCAAAAAAACAGACCCGCCCGGCACGGCCCCCCGGTTGTCCGGGTCAAGCTGTGCCGGACAGGTCCGTCCGGTCAAAGTGCAGCCAGATTAGTAGCTGCGCTCAGGGTTGGCCTTGTTCTGGGCC
Source organism: Candidatus Flavonifractor merdipullorum (assembly GCA_019114165.1). Lineage (GTDB taxonomy): Bacteria > Bacillota > Clostridia > Oscillospirales > Oscillospiraceae > Pseudoflavonifractor_A > Pseudoflavonifractor_A merdipullorum. The sequence continues at coordinate 5,018 of DXGA01000215.1, read as the reverse complement.
GCGCCGCCCTGCTTCTTGCTCTGGGCGCCCTCCTGCTGCTTCTTGTTCTCGTGGCCGCAGTTCTTGGCGCTGCTCTTGTAAAGATCCTGGTTGTTGCCCTGCATCTGTCTCACCTCCCTTACCGGACTTAGTATGTCCACACCGCTTCCCCTTCATACCTCCTAAAAGAAGATACACAAATCTCATCGCCTGTGTTATAATATGTTCACATAATTACCATCGGCCATCCGCCATATAAGGAGATGAACGCCATGAGATGTCCCTATTGCGCCAACCCCGAAAGTAAGGTGGTGGACTCCCGCCCCTCCGACGAAGGCAACAGCATCCGCCGCCGCCGGGAATGTCTGGTGTGCCATAAACGCTTTACCACCTATGAGACCGTGGAATGCCTGCCCCTGGTCGTCATCAAGCGGGACGGCAGCCGCCAGTCCTTCGACAAATCAAAATTGCTCAACGGTATGATCCGGGCCTGTGAAAAACGCCCTGTCCCCTTCCAGACCCTGGAGTCCATTGCCAACGAGATCGAACAGACTCTCCAGAATCAGATGGACCGGGAGGTCACCTCCACCCGCATCGGCGAGCTGGTCATGGAGCGGCTCAAACAGGTGGACGAGGTGGCCTACGTCCGCTTCGCCTCGGTCTACCGCCAGTTCAAGGACATCGGTACCTTTATGGCGGAACTGAGCAAGCTGCTGGAAGAAAAATAAAGAAAATAAAAAGGCTCCTACTCCACAAAAGATTTCTTTTATGGAGTAGGAGCTTCTTCTTTTTTTATTTGGACTGCTGCTCGCTGCGTCCCAGCTTGATGCAGGTGAAAATCACACCGAAGAGGAACCAGTAAATAAACATATTCCGAGGATAGAACCAGGTGTACTCTGCCACGCTGATGACCATGATGCCGCACAGCGCGCCGATGGACGCGGCCAGCATATGGCGCACCCGCTTGTCCATGGTCTTGTAAAACTGCTTGACGCCGGTTTTCAGACCGTAGAGCAGTACGCCCACATAGGCAATCAGGCCCAGAATACCCGTCTCACCCCACATCTGGAGGTAGTTATTATGGGTATGGATGGGGTAGCTGCCGTCAAACATGGTGGGATAGGTCTGGAAGACCCGCTGCATCACCTGGGGGTCCAGGCCCACGCCGCGATACCAGTAATCCTTCATGAGATTGCTGGTGGCCTCGTAGATGGAGAAGCGATAGCGGGTGGAGCTGTCCTGCATATTGCCGATGGTGAGAATCCGGTTATAAATGGTCTCCGGCAGGAAGGGAATGGCGCACACACCCAGCACCAGCGCCACCGGGATAAGCCGCCAGTTCTCCAGCGCCACCATCACCAGCACCGCGAATGCAAGACCGATCCAGCTGGCCCGGCCGTAGGTCGCGCCGATGGAGATCAGGCAGGGCACCAGCGCCGCCAGCGACCAGAACCGGCCGCGCCACGTTTTCGCGCCCAGGAAGAGGGCAATGTCCAGCGGGATGAGCATGGCCAGGATCTCGGCAAAGTTGTTGGGGTTATCAAAGAAGGAATAGATGCGGCCCGGCATACCCTCGTTGACGCTCATATCCTGCTGAGAGGCCACGATCTCCACGCCCACATAGCTCTGATAGCAGCCGTACAGACTGGCAATCACCAGACCGGCCACCGCCAGCGCCACCACCAGGCGGAGCTGCTCGTACTTCTGCACCGAGCTTACCACCAGCAGCACCAGCAGGAAGCTGGTTACATGGAAGAGGAAGTAACGCATGGAGAGGCTGGTGGACAGGGAGCCGACCAGCGCATAGAAGAGTAAAATCAGGTAGAAGAGCATATAGGGACCCAGCCGGTCGGCCTCCAGCCGGTGACGGGGCCGGGCCGCGCTGCCCAGCACAAAGAGAGCCGTCACACCTACCGCGCCCAGCAGGCCGTAGGCGTTGTTCCAATAGCTGTGGGGCACGATGAGCATCACCAGCATCAGCAAGCCCAAAAACACAAAGCTGGCTCCGCCCAGCGCGGAGACGAACCGGAAGGCCAGGCTTCCGTCCCACAGCCCCTTTCCGACCCGGTAGATCCATTTGGCGATGGCGCAGGGAATGTTCAGAATGCCGGTGAACAACCGGCAGGATATGCTTTCCGGCCAGACACGGGGCAGGGTTCCGTCCCGCCACACAAACTGCCAGATGCCGCTCCCTTCTGCCCAGCGGCGGACGGCGCTCTCACACCCGCGGAAAAACCGGCCCAGGCCGCTCTCCCGCCAGGCGCCGGTCAGCACCGCCCATACCCCCGCCAGCCAGCGGAGCAAGATACTGTTTTCTGTGATCGACATTGGTTTCTCCTTCCGTGGAACACTCCGGCTCACTTGCCCGCCAGAGCTTTTTCGTAGACCGACCAGGTGGCGTCGGCCCATTTATGGATTTCAAACTTTTCCTGAATGGTACGGGCCGCACCCTCCCGGCACTTGGCCAGCAGCGCTTCGTCCTCCAATAGCTTCTGCATGGCGGTGGCCATGGAGTCCGGATCGTCATAGGTCACCAGCAAGCCGCAGCCCGCCTGGTCGTTGACGATGTCCGAGTTGCCCCCCATGTCGGTGGCAATGACCGGCAGCCCCGCCGCCATGGCCTCGATAATAAGGAAGGACAGGGCTTCATGCTGGGAGGAGTTGACGTACAGGTCGGAACCTTTATAAAGGTTCTTGATGTCCTTGCGGAACCCGATGAAGGTCACCACGTCCTCCAGACCCAGTTCCTTCACCTGGGCCTTGGACGGCTCCAGCAGCGGTCCGTCGCCCGCCAGCACCAGGGTAAAGGGTTTCTGGGTCCGCTCCTTGAGGAGCTTCACCGAGTCGATGAGATACTTATGTCCCTTGTCGTCGGCAAAACGGGAGGCGCAGAGCATCACGAACCGGTCTTCCGGAATTCCCAGCTCCTGACGCAGGGTGGATTCCGAACGGTCCCCCGCCCACGCTTCCGGGTCCACCGCGTTGAACACCACCTGGATGCGCTCGCCGGTCCAGCCGTTGGCAATGAGCTGTTCCTTGCCCTTGTTGCACACCGCGATCATCTGATCCTGCCGCTTGTCCATCCAGCGGTTGGAAATGCGGGTCACCAGGTCGTTGGCCTGCACAAAGTGGTTGGTATACACCACCTTCAGGCCCGGACGGTACCGCTTGGCCAGCAGCGCCGTATAGTGCTCCCGCAGATAGTGGCAGTGGATGAGGTCGATGTCCCACTCATCGCACAGCGCCGCCAGCGCTCTGGCTGCCTTCCGGTCAAACCGGCTGCGCATTTCCACCCGGCGGCAGGGCACCCCCATCGCCTCCAGACGCTCCACCAGCAGGCCGCCTTCGTTGTAGGCAAAGTAGGGCTCTACCCGGCTGCCGCCCAGATAGCGCACCAGTGTCTCCACATACCGCTCGGTCCCCGCCTTGCCGGCGTAGTTGAGCAGATAGAGGACCTTCGTCATGGAAGGCACCTCCTTTTCCCATTTTATTTTTCAGACCTTCGTCTGCCTCCCTATTGTACCGTCAATACCCCGTTTTGTCCACTCTTTTTCCCAAAGAGGACTTTCCTTTCCCCGCCCGGATGTGTATAATGAGGGCTGTACGCCAAAAATGATACAACGAAAAGAGAGGAACCTTATGGACACATTCAAACACTTCGTCGCCTATTACCGGCCATACAAGGCGGTCTTCTTCCTGGACCTCCTGTGCGCCGCCCTCATCAGTCTGGTGGATCTGGCCTATCCCCAGATCCTCCGCTGGGCCACCAACGGTCTCTTTACCGGCGCCCCGGAGACCATCCTGTCCGGTCTGGTCCCCATCGGCCTTGCCCTGCTGGCCGCCTACGTCATTCAGGCCCTGTGCAAATACTACGTCAGCTATCAGGGCCACATGATGGGCGCCAACATGGAGCGGGACATGAGACAGCGTCTCTTTGACCACTACGAGACCCTCTCCTTCTCCTACTACGACGCCAACAACTCCGGCCAGATGATGAGCAAGCTGGTCTCCGACCTCTTCGATATCTCCGAAATGGCCCACCATGGTCCGGAAAACCTCTTTATCTCCCTGGTCAAAATTGTCGGCTCCTTTATTTTCCTCTTCCTCATCAACTGGAAGCTGGCCCTTATGCTGGCGGTGGTGGTAATCATCATGTTCTTCTGCTCCTTCTTCCAGAACGGGCGGATGCAGGCCACCTTTCTGGAAAACCGCAAGAAGATCGGCGACGTCAACGCCAGTTTGCAGGATACCCTGGCCGGTATCCGGGTGGTGCAGTCCTTCGCCAACGAGGACATCGAGCGGCAGAAATTCCAGGGCAGCAACGAGGCTTTCCTCTGCTCCAAGAATGAAAATTACCGCTGCATGGGCACCTTTGCCTCCTCCAACACCTTCTTTCAGGGGCTCATGTATCTGGTGACGCTGGTGGGCGGCGGTATCCTCATTGCCAACGGACAGATGGATGTGGCCGACCTTGCCATGTACGCCCTTTACATCGGCATCTTCATCAGCCCCATCCAGGTGCTGGTGGAGCTGACCGAGACCCTCCAAAAGGGCTTCTCCGGCTTCCGGCGCTATCAGGCCGTGCTGGACACCGTTCCCGACATCCAGGACGCCCCCGACGCCTCTCCCCTTCCCGCGGTGAAAGGTGAGGTGGCCTACAACGACGTCACCTTCCGCTATGAGGACGACGAACCCGTCCTCTCCCACCTCTCCTTCCACATCCCCGCCGGGCGGTCTGTGGCGCTGGTGGGCCCCTCCGGCGGCGGCAAGACCACCCTCTGCTCCCTCCTCCCCCGCTTCTATGACGTGCTGGACGGCTCGGTCACCATCGACGGCCGCGACGTGCGCACCGTTACCCTGAAAAGCCTCCGCAGCCAGATCGGCATCGTCCAGCAGGATGTGTACCTCTTCTCGGGCACCATCCGGGAGAACATCGCCTACGGCAAACCCGGCGCTTCTCAGGAGGAAATTGTCGCCGCCGCCAAGGAGGCCAACATCCACGACTTTATCCTCTCCCTCCCCGACGGGTACGAAACCTT
>DXGA01000214.1 GCA_019114165.1 Candidatus Flavonifractor merdipullorum | reverse complement strand
GATATCGGGCACCTTGTCGCCGCCAAAGCCCAGGAAGGTTTCAAAGGGGATATTAAAACCGTCCTTTACATAGGGCGTGCCGCACTGGGGGCACACCGCGTCCGGCATATCCGCGCCGCAGCCGTAGCCGTTGGCCGGTCCGAATTCAAAATCGGAATGGCGGCACTTGGGACAGCGGTAGTGCGCGGGCAGAGAGTTTACCTCGGTGATGCCCGACATGAAGGCCACCAGCGACGAGCCCACGCTGCCCCGGGAGCCCACCAGATAGCCGTGGTCCAGAGAGTCCTGCACCAGCTTCTGGGCCGACATATAGATCACGTCGTAGTGACGGCCCAGAATGGCGTCCAACTCCACGTTGATGCGGTCCACCACCAGCTGAGGGGGCTGTTCACCGTAAAGCTCTCTGGCTTTCCCCCATACCAGCCGCTTTAACTCCCCTTCCGAGTCCTCCAGCTTGGGGGCAAAGAGACCCTTGGGCAGCGGTACCACATCCTCGCACCAGTCGGCCACCAAGTTGGTGTTGCGCACCACCACGTTGTAGGCGTCCTCCTTGCCCAGATAGGCAAACTCCTTCAACATCTCGTCGGTGGTCTTGAAGTAGATGGGCAGAGAGGAATCGGCGTCTTCAAAGCCCTTGGTGGCCAGCAGGATGTGGCGGTAGATCTCCTCTTCCGGGTCCAGAAAGTGGACGTCGCCGGTGGCGCACACCGGTTTATCCAGCGCCTTGCCCAGAGAGACGATGGTGCGGTTAAAGTCCCGCAACTCCTCCTCGCTCTTCACCATGCCCTTGCGGAGCATGAAGCCGTTGTTGCACAGGGGCTGGATCTCCAGAAAATCATACCAGGAGGCGATGCGCTTGAGCTCGGAAAACTCCTTGCGCTTGATGACCGCCTGAAAGAGCTCGCCCGCCTCACAGGCGGAACCCAGAATGAGGCCCTCCCGGTGCTGCTCTATGACGCTCTTGGGCATGATGGGATAGCGCTTGAAATGGTCCAGATGGGATTTGGAAATGAGCTGGTACAGATTGCGCAGACCCAGCTGGTTCTTGGCCAGCACGATAAGGTGCTTGGGCTGACGCTTTGCCTTGCCGCCGGAGCGGAGCTTCCGCATGGCCGGGTTGATCTCCTGCAGGGTATGGACCCCCAGATCGTCCAGCATCTTGAAAAACGGCACCAGCATATAGCCCACGGTGGCGGCGTCATCGCTGGCCCGGTGGTGGTTGAAGGCGGGCAGGTTGAGGTGGTTTGCCACAATGTCCAGCTTGTACTTGCCCAGGTCAGGGAGCAGATTCTGGGCCAAAATCAGGCTGTCCAACGAGGCGTTTTCAAAGGGACGCCCCATCCGGCGGCAGCCCTGGGCGATAAAGCCCATGTCGAAGTCAGCGTTATGGGCCGCCAGCGGACGGCCTGCCGCAAAGTCCAGAAAGGCGTTGATGGCTTCGGCCTGGCTGGGCGCGCCCTGGAGCATGGCGTCGGTGATGCCGGTAAGCTCGATGATCTCCCGGCTCAGCGGGCGCCCCGGGTCGGCAAAGGTGTTGAAGGTATCCACGATCTCGCCGTTGCGCAGCACCACCGCGCCGATCTCGGTAATCAAATCCCGGCGGTTATCCAGACCGGTGGTCTCGATGTCAAAACAGACGATCTCCCCGCTTTTCAGGTCCATATCCTGCTCGCCGTGGACCACGACCCGGTCATCCACATCGTTGATGAAATAGGCTTCCACGCCGTAGAGGATCTTGATGTTCTTGGCCGAGTGCCACGCGTCGGGGAAGGACTGGGCCACGCCGTGGTCGGTGATGGCGATGGCACGATGGCCCCAGCTCTCCGCCCGCTTGACCACGTTCTTCTCCGGTCCCAGCTTTGGGCCCACCTGGGTGAGGGCGTCCATGGAGGACATGGTGGTATGGAGATGGAGCTCCACCCGCTTCTCCGGGGCGGTGTCTTCCCGGAGGGCCTTCTTGCCCACCATCACGGCGTACGGTTCCAAAACCACATCATTGGTATACCGGTCAACATTCAGCCGGCCCTGTACCAGGAGATGCTGCCCCTTTTTGACGCCGTCCACCAAGGGCTTTCCTTCCTCGCCCAGAAAAAATTTACTCACCCGGACAGAGCCGGTATAGTCGGTCATGTCAAAGGACACCACCCACGCGCCCCGCTTTTTCAGCTCCCGGTGGTCGATGGCGAACACGTCGCCCTCCACGATGACGGTGCCCATGTCCAGCTCCAGCGCCTGCATGGGGGTGGTCTCCCCTTTGATCTCCCGGCGGCCAAAGAGCAGCTTCTTCTTTCCCCCGGACTTGGACGGCGGCGGTGAGGAGACCTTCAGCTTTTTCAGCGCCTCCTGCCGGATGGCTTCGGTGCGGGCAAAGGCCTGGGCCGCGTCTTCATCCACCGCGGGCGCGGCTGGCACTTCCGCCACCGCAGGCTCCGCCGCCGGAACGGGTTCCGCCGGCTGCGGCTGAGCCACCGTCATGGTGACCCCCTGCAGCCCGTAGCTGAGGGCGATGGAGGCGCACAGATTGTCCAGCGTGTCCCGGTCCTGTCCTTCCCCGGGCAGCAGCTCCACCGCAATGGTACGGGCCTGGCGGTCGATCACCGCGCCGCTCACCCACCAGCTCCCAACGGGCTGACCGTTAGGCTCCAGCCGGGAGAATAATTCCAAAAATCCTATCTTTGACCCTTCTGCCATGTAATACGCTCCTACTTCCTCTCTTACAGCGTTTCAATCAGGCGGAACAGCTCGTCCACCAACTGATCCTGGGGCACTTTCTTGATGATCTCGCCGTGGCGGAAGATGAGTCCCTCCCCATCGCCGCCGGCAATGCCAACGTCCGCCCCTCTGGCTTCGCCGGGACCGTTGACCACACAGCCCATCACGGCCACCGTAATGGGCTTTTTCACTTCTTTCAGCCGCTCCTCCACTTCACCGGCCAGGCCGATGAGGTCGATTTTCGTCCGGCCGCAGGTGGGACAGGAGATGAGCTCCGGCCCGTCCTTGCGCAGTCCCACCACCTTCAGGATATCCCGGGCGGCGTAGACCTCCTCGATGGGGTCGGCAGAGAGAGACACCCGGATGGTGTCGCCGATGCCCAGAGACAGCAGTCCGCCGATGCCCACCGCCGATTTCAGAATCCCCATACGGGGGGTGCCTGCCTCGGTGAGGCCCACATGGAGGGGATAATCGCTCACCTCGGCCATATGGCGATAGGCCGCGATGGTGTTGGGCACGCTGGAAGTCTTGAGGGACACGCAGATATCGTCAAAATCATACTTGTTCAGCAGGCGGATATGCCCAAAGGCCGACTCCACCAGCGCTTCCGGGGTGGGGCCGCCGTACTTGGCCAGCAGATCTTTTTCCAGAGAACCGCCGTTGACCCCGATGCGGATGGGAATATTCCGCTTGCGGCACGCATCGGCCACCGCCTTTACCCGGTCCTCGCTGCCGATGTTGCCCGGATTGATGCGCACCGCGTCGGCTCCTGCCGCCGCCGCTTCCAGGGCCAGCTTATAGTCAAAATGGATATCCACCACCAGAGGAATGTGGATCTGCTCCTTGATGGCCCCCACCGCGTGGGCGGCCGCCATGTCGGGCACCGCGCAGCGGATGATCTCGCACCCCGCCGCCTCCAGACGGAGGATCTGCTCCACGGTGGCGGTTACGTCGTCGGTACGGGTGTTGGTCATGGATTGGATGGTCACAGGGGCGCCGCCGCCCACCGCCACGCCGCCTACCATAATCTGCTTTGTCATCTTCCATTCACCTCATCAATCGTTTTTTCAGGGGACCAGCTTGAGTACGTCGCTCACCGCCACCACCAGCATCAGCGCCAGCAGCGCCATGAAGCACACGCCGTTTACCCAGCCCTCATATTTGGGATTCAGCTCCCGGCGGGTCACCAGCCGGAAGCACCAGCCGATAATCAAAAAGAAAATCCGTCCGCCGTCCAGCGCCGGAATGGGCAGCAGGTTCATCACCGCCAGGTTGACCGCGATAAAGGCCATGAGGGAAAAGACGCTTTGCAGCGCCACTCCCACGCCGTACTGCTGGGCGGTATCCTCCCCCAGCTCGCCCACCGCGGCCACAATACCAATGGGGCCGGACAGATCGCCAAAGCCCACCGCGCCCCGGAAGAGATCGCTCAGACTCATCCAAACCATGCGCACATAGCTCAGACTCTCTTTCAGGCTCATTTCCACCTTTACCGGCAGGGTGGCTTCTATGGCCACGCTGCCCAGGGTGATGCCCCGCAGCCGGGTATAGTTCTCCCCTTCCCCCTTCTCCTGAAAGGGAATGGCGCAGTCCTCCAGCTCCACGGTCTCGCCGTTTCGCTCCACCACCAGATCCACCGTGTCGCCGGCGCGGTCCAGAAGCAGCTTTGCGTCGCTGTACGTCCACACACTGTGGCCGTCGATCTGCAAAAAGCGGTCGCCCGCCTGAAGACCGCAGTCCTCCAGGCCGTAGCCCTCCATGAAACCGCCCACCGCCGGGAGATTATAGCTCTGGTAGGGAATGGACAACAGGAGGAGAATCACGATGCCGGTCAGGAAATTCATGGCCGAACCAGCCACCAGAATCAAAAACTTCGCCCAGAAGCCCTTCTTCTGGAAGGAACGGGGGTCCGGTTCCTCCTC
>DXGA01000213.1 GCA_019114165.1 Candidatus Flavonifractor merdipullorum | reverse complement strand
AATTTACAATCTGGAGTATTGTTCAAAAATATTTTGATTTTTATGTTCAAAATCACAAAAAGAAGGGGAGAATCCAGGATGGAAAACGAAAAAACGAATAAATGGTGCTTGTTAAAAATGTGATGGCAAATGGAAAGAAATCCTCGGAACAGGCATAAACGTATAAGATAAGTAAAGAAAATCCATATTTTCGGGTTGGAAGCAAAAATTCTGAAGAAATTAAAAGAAAGAAGACGCACCGGAAGCATCCGATGCGCCTTCTGTTTCATATTCAGATTATTTCAGAGTTCAGACCTATGCCCCGGCGAGATTTTTTAATGCAGGGCGGCAAGCATAGCGTCGGCCTGGGCGGAAGTGGCGGGAGACTGGGGGGAGAAAGTGTCGCCCTCCACCCAGGAGAGGAGACCCTGCTGATGGGCCCAGCACAGGGCGGGCTGGGCAAAGGAGGAAATCTGGCTCACGTCGGAAAACTCGCTCAGACCGGGATAGTCCATGAGCATCGGACTGCCCTGGGCGCGCCACAGGATGGTCACCAGCTGCTCCCGGCTCAGGGTGTCCTCCGGACCAAAGGCTCCGTTGTCGTAGCCGCTGACCAGCTGTTCGCTGGTGGCCCAGCGGATGGCTTCGGCATAGGGATGATCCTGGGCTACGTCGGTATACTGCATGGCGTAGTTGACCGTGGGATTGCCCGCCTGGGTATGCAGCATGGCCACCAGTTCCCCACGGGTCAGCACCTTGGACGCCTGCCGGGGGAGCAGCATCAGATGGGAGGCGTGGGTCTGGGCGGGATAGCTCTCCGCAATGGCGCCATACCAGGCCATGACGGCATCGCCGGCCTGGATGTCATCCAGCGTCACCTCCGCACCGTCATAGGAGGAAAGGCCGGTCTCATCATCGGCAAGAATGTGAAGACCGCCGTTGTCGGTTGTGATCTGCACCGTTCCGTTTTCAGCGGAGACCGCTTCTACCTTATGGTATTGGGCGCAGCCCACGTCCATGGGGATGTTGCGCACCACCGCGATGGCGGAAGACTGGGGCGGCATGGACATGGTGGCCACAGGACTATGGAAAATATAGAGACTCTCCCCTTCTTCCAGGGTGGCGGGATCGGATTTGGCACACGCGCCGCTGTCGATCCACAGGGTCTCATCGGAAATGTTCATCACATAGTCGCCGTAACGCTGGGAAGAGAGATGCAGCTGGCGGATGGCGCCGTCGGACTGCCGGACGATATTTTCCACCCGGCCATAGTAGAGCACACTGGCAGGAAGGACCGCGGAATCTTCCACTGTCGTGGGCGCGGAAACAGGCTGCCCGGCGGCAGCGGCGGGAATTCCCATGGAGCAGGCCAGCGCTCCGGCCAGGATCAGGGCGGGAAGGTTCAGTTTCATAACCACAACTCCTTTTTGACTGTTTGAACCCCGGGGCTTCTGCTCTCTTTAGACGGGTGACGTGGGAAAAAGTTCCGCCCCCAGCGAGAAAAAAGACCGCGGACAGTATAAAACCGTCCGCGGTCTGATCACAGGTTGCCTTCCCCTTTTTCAGGGGCGGCGTTTACTGCATGGAGTTCTCGTAAGCCTCGATCATCTTCTTGACCATCTGGCCGCCCACAGAGCCGGCCTCGCGGCTGGTCAGGTCGCCGTTGTAGCCCTGCTTCAGATTGACGCCCACCTCGCTGGCGGCTTCCATCTTGAACTTGTTGAGGGCCTCGCGGGCGGAAGGGACAACAGGCTGATTGGAATTGTTGTAGCTGGACATAAGATACATCTCCTTTTTACTGTTGATGTGTGGACCGAACGTCCGCTCTTATGATTGCCCCGGCGGAGATTTCTATGTGTGTTTTCCCGCTGCTAATTCATGACAGAATTGGTGTGGAAAGATTTGACTGCCCGGGCTGCTTAAGGAAAGAGGAAGGGGCCTTAGAGTATGCTTACACCCTTCCATATGATGAGACAGAGAAAAAAGACGCCGCAGTCAGCCGCCTTTGCACAATGTGCATAAGGAGGGGAATAAAAAAGGGCGATTTTGGGAATGGTCTTTGATAGAAGGTGAGAAAATTACAGTGAAAGGCGGTTTCCTGTGAAAATGGTTTTGATTTTACCGTGATATGATGCTATAATAGCCTTGCCTTGGAGCGTGCACATATGTACGCGCCATTGAAAAGAGAAGATTTGGGCCGGCGTATGGTTCGCCGGCCATTGCAAACGCAGGGAAAAGAATGCTTTTCTCTGCCCTGGAATAGAGAAGGTGCGGTTTTGACGAAATATGTAATTAACGGCGGAAAGCCGCTTTACGGTACGGTTCCCATCAGCGGCGCGAAGAACGCGGCAGTGGCCATTATCCCCGCCACTTTGCTGGTGGACGGTGTGTGCCGGATTGAGAATATCCCCCAGATCAGCGACGTGACGCTGATCCTCAACATTCTGCAGGAGCTGGGCGCAGACGTGCGCACCGTGGACCGGACCACGGTGGACATCGACTGCACCCACATTCATAATGCCAAGGTGCCCGATGAGCTGGCCCGCAAGATCCGCGCGTCCTATTACCTCATCGGCGCGCTGCTGGGCCGGTTCGGCTCCGCTCAGGTGCCCCCGCCCGGCGGCTGCGATCTGGGCGCCCGTCCCATCGACCAGCACATCAAGGGCTTTGCCGCCATGGGCGCCGACGTGGACGTGAGAGGCGGCTATATCCATGCCAAGGCCAGAAACGGACGCCTGACCGGCACCCAGGTCTATATGGATATGGTGTCGGTGGGCGCCACCATGAATGTGATGCTGGCCGCCACCCTGGCCAACGGCCTCACCATCATTGAAAACGCCGCCAAGGAGCCCCACATCGTGGACCTGGCCAACTTCCTCAACTCCATGGGCGCCGACATCATGGGCGCCGGTACCGACGTCATCAAGATCCGCGGCGTGGATCGTCTGGTGGGCGGCGCTTACTCCATCATCCCCGACCAGATCGAGGCGGGCACCTATATGGCCGCCGTCTCCGCCACCGGCGGCGAGGTCCTCATCAAGAACGTCATCCCCAAGCATCTGGAGTGCATCACCGCCAAGCTGGAGGAAATGGGCGTGGAGATCGAGGACCGGGACGACGCCGTTCTGGTCCGCTCCAACGGAAAGCTCACCCGGACCAATGTAAAGACCCTGCCCTACCCCGGCTTCCCCACCGATATGCAGCCCCAGATCGCCGCCGACCTGTGTCTGGCCCAGGGCACCAGCGTGCTCACCGAGGGCGTGTGGGACAACCGTTACCGTTATGTGGATGAGTTCCGCCGCATGGGCGCGCAGATCCAGGTGGACGGAAAGGTGGCTGTCATCGAGGGCGTGGAGCACCTCACCGGGGCCAAGCTCCGGGCCTGCGATCTGCGGGCCGGCGCGGCCATGGTCATTGCCGCCCTGGCGGCCCACGGCACCTCGGAGATCAGCAACATCCACCACATCGAGCGGGGCTATGAGGACATCGTGCGCAAGCTGTCCAACATCGGGGCGGACATTCGGGTAGTCGTCACCCCCGACGAAGACCAGCAGACCGAAGCCAACGCCGGCTGATACCTGACCGCACAGCGGGAGAGGGAAAATGCCCTCTCCCACTTTGTCATGCTTATTTTTCCACATCCACCCACAAAAAGGAGGAAAATCGTGCTCACACTCACCACTCTGGCCAGCGGCTCCAGCGGCAATTGTACCCTGGTATCCGACGGACATACCCATTTGCTGATCGACGCGGGCATCTCCGCCCGGCGTATCACCAACGCCCTCAAGGCGCTGGACATCGACCCCAAAGAGCTGGCCGGCGTCCTGGTGACCCATGAGCACTCCGACCACATCTCCGGTCTTGCCACCCTCACCAAGCAGCTCTCCTTTCCCCTCTACGCCAGCAGCGGCACCGCCCGGGCCCTGTGCGCCAAGCTCACCGCGCTGGACGAAAACCGGGTCCACTCCTTTACGCCGGGCGCGTCCTTTGAGATCGGCGCGCTGGCGGTGGAGACCTTCCCCACCCCCCACGACGCCGCCCAGAGCACCGGCTACGCCCTCTCCTGCGGCGGGCGGAAAGCCGCCATCGTCACCGATCTGGGCCACGTCACACCCGAGGTGGAAGAAGGCATCAAAGGGGCCCATCTGCTGGTGGCCGAGACCAACCACGACCCGGAATGGCTGCGGTCTGGCAGCTATCCCTATTTCCTCAAGGAGCGCATTCTGGGCAGCGAGGGGCACCTGTCCAATCAGGACGGCGCGCGGCTGATCTGTTCGGCCGCGGCCCAGGGGGCAAAAACGGTGGTGCTGGCCCACCTGTCCAAAGACAACAACACCCCCCAGCGGGCCTATGACACGGTGGCCATGGCCCTCATGCGGCAGGGCGCCGAGCTGGAGCGGGATGTGGTGCTGGCCGTCGCGCCCCGGGTGGAGATGGGCTGCTCTTATCGGGTGTGAGGAGGAAGGGAAGATGATGAATATTACCCTTTTGACGGTGGGGAAGCTGAAAGAGAAGTTCTACATAGAAGCCGCCGCCGAATATCAAAAGCGCCTCTCCCCCTTCTGCCGGTTTGAGCTGGTGGAGCTGACCGAGGAGCGCCTTCCTCAGGACCCCTCCCCCGCCCAGATCTCCGCCGCGCTGGAGAAAGAGGGCAAGGCCATCCTGGCCCGGCTGCCCAAAAACGCCCTGCTCACCGCCATGTGTGTGGAGGGAAAGCTCCTCTCCAGCGAGGCCCTTTCCGCCCAGATGGACCAGTGGGCGGGGGGCGGAAAGAGCAATCTGGCCTTTGTCATCGGCGGCTCCTTCGGGCTGCATCCGTCGGTGAAGCAGCAGGCCGCCCTCCGGCTCTCCATGTCCCCCATGACCTTTCCCCATCACCTGGCCCGGGTCATGCTGCTGGAGCAGATCTACCGGGCTTTTCAGATCAGCGGCGGCAGCCGTTACCACAAGTAAACAGCGAAAATACCTGTTGATAGCGCTGGAATTTTCTGCACTTTTATGCTATCATAGAAGTAGTACGCAGGGAACCTGACGTAACACTTTACCCGAACTGGAGGTCATTCCCATGTCCTATCGTGATACTTATGAGAAATGGCTCCACAGCCCCGCCCTCAGCGCTGAGGAAAAGGCGGAGCTGGAGTCCATCGCCGGCGACGAGAAGGAAATCGAAAGCCGCTTCTTTGCTCCTCTGGAGTTTGGCACTGCCGGTCTGCGCGGCACCATGTGCGTGGGCCTGCACCAGATGAACGTCCACGTCATTCGTCATGCCACCCAGGCCTTTGCCGAGGTCATCAAGGCCGAGGGCGCCGAGGCTGTGGCCCGCGGCGTGGCCGTGTGCTATGACTGCCGCAACCACTCCCAGGAGTTTGCCCGGGAGGCCTCCTGCGTGATGGCCGCCAACGGCATCAAGGTCCGGATGTTTGAGTCCCTCCGCCCTACCCCCGAGGTGTCCTTCGCGGTGCGTGAGTACGGCTGCATCGCCGGCATCAACGTCACCGCCAGCCACAACCCCAAGGAGTACAACGGCTATAAGGTCTACTGGTCCGACGGCGCTCAGCTGCCCCCCCACCACGCCTCCGCCATCGCCAAGAAGATGGAGGAGCTGGACCTGTTCGACTCCATCCACACCATGGACTATGACAAGGCCGTGGCCGACGGCCTCATCACCCTCATGGGCGAGGAGACCGACGAGAAGTTCCTGGCCAACGTCATGGGTCAGGTCAACGACCAGGCCGCTGTGGACAAGGTGGCCGACACCTTCAAGATGATCTACACCCCCTTCCACGGCACCGGCTACAAGCTCATCCCCGAGGCCCTCAGGCGCCTGGGCATGAAGCACGTCATCTGCGTGCCCGAGCAGATGGTCATCGACGGCAACTTCCCCACCGTGGTCTCCCCCAACCCCGAGAACCCCGAGGGCTTCTATCTGGCCGTGGATCTGGCCAAGAAGGAAGGGGCCGACTTCATCCTGGGCTCCGACCCCGACGCCGACCGCGTGGGCATCATGGTCAAGAACGACAAGGGCGAGTATGTGGTCATCACCGGCAACCAGACCGGCGTGCTGCTGCTGGACTACCTGATCGGCGCCCGTCTGCGCACCGGCAAGATGCCTGAAAACCCCGTGGCCCTCAAGACCATCGTCACCACCGAGATGGCCCGCAAGGTGGCCGAGGTGAACGGCCTGAAGTGCTACGACACCTTCACCGGCTTCAAGTTCCTGGCCGAGAAGAAGGACAAGCTGGAGAACGCCGGCGAGGGCAAGGTCATCTTCTCCTACGAGGAGAGCTACGGCTACATGCTGGGCGACTACGTCCGCGACAAGGACGCCGTCACCGCCGCCGTGTCCATGACCGAGATGGCCGCCTGGTACGCCGGTCAGGGCATGACCCTGTACGACGCCCTTCTCAAGCTGTATGAGAAGTACGGCTACTACGGCGAGAAGACCCTCAACCTGGTGATGCCCGGTCTGGACGGCCTGAAGAAGATGGCCGACCTGATGGCCGGTCTCCGCGCCCAGCCCCCGGTGGAGATCGCCGGCGTGGCCGTGGCCCAGCAGAAGGATTACAAGGACGGCTCCGTGGTCAACGTCTCCGACGGCGCCAAGAGCACCATGGAGCTCTCCGGTTCCAACGTGCTGCGCTACGAGATGACCGACGGCACCAGCCTCATCGTCCGTCCCTCCGGCACCGAGCCCAAGGTCAAGGTCTACATCCTGGCCAACGGCGCCGACAAGGCCGAGTGCGACGCCAAGGTGGAGAAGTATACCGCCTGGGCGGAGTCGCTGAAGAAGTAATAGAAAAGAGAAGATGTGATACGCCGCAGATCGTCGGATCTGCGGCGTATTTTCTGCCTGGACGTACAGCAGCCCGCCGCTCTATGCGGCGGGCTGCTGTAGTGATGGAGAGTAAGGGGTACGGATATGTCAAAGCTCAGAGAGCAAGGACAACGGATTACACACCCATCAGGCTGGCCAGGACGATAAAGAGACCGCAGGTGATAAAGGGAATCAGAATCTGAGTAATGGCGATATCAAAATAGGCCTCTTTGTGGGTCAGCTTACAGATGCTCAGGAGGGTGATCTGAGCACCCTGATGGGGCAAGGTATCCAGGGTGCCAGCGGCGATAGCACCGATGCGGTGGATATCTTCCAGGCTGGCGCCCAGCTTGAGGTAGGTGTCTTTCAGAGCGTTAAAGGCCACACTCATACCGCCGGAAGCGGAGCCACAGGCGCCGGCGCAGATGGCCACGGTAATCATGACAAAGACCAGGGGATTCATGTGGAGGTTCTGCAGGCTGGCCACCAGATCATCAAAAGCCTGGGTGTTCTGTACCACGCCGCCGAAGCCCACCACGATGGCGGTATTCAGAATGGACACGCCGGAATCGGCAGCGCCCTTGTTGAAGACCTTAATCCACTCGCTCACGCCGCCCTTGATCCAGCGGAACATCAGGATGGTGGCCAGAGCCAGACCAACAAAGACGGAGGTTTCCACAGGGAGGCCGCTTCTGGTTCCGTCGTCGTTGAGGATGATGGGAGCGTTATAGAGGACTAGGATCAGTACGATGGGAACAAAGGCAACGATGGGGTTGGGAAGGGCCTCGTCTTCCTGCTCCTGCAGTTCTTCAGGAGAGAGCTGAGTTTTGAGGCGGGGATCATCAAAGAAATAGCCGCGCTTGGAGAAGAAACGGGAACGATACTCCAGCCATGCAAAAATCATCGCGAAAGAAGCTACCGTAGCGATCAGAGAGGGGACAAAAGCAGCAGTGGCAGTGGTACCCAAGATATCGGTGGGAATGATGTTTTGAATGGAGGGAGAACCGGGGCCGTACATGGACCAGGTCCAGCAGCCGGCCGAGATGGCCGCGGGGATGAGCCGGCGGGTCAGATTGGCGTTGCGGAACATCTGAAGGGCAATGGGATAGACCACAAAGAAAACCACAAAGCCGCTGATGCCGCCGTAGGTGAGTACGCCGGTGATGCACATGATAATGGGAGCCACAAACTTTCCGTGGCAGGCGCCGGAGAGGGTTTTGGCAATGGATTTGGCAGCGCCGGTAAACTGATAGACTGCGCCGAACAGCGCACCCACAAAGAAGACCAAAAAGTAGTCCGAAACGTATTTGGCCGCGGCTGGCATGAACTCATTTTTCAGCCCGTCGAGCACCGCCACTGGGTCGCCGGCCAACAATGCGGTACAGATCAGCACAAAGACCGTGACCAGAGGCGCCAGGATCAAAGCGCTCATCTGCTTAAAGGCCAGTACGCCGAAGAGGATGATCGCAATGACCAGCACAAGAATACCTAAAATATGGGTCACAAGGAATTCCTCCTTCTCTCTTTTTTGCTGGAAAAATGGAATAAATACAGAAAAAAGGCGCAAAAAACGGAGCCCGTGCCCAACAGCGCGGGCTCCGTGGTAGAAGCGTTTATTTCAGGCCCATCAGGGTATCGGAGAAGATGCGGGCATCCATCAGCTTGGGGGTGCCTTCCATCTTGGGCGTAAAGCCCATGAGATCCAACACTTGAGTCTGAAGGTCGATGCCCGGCGCAATCTCGGTGAGATAGACGCCGTCGGCACGCAACTCAAAGACAGCGCGTTCCGTAATATACATGACGGGCTGCCCCGTCTTGACAGCGTAATCACCAGAGAAGGTGATCTGCTCCACGGTGTCGATAAACTTCTTCTCACGGCCTTCCTGAGTAATCACCAGCTTGCCGTCTTCCACGACGGTTTTGAGACCGCCGGCTGTAAAGGTGCCGCAGAAGAAAACTCGCTTGGCATTCTGAGTGATATTGATGAAACCGCCGCAGCCAGCGATGCGGGGGCCAAACTTAGACACGTTTATGTTGCCCTTCTGGTCAGCCTGGGCCAGACCCAGGAACGCCAGGTCTACGCCGCCGCCGTCATAGAAATCAAACTGATAGGGCTGATCCAGAATGGCTTCCACGTTGACCGAACCGCCGAATTTGGAGCCGCCCTGAGGAACGCCGCCCACAGGGCCAGCCTCCACGGTAAGGGTCATATAGTCGCCCACGCCCTCTTCGTTGGCTACCATGGAAATATACTCCGGGATGCCGATACCCAGATTGACCACCGTGTCCGGCTTGAGTTCCAGCGCTGCCCGGCGTCCGATGATCTTCTTGGCAGAGAGAGGGGGATACTCCAGGCTGCTCAGAGGCACCCGGAATTCGCCGCTCATAGAGCCGTCATACTCACAGCCCACGCACTGAGCGTGGTCGTCCTTGTTCTCGCAGATGACGATGGCGTCCACATAGATGCCGGGGATCTTGACCAACTTGGGATCCAGCACGCCGTCGCTCACCACTTTTTCTACCTGTACGACCACCTTGCCACCGCAGTTTTTAACGGCCTGCGCAATGGAGGTGGCCTCCAAAGAGGCAACCTCATGCTCCAAAGTCACGTTGCCGTTTTCATCGGCATAGGTGCCGCGAATGAAGCCGATGTCCAGATGCTGGGACTTGTAGAGCAGACGCTCCTGGCCGCAGATCTCAACGACTTCCACGATGTCCTCGGTGGTGCGGCTGTTGAGCTTGCCGCCTTCCACCCGGGGATCGGCAAAGGTGTTGAGGCCAACATGGGTAAGGGTGCCCAGCCGGTGACCGGCGATGTCGCGGTAAAGCTGGGAAAGGGTGCCTTGGGGCAGGTTGTAGGCCTCGATCTTGTTTTCCATGACCAGCTTGCCCAGTTCCGGAACCATGTTCCAGTGGCCGCCGATGACTCGCTTGGTCATGCCCTCGTGGGCAAAGTGATCGGCGCCGCTGCCGTCACGGTTTCCCTGCGCGGCTGCGTAAAACAGAGTCAAGTCCTTGGGAGAGCCTGTTTCCACGAAGCGCTGCTCCAGCGCTTTGGTCAGGGCCTCCGGCATGCAGCTTGCCACAAAACCGCTGGTGGTGACCGTCATGCCGTCCTGCACCCAGGCGGCAGCTTCCGCCGCGGTGATGATCGGTTTCTTAGACATAAAATTCATTCCCTCCGTTGCAATTGAGCTGCCGCCCTTCGGCGTGTGAGAAAAGGCTTACTTGCCGATAAAGTGCTTTTCCTTGCGCTTCTCCAGGAAGGCGGTCATGCCTTCCTTTTTGTCGGCGGTGGAGAAGGACAGACCGAAAAGGTTGGCCTCCAGCTTCAGACCGCTGTCCAGATCAGTATCCATGCCGGTATTAATGGCCTGCTTGGCCAGAGCGACGGCGAAGGGACCATTCTTCATGATGCGGCCGGCCATGGCCTTGCAGTAGTCGATGAGCTCCTCCTGAGGAACCACATGGTTGGCCAGGCCAATGCGGTAGGCCTCTTCGGCGGTAATCATATCACAGGTAAAGATGAGTTCCTTGGCGCGGCCCTTGCCCACCAAACGGGCCAGACGCTGGGTACCGCCGAAGCCGGGCAGAATGCCCAGACCGCACTCGGGCTGGCCGAACTTGGCGTTCTCAGAAGCGACCCGGATGTCGCAGGCCATGGAGATCTCACAGCCGCCGCCCAGAGCGAAGCCGTTGACCGCAGCGATGGTCACCTGGGGCATATTCTCCAGACGGCCAAAGGCCTCACGGGCCAGCAGCCCCATCTTACGGCCTTCCGCGGGGGTGGCGTTGACCATCTCGGAGATGTCAGCGCCGGCCACGAAGGACTTGGGGCCGGAACCGGTCAGGATCACGACCTTTACATCTTCGTTGCATTCCAATTCAGCCAGGCAGGTATTCAGCTCGGACAGGGTCTCGCTGTTGAGCGCGTTGAGCGCCTTGGGACGATTGATGGTCAGCAGAGCGATACCGTTTTCCACTTCCAAAAGCAGATTGTTCATACAAATAACCTCCCAGAAAATCAGACATTTTCAGCAGACGGCGACGCGGCCGTTCCCCGTCGTCCACTTTGATAGAATTTTGACAAAACAAGGATAATGC
>DXGA01000212.1 GCA_019114165.1 Candidatus Flavonifractor merdipullorum | reverse complement strand
GCCCCAGCACCAGAAGACAGGCCCCGCCCAGCAATACCATCGGCAGCGCCAGCCCCAGATACCAGTCCATCCCGTTCAGGTCCAGCGCGATGAGGAACAAATACAGCGCCACCGCGCCGACATCCACCACGATGCGCAGCAAAAGAGGCATTTTCCGCGCCAGCAGGGGCAGCACGATCCACAGCCACAGCATCAGCATGGCTCCGATCACATAGAGCGACCAGGTGTGCTCCGTCCGCAGAAACAAATTGAGCACGCCGCACACCACGCTCACCGAAAGGAGCATGGCGCTCAGCAGCAGCGCCAGCGCCCCGCGGGACACCGGCGCCACCTCCCCTACCTCCGTGGGAAAGGGCGGCGGACTCTCCCGGTCCACAGGCCGCACCGGATTGTATACCGGCGTCTGACACAAGGGGCACCGCTCCGCCGTGGCGTCCAGCTCTACCCCGCAATTGACACAGTATGACATGAATTTACCTCGCTTTTCCTTGATGTCCGCCGTTTACCGCCGGTTGCTGGTCACCTTTACCGGAAGACCGTCCCGCACCAGAAACCGGAAAAATGCCCGCTCGGTATCGGTCTCCTTCAGCGTCCCGGCAAAGGTGATCTCCATCGTGTTGCCGTAGCTGATGGACGCGCAGTGTACCCGGGGCACCGTGGCCTGACCCAGAATGACCTCCATATGTTCGATGTGAGCCTCCATCTCCGGCGGCACCTGAAAGGCCCCCGGATTGGTATAGGTCCCCGAATAGGGCCGCACACCGGCCAGCCGGTAGCCCAGCGCCATCACCGGGTTTTTCAGCACCAGGGGGATCATCTGCAAAATCGGGTTGGTCTGGAATTTGACGTTGCCCGTCAGCAGCGCCTGCATCTCCAGACGGCTGATATGCAGACGCATATAGTGATGTACCTGTGATAAAATCTCCGCAAACGTATACTCGCCCATGGACGGGTCGATACTGGGCCGCACCGTTAAGATAAAATTGCGCAGCGTCTTGGACGGAAACCACGGCCGTAAATTGATGGGCACCGCCAGCGACACCGGCTTGGGACGGGCCGGATTCTGCCGGGCCTGGTTGTCCGCCATCACCTTGAGCAGCACCGCCGTCAGATATTCTGTAATGGACACCTGATAGGACTTGGCCTTCTCCTTGAGTTTGTCCAGCGGAACAAAGCCCATGGTGATATTAAAGGTATAAAAGGGTTCCGCCGTGCCCGTATTGGCAAAGGCCGTGGGCGCCGGGCCCTGACGCAGCACCTTCTTTCCCGCCCAGCGGGCATAGGCGTCCTCCAGCTCCTCCCGCTGGGGCGGCTCGTTTACATCCAGAAGCCCCGGTCCCGGCGGAATGGGATGGCCCATCTCTTCCAGATACACCGCCAGGAGGGTGCGGAAAAAGACCAGCGCCCCCGCGCCGTCCGAAAGGGCGTGGAACACCTCCAGCGAAATGCGCCGGTGATAGTAATAAAACCGCACCAGCCAGCCGTTATCCTCCCGGAACCGGACCGGCTGACAGGGATTTGCAATGTCCGGCTTTACAAAAGGCCCCGGCGCTTTGTTGGGCTCCAGATAGTACCAGAACAGTCCCTGCCGCACCCGCACCCCAAAACCGGGAAAGCGGGGCATGGTACGGTCCACCGCCCGCTGGAGGGCCTGGGGGTCCACTTCCTCGGTCATCACCGCCGAAAAGCGGTAAATAGCCGAATACTGTTCCTTTTGCAGCGCCGTATACAGGACCCCCGCGTTGTCCAGCCGGTACCAGGGGCTGCCTGTCTTTTTTTCCTTTTTTCCCTTCACGCAACTACCTCCGAACCGCGGCGCACCGTTTTGTCTGCTCCATTATACCATTCTTTCCATGGCGGAACAAGGTGAACGGAATGGTAATACTTGCATCCCGGCCACTTTGGCGCTATGATATAATAAAGAAATAGCTTCCATTTTACAGGAGGTTTTCTATGATTTACTGTATGGCCGATCTCCATGGTCATGCCGACCGCTTCGAAGAGATGCTCCGCCTGATTTCCTTCTCCCCGCAGGACACCCTCTACATCATCGGCGACGTCATCGACCGGGGCAAACAGGGGATTCCGCTGCTGCGCCGTATCATGGACGCCCCCAACATGGTCCTTTTGAAGGGCAACCATGAGCAGATGTGTCTCGATACCTTAGGCCCCCAAAACCGCTGGGGCAGCAAGGCCCTCTGGACCCAGAACGGAGGCAGCGCCACCTATCGGGAGTTGGTTTACCGCACCCCGAAACAGGAAAAATGGGCCATCCTCCGCTTTCTGGCCCAATGCCCCCACTGTCTGGACGTGACCGTCAACGGGCGGCAGTTTCACCTGGTCCACGGCTTTCCCTCCCCCGACCCGGAACAGCGGCTGTGGCTCCGCCCCGAGCCCGACGCACCGCCTCCCTTCCCCGACCGGACCGCCATCGTGGGACATACCCCCACCTGCTTCCTCACCGGTGATTTTACCTCCCCCCTCTCCGTCTGGAAGGGCAACGGCGTCATTGATATCGACTGCGGCTGCGGCAGCGACAGCCCACTCTCCCGTCTGGCCTGTCTCCGGCTGGACGACCTCCAGATCTTCTACGTCTGAGGAAAGCAAGAAAATTGCAAGTTCCACCTTCCGCCAAAAATGTGGTATGATAGAGAAAACCCGTTTTTCAGGGAGGTATTTTCGTGAGCGACACCCATTCCGACCGGCAGCGTATGGCGCAGCTGTCAAACGCCGGTCCCGATGCGCTGGCCCGCGCCTTTCCCAGCCTCTCCACCGGGCTCTCCCCAGCGCAAGCGCAGCGCAGCCGGGACGCCCACGGCCCCAATCAGCTGGACAGCCGCCACCCCGATACCGTGGCCTTTCGGCTCCGACGCGCCTTTATCAACCCGTTCAGCCTTATTTTGCTGGTGCTGGCCGGGGTCTCCCTGGTGACCGACGTGCTGCTGGCTTCCAATTACAGCCGCAACGCCACCACCTGCATCCTCATCACCGGTATGCTCCTTCTCAGCGGCGTGGTGCGCTTTATCCAGGAAATGCGCTCCCGCCGGGCCACCGAGCGGCTGCTGGATCTGATCCATACCACCGTACAGGTCAAGCGGGACGGGCAATGGCGGGAGCTTCCCTCCGAGGAGGTGGTGGTGGGCGATGTGGTCCGCTTCCACGCCGGCGACCGGGTACCCGCCGACCTGCGCCTCACTTCCGCCAGCGACCTCTTTCTGTCCCAGTCCACCCTCACCGGCGAGAGCGCTGTGGTGGAGAAAGATCCCGCTCCCCTGCCCCTCCAGCCGGAACGTCCCCTCTCTGAATACCGCAACATCGCCTTTGCCGGTTCTTCCGTCATCGGCGGCTCCGGCGAGGGCGTGGTGATCGCCGTGGGACGGCACACCGCTTACGGCGACCTCAACGCCGTGGCGCGGCACCGCAAAACCGGCTTCGATGAGGGCGCAAACTCCATCGCCTGGGTCCTCATCCGCTTTATGGCCGTCCTGGCCCCTCTGGTCTTTCTGGCCTGCGGGCTGACCCAGGGCAACTGGGGCTCCGCCTTTCTCTTCGCCCTTTCGGTGGTGGTGGGCCTGACCCCGGAGCTGCTCCCCATGGTCATCACCGCTTGTCTTGCAAAGGGCAGCGCCGCCATGGGCAAAAAAGATACCATCGTGAAAAACATCAACGCCATGCAGAGCTTCGGCAGCATGGACGTTCTCTGTGTGGACAAGACCGGCACCCTCACCGGCGACCGTATTTTGCTGGAGTACTACATGGACATACTGGGCAACGAGAGCGCCCAGGTGCTGGAATACGCCTACCTCAACAGCCTCTATCACACCGGCGTACAAAACCATCTGGACGACGCCATCCGGAAGGCCGCCTCCATGCCCGGCAAGGAACAGCACTTTGCAGATCTGGCCCGTCAGTGCCCCAAGCTGGACGAGCTCCCCTTTGACTATCACCGCAAGCTGGCCAGCGTGGCCGTCTCCCGGGAGGGAAAACCGCTGCTGCTGGTCAAGGGCAATGTGGAAGAGGTCTGTGCCCGCTGTCAGTGGGTGGAGTACCGGGGGAACCGTTCCCCCATGGAGGAGGACGCCGCCCAGAGCATCCGTGCCGTTGTAGGGGACATGACCGAGGACGGCATGAAGGTGCTGGCGGTGGCCTACAAGCCTTTGGATGGGGCGCTGCTGGAACAGGACGCCGAACAGGGGCTGGTCCTTCTGGGCTACCTGGCCTTCTTCGACGCCCCCAAACAGAGCGCCGCCCATGCCCTGAGCGCCCTTCAGGGGCTTCATGTGTCGGTAAAGGTGCTCACCGGCGACGAAAAGGACGTGGCTCTGTCGGTCTGCCGGAGATTGGGGATGCCCACCCAGCCCGTCCTCACCGGGCGGGAATTGGACGCCCTTCCCCCCGATCTCCTCCCCATCCGGGTGGAGCAGGCCGCCGTTCTGGCCCAGCTCTCCCCCCGGCAAAAGGCCGACGTGGTGACCATCCTGCGGGAAAACGGCCACACCGTGGGCTTTCTGGGGGACGGCATGAACGATCTGCCCGCCATTCTGGCCTCCGATGTGGGCGTCTCCGCCGAAGGAGCCGCCGAAAGCGTGCAGGAAGCCGCCGACGTGATCCTCCTGAAAAAGGATCTCAACGTGCTGGAAGAAGGGGTGCTGGAAGGGCGGAAGGTCTTCGCCAATATGTCAAAGTACATCCGCATCACCGCCTCCTCCAACTTCGGCAACATTGTGGCCATTGTGGTGGCCAGTCTGCTCCTCCCCTTCTTCCCCATGTCCTCGGTGCAGCTTCTGCTTCTCAACCTTCTCTATGACGTTCTGTGTCTGGTCCTCCCCTGGGACGCGGTGGATGAGGACCTCTACGCCAGGCCCCGCGCCTGGTCGGGCGGCACGCTGGGACGCTTTATGGCCTTCTTCGGCCCCATCAGCTCCCTCTTTGATCTGCTGACCTTCGCCTTTCTCTATTTCATCCTGTGCCCCGCCGTCTGCGGCGCGTCCTTCGCCCACCTCTCCTCTGCCGCTCAGCAGGCGCAGTTCATCTCCCTCTTTCAGACCGGGTGGTTTCTGGAATCCATGTGGACACAGGTTCTGATTCTCCACCTGCTGCGCACCAAAAACCTCCCCTTCCTCCAGAGCAGACCGGCAAAGCCCGTGCTTCTGGTGACGGTGACCGGTATTCTCCTCTTTACCGGTCTCACCGTGACCCCGCTGGGCGCTCTGCTGGGACTGACCGCCATGCCGCCCCTCTATTTTGCCTTCCTTCTGGGCGTGGTACTGCTCTATCTGTGCTTCGTCTCCTTCGCAAAGGCGCGCTATACCGGCAAATACCACGATCTGATCTGAAGGGCGGGATGTTATCATGAAACAGCGCATTGATTTTATCAACCTCCATCCCGCCATGGCCGGGTGGCTGTGCGAAAAGCTCAAAGCCGCGCCCCCTCAGCTTCCACAGGCCGGGGAGCTGCTGGACGGTCTGGAAAGTCTGCTGCAAGGCGCGTCCCGCTCGCTGATGGTGGAGCTGGACAGCCAGAATGCAGACCTCCTTCCGGCTACGGAAGATCTGGTCTGCGGTTCCCTTACCATCCAGCCAAAAGCCCGCAAGGTCCTGCGGGACCGGGAGGAAATCTCCCTCACCCCCAAAGAGTTTGATATCCTCTACTTCCTGGCCCGCAACCGGGGCGAGGTGTTCAGCAAAGAACAGATCTATCAGGCCGTATGGGATGGTGAGTACCTGCTGGACGACAGCAATATTATGGCCTTTATCCGTAAACTGCGTAAGAAAATCGAACCTAACCCCGACGCACCCGTCTATATCCTCACCATCTGGGGCATCGGGTACAAATTCAACGACCGATTCTAAAAGGAGGCAATCCCTATGCGTATTCGGGAAGACCGCCGGCCGACTCTCGCTTCCTGGCCCAAGCGTATGTATGAATGGAGCGAAGTGCCCACCCTGTTTCAACCTGCTTTGACGGTCTGGCACGCCGCCGGAATGCCGCCCGGCAACATCACCTTCATCCCCCGCATCCATCAGTACTCCGGCGCGCCGGAGTACGCCACCGCCTGGTTCGGCAAAGAGGTCTGTTTGCAGCGCCTGGCCGACGGAAAACTGGACGTGTGGCGCATCCGCCCCGGTGATGTGGCCCAGATCGGTTATGCCATCCAGCTGCTCAAATGCACCGTTACCGTCTGGCTCAAGGACGGCACCCAGACTTCCTTCTCCTACAACAAGACCAAGGAAGATCAGCTCTACCCCATTCTCAGCCTGCTGCTGGGCCAGCCGGCCGACCGTCAGCCTCCCTTGCAGCATCCTGATACCCCCGCCCTGGCCCAGCTTCAGAAGGAGAGCTATGCCATGCACTATACCGCCCTCCTGGCCTACCGCTTCGGAACCCAGATCCTGGATCACCTCTTCCTGCGGGGCAAGAACCGCAACCTCCTTTACCTCCTCCAGCGCCGCCCCGACCCCGAGTGCTTCTGCGCCATCACCGATGCCGGACCGGTGTGCATCATCAACGACTATTACGGCACCGCCGCCCTCTATGTACCCAAGGCCTATCCCTGTTCCCTCCAGGTCAAGCCCCTTCCCCACGGAACGCACAGCGGCCTTTACCTCCACACCCTGACCGACGAGGAGAGCCTTTATTTCCGCCTGCTCCCCGGGCAGGAAGCTCTGGCCAGCGCCTTTACCAGCCGCTGGTTCTCGCAGCACTGATATTTTCCGTTGTGCTTGACATAGATAGATAATCTATATATACTTATACATAGATCATCTATCTATTGGAGGTATGACGATGGCACGGGAAAAAACGCCGGGCGGGCTGGGGATGCTCCTCCTCTCCCTCCTGGACCAACAGGACCGGTACGGCTACGAGATGATCGAGGCTTTGCGGCAGCGGTCCAATCAAGTCTTTGATCTCAAGGCCGGAACCCTCTACCCTCTGCTCCACACGCTGGAAGCCCAGGGATGGGTCACTTCCTACGACGGCGGAACGGTGGACGGCCGGGTACGGCGGTATTACCACCTCACCGACAGCGGAAAAGACGCGCTGGAAACCCAGAAAACCCAGTGGAAACGCTACGCCGACGGCATTAACGGCGTTTTGGAAGGGGGCGTAAGCTGTGGGGTATGAGAAGAAAGAGGACTATTTGCAGGCCGTGGGACAGGAGATCCGCTGGCGCCCGGCGCGCAGGCAGCTGACCCGGGAGCTCTCCGACCACATTGCCGATCAGGAAGCCGACTTTCTCTCCCAGGGTATGGACCCCCAGGAAGCCGCCAGACGGGCGGTGGAAGAGATGGGCGATCCGGTGGAAGTGGGCCAGTCCATGAATCAGCCTCACCGGCCCAAACGCTGTTTTTCCCTCCCCATTCTGGCCCTGTGCGCCTCCTTTGCCGGGCTGGTATGCTGCGGTCAGTGGATGGATTTTTACGACAACAAGGGAAATCAGCTTCTGGGATTGGGCGTCGGGCTGGTCCTGATGGGTCTGCTCTGGCTGGCAGACCTCCCTGCCGCACTCAAAAAGCTGGGACGGTGGGTGTATGGACTGGTCATCCTGTGTCCCCTCGGGGTATGGACCCTCTTTGTCCTCTGGCCGCACCACAATTCCGGCGTTTCTTCCGCCCGGTTCGGGCTGTACCTCACCCTCTTTTTCCCCCTGCTCTTTGCCGCCCTGCTCCTCCGGCTGCGGGGACAGGGCGCCTGGGCTGTGATTGCCGCTTCCCTGGCCGCCGCCTGGCTGGCCATGCCCCCCATTCAGTTTCCCAATATCGGTACCGCCGCCATCCTTTACGGCGTCATGCTCTTTGTCCTCTCCGCCGCCGTGTGGAACGGCTGGATGGGCGTCAAGCGGCGGTGGCTGGCCCTCCCCCTTCTGTGGACGCCGGGCGTCCTGTTCCTGACCGCCTTCTTCACCAGCGGGTTATCCACGGCACGGTTTACTTATTTCTTCCACCCGGAACTGGACCCAACAGGCTACGGTTACCAGTGGAACACCATCCGCCAGACCCTGGACGGCCTTCCCTTCTTCTTTACGAGCGGCGCCCTCTCCCCCACCCAGGAGGCTTACTTGCAGTCCGGCCTCTCCCACCAGTCCGATTTCTCCCTCCTCACCCTCACCGCGCAATGGGGCTGGGTGGTGATGGCGGTCAGTCTGGGGGTGATTTTGCTGTTCGGCGCGCTGGCCCTGATGCGGATACGCAAACTCCGCAGCCTGTCCGCCCGGCTCACCGCCCATGCCGTGGTGTGGACCCTCCTGTTCCAGGCCCTTTTATACTGGCTGGCCGGATTCGGATATTCCCCCTTCTATTCCATGCTGCCCCTTCCCTTTTTCTCCTACGGTCCCGGCTTTCAGATGACCGATCTGGCGCTGCTGGGCGTGCTGCTCTCCGCCTTCCGGATGGACGCCCTGTGGCAGGATATCGCACCGCCCCGGGAACCGTTCCGTCTTCCCCCCTCTCTGTTGCTTCCTGAGTAAATAAGAAACCCTGCCGTCCGTTTTTCTTCGGACAGCAGGGTTTTTTATGTGTGATTTCGTCTTTTTGCAATCCGCCGGTTGGTCTTTCGCGCCTGGTCCTCTATCCAAAGCCGGCGTCCCTGAAGGAGACTGTCACAAAATCCCGCCACGTCTTCCCCCATCAGCTCGGGCAGTGTACGGCCCTCCGCCGCGCCCTCCTCCATCAGGTCCAGGAGTTCCCCCTGGGCCTCCAGCACGTCGCGGCCGTCGCCCGCCGCACAGGGCCAGAGATATTGCTGGAGCGCTTCAAACGACTGCCGGTAACGCTCCGGCAGCGCCGCTGCCCGGGCCAGCTGACGGCGGTACTCCCCTTTCTCTTCCATCAGGGTTCTGATCCTTTCAAGCATGGAACGGCTCCTCTCTCCAGATCTCCGCGATTTTCCGGTTCAGTGCGGCGCGGCGTGCTTCCCGGCCGCCGGCGTCTAACGCGGACAGAAAATCCAGGCAAAAAGCCCCTACATCTTCTCCCGTCACTTCCAGCACCGATTTTCCCGCTGCCGCGCCCTCCTCCATCAGGGTGAGCAATTCGGAATACCGCTCCAGGTCGCTCCGAAGGTCCAATCCACAGGCCGTCAGACAGCGGCAGATCTCTCCCAGCACAAAGCCGTACTCCTTCGGCAATGCCTTCCGGCGGGAAGCGAGTACGTTCGCCTGCTGCCGGTACTTCTTCTTTTGCGGGATATCTCCAATGAGATACCTCACGACGGTGTTCCACATTCCCATGGCGTCTCCTTCAGCCGGGACAATGCCGCGGTCAGTTCCGCCCATCTGTCCCAGAATTGTTTCCTCTTTTCCCATCCGGCCTGGTTCAGCCGGTAGCATTTCCGCGGCGGTCCCACCAGTGACGGCCGCTTTTCCGCCTCCACCAGCCCCTGCCGCTCCAGTCGGAGCAGGATTGTATACACCGTCCCCTCCACGACGTCGTCAAATCCAAGCTGGTTGAGCCTGCGGGTGATCTCATAGCCGTAGGTCTCCTGACGGCTGAGGATCTCCAGCACACAGCCCTCCAGTACGCCCTTG
>DXGA01000211.1 GCA_019114165.1 Candidatus Flavonifractor merdipullorum | reverse complement strand
GTTTCCAGCCTTATTCTGTTTGACGGCAAACGGCTTTATTGGCTCAAAAGCAGAAAATAAGCGTGAAGAAATCGAAAAAACGGCATAAAAAATGCTCCGTCCTTTTTCTCTTGAAGGGACGGAGCATTTTTTATGTTATTTTATGAAACTCACTCGAATTCCACCGTGGCAGGGGGCTTGGAGGTGATATCATAGAGCACCCGGTTGACGCCCTTTACCTCGTTGACGATGCGCACGCTGATCCGGTCCAGCAGCTCATAGGGGATGCGGGCCCAGTCGGCGGTCATGAAGTCGTCGGTGGTCACGGCGCGCAAAGCAATGGCGTAATCATAGGTGCGGCCGTCGCCCATGACGCCCACCGAACGCATATTGGTCAGGGCGGCGAAGAACTGACTCATCTTCTTGTCCTCACCGGCCAGGGCGGCTTCCTCGCGGAAAATGGCGTCGGCATCCCGCAGCAGGTCGGCCTTCTCCTTGGTGATCTCGCCGATGATGCGGATGGCAAGGCCGGGACCGGGGAAGGGCTGACGGCTCACCAGATACTCGGGCAGGCCCAGCTCGCGGCCCAGCTGACGGACCTCGTCCTTGAAGAGGAGGCGAAGAGGCTCGATGATCTCCTTAAAGTCCACATAGTCAGGCAGACCGCCCACGTTGTGGTGACTCTTGATAACCGCCGCGTCGCCGGCGCCCGACTCGATCACGTCGGGGTAGATGGTGCCCTGCACCAGATAATCCACCGCGCCGATCTTCTTGGCCTCTTCCTCGAAGACGCGGATAAACTCCTCGCCGATGATCTTGCGCTTGTGCTCCGGCTCGGTCACGCCGGCCAGCTTGCCCAGGAAGCGGGCTTCGGCGTCCACCCGCACGAAGTTGATATCCCAGGGCGCAAAGGCCTGTTCCACCTCGTCGCCCTCATTCTTACGCATCAGGCCGTGGTCCACGAACACGCAGGTGAGCTGATTGCCCACCGCCTCGGCCAGCAGCGCCGCCGCCACAGAGGAATCCACGCCGCCGGAGAGGGCCAGCAGCACCTTGCCGCTTCCCACCTTCTCCCGGATCTGGGCAATGGCGGTGTTCTTATAGTCCCCCATGGTCCAGTCGCCCACAGCGTGGCAGACTTCATAGAGGAAGTTGCGGATCATATCGGTGCCACGCTCGGTGTGGTTCACCTCGGGGTGATACTGCACGCCGTAGAAGCCCCGGGCTTCGTCGGCAATGGCCACGTTGGGGCAGGCGTCGGAGTGGGCCACCAGCTGGAAGCCCTCAGGCACCTTGGCCATATAGTCGCCGTGGCTCATCCACGAAATGCCCTGCTCAGGCAGACCCTGGAACAGCTTGCAGCCTGTCTCATAATAGGTGACCGTCTTGCCGTACTCCCGGGCGGAGTCGTCCTGCGCCTCGGTGACCTGACCGCCCAGGGTATGGGCCATCAGCTGGCAGCCGTAGCAGATGCCCAGAATGGGCACGCCCCAGGTGAAGATCTCCGGGTCCACATGGGGAGAGGTCTCCAGATAGACGCTGTTGGGTCCGCCGGTGAAGATGATACCGATGGGATTCATGGCCTTGAGCTCAGAGAGTGGCGTGGTATAGGGCTTGACCTCGCAGTACACGCTGCACTCACGCACCCGCCGGGCGATGAGCTGGTTATACTGTCCACCGAAGTCCAGAACAATCACGGTCTGATGGGACATGCTGTTGCCTTCTTTCTCTTTGAAGATAGTTGATATTTTTACAAGATAGAATACCACATTCCAGCTCAAAGCGCAAGACTTGTCTTAATTACGGTGGTCCTCCTTCACGGTGCCCCGTTTGTAGGCACGCAGCAGCGCCTTGAGATCATCCACCTGGCGCTGAAGCTCGCTGCCGATGTCGGTCTCGGCGATCTTCACCCGCTTGTCCATCCGCTCGAAGACCACCTCTGTGGATGTAATGTCACGGTTTTTGCGCAGGGCGGCCTGCTTACCCGCGAAGGGTTCGTGAGACACCAGCCGGTAGCAGTTGGAGTTATAAATCAGCGTATAGCCCGCGATGCCGGTGGTGGGCTGATAGGCCCGGCAGAAGCCGCCGTCAATGACGATCAGCTTGCCGCCTCCCTTGATGGGACTTTCTCCCTTCTTGGATTTGACGGGCACATGGCCGTTGATGATGTGGCAGCTGCTCCCCACCAGTCCGAACTCAGCCAGCAACATATCGCACACCGCCGGGTCGTTATAGTGGGTGTAATAGGCATTCTTGGGTTCCGCCCAGGACGTCTCGTCCTTGATGAGCCGCCGTTCAAAGGTGGTCATCCGGTCGCGGCCAAAGGTGGGGGAGTTGCGCCCGCACCAGAGGAACCAAAGGAAATCCTGTCCTGCCGTCCGCTCAGGGCTGCCCGGCTTTGCGTAGTAGCCCTGACGGGCCACCGCCTCGGCGTAGTCCATCAGCGTCCGGCCGGAGAGCTCCTGACCGTTGAGGTAGAACTTCATCAGCTCTCCCTCTTCCGTCATGGGGATGCAGCCGTGGAACAGGGCGTTTCCGTTGAACACCTTATAAAGTCCGCCCTTGGAGTAGAGGAAGCGGATGTGCTTTTGCAGCTTTTCACTGTGCTCAAAGGAGGCGGTCAGCTGGTTGATGACCTCCTCTTCCTCCGCCGAAAGCCGGTAGGGGTCCGACCGGTCCACCGTTGGGAAGTCGGTATCCGAGAGCGCGTACTCCACCCCACGGACCACCACGCTCTGCTTCTCATAGTTGATCTTGTCCAGCAGCAGCCGGTCCTCCATCCCGAACCCGGGATTGCGCATGATCTTCTGCCCCTCCAGCTTGAAGAGGATGATGGTAATGGCCTTGTGCATCCGGGCAGCCAGGGCCTTGTCCTTTTCGGTATAGTTGTTGGCGTCGTCGCCGGCAAACTTGGCCTCGAAACAGGAACAGTCGCAGTTGCGGTATACCTCGTTGGCAAAGAGGGCCAGCGGACGCAGCGAGATGCCGTAGCCGGTCTCGATGACCTCCAGGTTATTATAGTGAATGGAATTGGAGAGCACCGTGGCCACCAGCGTCCGGCTGCCGGTGGCCGCGCCCATCCACAGCACATCATGGTTGCCCCACTGGATATCCACCGTGTGGTAGTCCATCAGCGCGTCCAGGATGATGTCCGCCCGGGGTCCCCGGTCAAAAAGATCGCCCACAATGTGCAGCCGGTCCACCACCATGTGTTTGATGAGTTCACAGACGGCAACGATAAAGTCCTTGCTCTGGTCGATGTCGATGATGGTGGAGATGATGTTTTCATAGTATTCCCGCTTGTTGTGGAACTCATAGTTGGTGTTGAGCAGCTCGTCGATGACGTAGGCGTACTCCTTGGGCAGGGCCTTACGCACCTTGGAGCGGGTATACTTGGAGGTCACCAGACGGCAGATGTCGATCAGCCGGTGGAGGGTGATGCGGTACCACTCTTCCAGCTCCTCGCTGTCCATCTTGCGGCTGATCTCCTCCATCTTTTCATTGGGATAGTAGATCAGGGTGGAAAGCTGGTCCCGGTCCGCTTTGGAGACGCTGGTGGAAAAAAGC
>DXGA01000210.1 GCA_019114165.1 Candidatus Flavonifractor merdipullorum | reverse complement strand
CCCTGACACGATTTGTGCCAGGGGGCGTTTTTATGAGAAAAATCAGCGGCTGAGCAGCCACCCAACGGCCACAAGCTGTACCACCAGAATGGCGGGCAGACCAAATCGAAAATACCAGTGCCTGGTCTTATGGTGAAAGAAAAACATACCCGCAATGGCGCCCACACTGCCGCCCAGAATGGCGGTGAGGAACAGCGTCTTCTCGGGGATGCGCCAGGCGTCCCGTTTTGCTCTGGACTTATCCACACCCATGAGGATAAATCCCGCCAGATTGACCGCCGCCAACCAGATCGCCGCCATCAAAAACAGCACCTGTTCCATTCCGGCCACCTCCTTTCGACCAAACTCCCGAAGAGTATACCACTTCCCGAAAAATCTGACAAGGATTTTTCCTTGACGTATGTGGAAAACCTGTGCAAAATGTGGAAAACTCCCCGCGGCCCTTCGGGGGCGGCAGAAAAGAACCCTTTCCAACGGGAACAAATGGAGGTAAAATACGACTAATACTTCAACAACCACTTCAAAGGAGGAACCCTTTTCATGAATCGTATGCTTCGTTCTCTGAGTGCTGCCGCACTGTCGCTGACGCTGACGGCGCCCGCGTTGGCCGCGGGTATGTCGTCCTTCTCCCCTTCGGTGACCTATACCCCCTTCCCCGACGTGGCCGACTCCGCCTGGTATGCCCCGTATGTCCGGCAGGCGGTGGAGCTGGGGCTCATCAACGGCAAGAGCGGCGGCGTGTTCGACCCCAACGGCAAGCTGACCCTGGCCGAGGCCATCAACATGGCGGCCAAGACCTGCGCCATCTATGAGGGCGACCCGGTGCCCACCACCGACTGTCAGCCCTGGTACCAGAACGCCGTCAATTACGCCCTGGAACAGGGGATTCTGACCCGGGGCGAGTATAAAGACTACACCGCCCCCGCCACCCGGGCGGATATGGCGGGGCTCTTTGCCTGGGCGCTGCCCGCCACCGAGCTCACCCGCATCAACCGGATCGGCGACCTGGCCGACGTGGACCAGAACACCGATTATGCCAGCGAGATCTATCTTCTGTACAGCGCCGGCGTCCTCACCGGCAACGAGGCGGGCACCTTCCAGCCGGAGAACACCATTGACCGGGCCAGCGCCGCCGCCATCCTCACCCGTCTGGCCCTGCCGGAGAGCCGCAAGACCGTGGTTTCCACCGGCTACGCCGGCAGTGTGGAAAGCCCCGACGGCACTTACCGTATCCACGTCCCCCAGGGCTGGCAGAGCAGCTTCAGCGGCAGCACCTTCACCGCCGGCGGAAACGGCCAGAAGGTGACCATTACCACCGCGGACCGCACCCAGAGTCTGGACGAGGCGGCCATTTCCCATCTGGATGGGCTGGTCAACGCCCAGGGCGGGGTCAATCTCACCGTCCAGCCGGGCTATGACCTGTTCCGCGGCCTGACGGCGGTGTCCTTCGGCTATGTGGAGGGCAACCTCACCCACGCGGTCTATGTGGTGGAAAACGGGACCAAGACCTGCACCGTCGATCTGGCCTGGCCGGAGGGCGCGGACCTGACCGCGCTTCTGGGCCTGGTGGACTCCTTCGACCTGACAATGTGAGAGGAGAGAGAAAAGATAAGAGATAAGAGATAAGAGATGGGGCGGCGCGGTGGTGACAGGACACCACTATCTTTACTCTCCACTCTCCACTCTTCACTCTTTTCTCCGTATTGCGTTTTGTTTGGTGATGGGATATAATAGCAGGGCTAACATACCGAAAGAGGGTTTTTACTGATGAAATTAGGCATTGTGGGCCTGCCCAACGTGGGCAAGAGCACCCTGTTCAACGCCATCACCAACGCCGGCGCCGAGAGCGCCAACTACCCCTTCTGCACCATTGACCCCAACGTGGGCGTGGTGGCCGTGCCCGACAGCCGTCTGGACTGGCTGTCCGACTTCTACAAGCCCAAGAAGACCACCCCCGCCGTGGTGGAATTCGTGGACATCGCCGGTCTGGTCAAGGGCGCCAGCCAGGGCCAGGGCCTGGGCAATAAGTTTTTGGCCAACATCCGGGAATGTGACGCCATCGTCCATGTGGTCCGCTGCTTCGACGACGAGAACATCATGCACGTGGTGGCCGACACCAGCACCAACGTGCCCGTGGACCCGGCGGGGGACATCTCCGTCATCGACATCGAGCTCATCATGGCCGACGTGGAGATGGTGGAGCGCCGCATTGACAAGGCCCAGAAGGCCTCCAAGGGCGACAAGAAGTACCTCCATGAGGTGGAGGTCTTCTCCGAACTGCGGGACTGGCTCAACGACGGCAACTCCGCCCGGTCCTTCCAGTGTGATGAGGACGACGCCGCCCTCATCGCCACCAGCGAACTTCTGAGCCTCAAGCCCATCATCTACGCCGCCAACCTGGACGAGGAGGGCTTTGCCGACTGCCACGCCAACGCCTATTATAAGCTGGTGGAAGAGCTGGCCGCCAAGGAAGGGGCTCAGGTCATTCCCGTCTGCGCCAAGCTGGAGGCGGAGATCGCCGAGCTGGAGGGCGAGGAAAAGGCCATGTTCCTGGAGGATCTGGGGGTTTCCGAGTCCGGTCTGGACCGGCTCATCAAGGCCAGCTATGCCCTGCTGGGCCTCATCTCCTTCCTCACCGCCGGTGAGGACGAGTGCCGGGCCTGGACCATCAAGAAGGGCACCAAGGCCCCTCAGGCCGCCGGTAAGATCCACACCGACTTTGAGCGTGGCTTCATCCGCGCCGAGGTGGTGTCCTTTGACGATCTGAAGGCCAACGGCTCCATGAACGCCGCCAAGGAAAAGGGCCTGGTCCGCTCTGAGGGCAAGGAGTACGTCATGAAGGACGGCGATATCGTCCTCTTCCGCTTCAATGTATAAGGCCCTTTTCCCTGCCCACCGCGCATGCGGTGTACAAGTATTTTGACGCAAGTCAAAATCTTGGCGCAGGGGCAATTCATTTGCCCCGAGCAAATGAAATACGGGGACCCGCGGAAGCCGCGCTTCCGTGGGAAAAAGGGCCTGGTCCGCTCCGAGGGCAAGGAGTACGTCATGAAGGACGGCGACATCGTCCTCTTCCGCTTCAATGTCTGAGGGAGATAAGAGATAAAAGATAAGAGATAAGAGATAGAGGACCTTCCTCATCTCTTATCTCTTTTTGTTTTTCAGGAAACCGTTTTACACTTTGTACGAAAATGGAGATAGGGAACAGTCACAGAGCCTTTCCCTATCTCCTATCTCTTATCTGCTCAAAACCTCTGCCAGGGCGGCGCACAGGGGGAGAGTCACGATGGACAGCAGGGTGGAGAGAGACACCAGCTGGGCGGCGGTGGGGGTATCCTGCTCGAAGCGCTGGGCAAACATACTGGTGACGCCGGCGGTGGGGGTGCCGCCCAGGATGACCATGGTGGCGTAGAGGATGGGGTCCATATTGAGGGGCAACAGGACAAGGGCCGTGATGACCGGGCAGAGCAGCAGCCGGAAGGCGGAGGCGGTATAGAGCCGGGGTTGCCGGAAGATGGAGAGAAGGTCGCTGCGGGCCATTTGCGCGCCGATGACCACCATGGCAAGGGGGGTGTTCAGGTCGGCCAGGAAGGAGACGGCGGAGTTGACCATGGAGGGCAGCCGCCAGCCGGTGATAAAGAGGGGCAGGGCGATGAAAAGGGGCACCACGCCGGGGTTGAGGATGGCGTTTTTCAGGGAAAAGGAATCCCTGCCGCCCATGAGGATGACGCCGTGGATCCAGTAGCAGACGGTGAAGATGGCCAGCACGAAGACCACGAAGAGAATGGCGCGCTCACCCAGGACGGCCTGGATGAGGGGAATGCCCATAAAGCCCAGGTTGCCGTAGACCGCGCCGAACTGGAGCACCGAGCGGGTCTTTTGGGGCTGCTTGCGGAAGGTGGGCAGGGACAGGAGGATATAGAGGAGATAAAGCCCCGCCGTAGCCGCGGAGCAGAGCAGCACCGAATGGGTGAGGGCCGGGTCCCGGTCCACCTGGAGGGACTCAATGATGATACAGGGGGCCACCAGATAGAGCAGCAGATAGGTGCATTCTGTCACGCCGTGTTGGGTGAGTTTTTCCTTTTTGGCCAGGAAAAAGCCCACGCCCATCAGCAAAAACAGGGTGACCACCTGAGAAAACACAACAAGAATACGATCCAACATGGGAAACACTCCTTTCGCCGGCATACGGCCGGTTCCGCGCAAAAAATAAAACAAGAGACATTATAGACGCGGCATGGAGCGCTGTCAAAGAAAATTCATAATTTCCAGTATCTCACGGGGAGCTGTCGTGCTATACTCAAGGGGAAACTGTGATAAATAGGAGGGGGATTCCATTGCAATCCAAGGAACTTTCCTGGCGGGAACGGGTGCGGCTATGGCTGCGGCTGGGCATTCGTCTGGTGCTGGCCGTTGCGGTGGTGCTGGCGCTGATCTATCTGGCGCCGCCGCTGCTGTCCCTGTTCATGCCGTTTGTGCTGGCCTTTCTGCTGGCGTGGCTCCTCAATCCGCTGGTGCGGCTCATCCAGAAACGGCTGGGCATATCCCGTCAGATCCTGTCGCTGCTGCTGATCCTTTTGATTTTGGGGGTGGCGGGCGGCATTCTGGTGGTGTTTATCTGGAACATCGTCAGTGAACTGATGGCCCTGGCCAACAACTATCAGGAAGTCATCGCGCAATTTCAGGAAGCGGCCTCTGCGGCCAGCATCTATTTCTCCCGGGCGCTGGGACTGGTCCCTGAGGAAGTGCTGGCCTTCGGCAACGGAATGCTCACCCAGCTCATAAGCTGGATCCAGGACAAAATTCCGGTTTTCCTGTCCGCGGCAGCCACAGGCGCCGCGGCAGTGGCCCGCCAGACCCCGTCCTTCGTGGTGGCTGCGGTGGTGTTTATCATGGCCTCTTATTTTATCACCGCCGACTATCCGGCCATACGCTTCCGGATGTCCTCCCATGTCCCCGGCCCCTCCCGCCGCTTCCTGCGGGAGGTGAAGGACGCCGCTTCCGCCGCCTTCGGCGGATATGTCCGGGCACAGTTTTTGCTGTCTGTGGTGGTATTTTTTATTTTGCTGGTGGGATTTGTGGCCATCGGACAGCCGTATAATCTGCTGCTGGCCTTTTTGCTGGCCGTGATGGATTTCATCCCCATCATCGGCGCCGGTACGGTCATGGTCCCCTGGGCGGTGATCGACCTGCTCACCGGCGAGATCCGCCATGCGGTGGAGCTGATGGTCATCTGGGGGGTGATCGCCCTGTTCCGCCGGGTGGCCGAGCCCAAGTTTGTGGGCGATCAGACCGGCCTGTCCCCCATTTTGTCCCTCATCAGTATCTATGTCGGTATGTGTCTGGCCGGGGTGCTGGGCATGATTCTGGGCCCGGTGGTGTGCATGGTGCTGCTGAGCGTGGCGCGGCTGGGCATTTTCAAGCCGGCAATGGAGGATATCCGTCTGGCGGCTGCGGATCTGCGCGCCTTTCTGCGCCACCGGCCGGAAGGGTGAAATTCAAAAAACGTGTAAAGATTCTTCATGATTTATACATAATTATCGGGTATTCTTGAGTCACCTTCCAGGAACAAGGTATGAAAGGAACGATAGATTATGTATGACGATCGGTTTGAGTCTGAACATAGCACCCATACGCCCAATGTGCCCCAGAATGAGGCGCCCGTAAACGAACAGGTATTTTCTCAGAACAACGCCCAGCCCGTAAATGAGCAGGCGTTTTCCCAGAGCAATCCCAACCCCGTGAACGAGCAGGCGTCTTTCCAGAGCAACCCCCAGCCGGAAAACAATCCATCCTTTTTCCCGCCGGTGAATCAGCCCGGCAGCGGCAGCGTGCCTCCCTACTATACCGGGGTGGACATGGGAGCCCAGCCCGGCCAGCCCCCCAAGCCTCCCAAGAAGAAAAAGAAAGGCGCTGCCAAGTTTGTGGCCCTGGCCGTATGCGTCGCCCTGCTGGGCGGTATCGTAGGCTCGGTGGGCACCCTGGCGGCCACCGGTAAGCTGGGCGGCGGTTCCACCACCATCTATCAGGGCACCGTGGTCCCCACCGCGGTGAAGATGGCCAACATTGACGGCCAGACCACCCTCA
Organism: Candidatus Flavonifractor merdipullorum; assembly: GCA_019114165.1. GTDB lineage: Bacteria > Bacillota > Clostridia > Oscillospirales > Oscillospiraceae > Pseudoflavonifractor_A > Pseudoflavonifractor_A merdipullorum. Next base: position 10,896 of record DXGA01000210.1, on the reverse strand, counting down.
CCCTGCCCGAGATCTACGCCACCAACGTGGGCTCCACCGTGGGCATCACCACCGAGCTGGTCACCACCAACTACTGGGGCCAGCCGGTGTCCGAAGCGGCCGCCGGTTCCGGCTTTGTCATCAGCTCCGACGGCTATATTCTCACCAACTACCACGTCATTGACGGCGCGGACTCCATCGAAGTGGCCTTCATCAACGGCGACAGCTACGAAGCCCAGCTGGTGGGCGGCGACGAGGAACAGGATATCGCCGTGCTGAAGATCGAAGCCACCGGACTCACTCCCGTGGTGCTGGGCGACTCCTCCACCCTCCATGTGGGCGACCAGGTTGCCGCCATCGGTAACCCTCTGGGCGAGCTGACGTACAGCTTTACCGTGGGCTATGTCTCCGCGCTGGACCGCAATATCACCATGAGCGACGGCGAGGTCATGAACATGATCCAAACCGACACCGCCATCAACTCCGGCAACTCCGGCGGTCCTCTCTTCAACCAGTACGGTGAGGTGGTGGGCATCACCTCCGCCAAGCTGTCCAGCTCCGGCTCCTCCGGCGAGGCCACCATTGAAGGTCTGGGCTTTGCCATTCCCATCAACGACATCAAGGACATGGTCACCAGCATCATTGAGCACGGCTATGTGACCGGTAAGCCCTCCATGGGCACCACCGTGGCGACCGTCACCCAGACCGACGCCCAGCGCTACGGCTGGCCGGTGGGCGTGTATGTCAACAGCGTGGAAGAGGGTTCCGCTGCCGAGAAGGCGGGCCTGCAGCAGGGCGACATCATCACCGCCATCGACGACACCGAGATCACCCAGATCAGCGACCTGAAGGGCGCTTTGAAGAATTACAAAGCGGGCGATACCGCCACCCTGACGCTGGACCGCAACGGCAAGACCGACACCGTGCAGATCACCTTTGACGAAGCCGCGCCCGAATCCAACTCCAACGAGCAGGTGGAGCAGGAGTCGGTCCAGCAGCCCCAGCAGAATTCCGGCTACGGCTACGGCTCTTCTGATCCCTTCAGCCGCTTCTTCTTCGGCTATTAACTTCCTTTCTCTCGAGAGAGAAAGGAAGCAAAGAGCGCTTAAAACTGACCCCGGACCGTTTGGTCCGGGGTCTCCTTTTAGTTGCATTCCCGCTTCATCGCAAAGTAACCGATCAGCACCGTCCAGACATAGGCGCAGGTCTTGGGGATCATCAGCATCCCGATCATGGGGATTACGTCTGCCCACAGCACCACAGGGATGTAAAAACCGAAACTCAGCACAATGGTCAGCCACATCCAGCGGAAGGCGTGATCCTTGTGTGCGCTGGCGCTGCGATAAAAGAGCACGATCACCAGCAGGCCCAGCAGTGCAAAGGGGATATTGCGGTAGATGCCCCAGGATAGGGGCGCGTCGGCGCTGAGCCACTGATTCTGCGGCATCATGCACAGCACGATCCGCAGCCCGGCCAGGACATACACCGCGGCGGTGAGTCCGCCCTGTCCCTTGATGTGATACCGCTGCCGCCACACATAGTAAAGCAGCACATAGAAAACCGTCATGGTGACAGAGGTGATCCACTTGCCCAGCCCCAGGGGGACCGTATAGTGCTCCAACCCTGTGGTACACAGCGCCAGAGCGCGGGGGACCAGGTGAAAGGCGTCGCCTGCCCCCAGCACCACGGCCATCCAGCCGAAAAGACGGAATTGATGAACGCCTTTGCTGCCCCGAATCATGAGCACCCCGATGGTGATCACACAGATGAGATAGACAGCGTCAAAGAGAGTTTCCACGATTGCCTGCATATCTTACGCTCCTTCCTTATTTGATGCATATTGAAACATCGCTTTCCCGTATTGACAGCCGAACAGCAGCCCGGCCAGCAGAAGAGACGCGCCCAGACCGGTATAAAATACCGCGATAAAGGGTTCGGGTGCCGCTCCGCTTGCCCGCAGGGCGATGCCGCCGGTCATCATCACCGCCATGATGGCAAATGATTTTCCATCAAAGAACTTGAGAAAAAAGTGTCGCTCCTCCTCGTAGGAGGCGATTCTGGCCGTGTGTTTTTTGACCAGCCTTCCAAAGATAAAGCGTTGGAATACGGCGAAGGTCAGCGCCGACAGGAAAAAATTGACGATACTCAGATAGGGCGGATAGGTGATCAGCCCGATGCGAAGGATGTTCACCCCTGCCGCGCTCCATACAAGGCACGCCAGGAGCAGCAGGGTATTGCGTTTTACTTTCATGTGTTGTCTCCTATGGTGAACAGTGTTCAGTTTTTCCGATAAAAGATTCCCACAACATAGTGGGAATCTTTTCGGGTATGGTCAATAGAGGGTCCTGCGTACGATCTCCAGCACTGTGGCGGGATCATAATCCTGCCGCAGCAGGGCGGAGAGCATCAGAGAGAACAGGATGTCGGCAAATTGTTCGGCGGTAAAGCTGTCTGTGAAGGCGTTGGGGCGGATGTTAGGGTCCTGCTTCAAGACCGCGCACAGGCCGTGCAGAATATGCTGCCAGGTCTGCTCCATCTGCTGCTTTCCGTGGGACTTGTCTTCCGTCCCGATAAAGCCCAGGGAGTGGAGGGTAAAAAAACCGGGATACTGTTCCCCGCCGTATTTCATCTGTCGGTAGATCCAGGTGATACAGGCTTGGGTATCCGGAAAGACCGGGTTACCCTCCGGAAGACGGAAGATCTCCCGCCACACGCTTTCCACCGTGGCGCCCACCAGAGCGGTTTTGGAGGCAAAGTAGTTATAGATGGACCCCACCGAGATGCCGCAGGCTTCCGCCACCGAGCGGATATTGATGGCAGACCATCCCTGCTGCCGAATGAGCTCCCGACTGGTTTTTAAAATCTCTTCCTTGGATGTCACAACGGTATTCATGCCATCACCTCAATATGAACAAAGTTCATTTTACTGAGGTATCATCCATTTGTCAAGAGGGTCTGCAATACCTGCCCGGCGGCCCGGGCGAAATACCGGGCGGCGGTGATGGCCTCCTGCAGGGTGTTGCCGTGGGTACCCACCTCCACCAGCAGGGAACCGGGGCACAGATTCTGGTTGTAAACCGATCCCCGCAGGGTCATGGGCCGCGCCAGGGTGGGATAAAGGGTATCCATCTGTTTCTGGATCTTGGCGGCCAGGGTCACATTTTTCAAAAAATCCGGGTGGGTGGAGCCGCTGCCCAGCACCAGCATCACCTGGGCGGTCTGGCTGCCGTCGATTTCGGTCACGGCTTTATAGACGGTGCCGTCCTCCCCCACCAGCGCGTCCCGGTGCACATCCAGCACAATGGAGATGGTGGGGTATTGCTCCAGATACTTGGAGATGGACGCCCCCGAGCGGCTGTATGCGCCGTTGTATTCCGGGTAGTCGTAGAGGGTCTCGTCGTGGACCACCGAGAGGCCCATTTCCTCAAATACGGCCTTCATCTCCTTCCCCACCCGCACCACGTTGTATTGGGTGTCCAGGGTACGGGTATTCTGGTCGCTGGGGGTGTAGATGTCGGTGCCGTCGGGGGTGTAGGCCTCCGAGCCGTGGGTGTGGACGATGAGGATCTGGGGGCCTTGGGCCGCGCGCTCCAGCTGGACCTCGACCGGTGCGGATGCCGCCGCCGCCAGATCCACCGGGAGGTCGGTGGTATTATAAAGGTATAGCCCATCGGCGCAGACATAGCCCTGTGCGGAAGATGGAACCAGGGTACGGGCTACGATACTGTCGGGGGCAACGGTAGTGACCGGCGGCGCGGTCTCTTCTTCGGCGGGCTCGCCGGTGGAGATGGGCAGAGACTCACTCTGAATATTGGAAGAAAAATCGGGTTCCCTGCCTGTCCCCATTTGATGCAGCAGGGCCGATTCCCCCACCGCCAGACGTTCCAGCGGGGAAAGCCGGTCCAATAGCCCCTCCCCTGCCCCTCTGCTGCCCAGCTCGGCCCGCAGCAGCGCCGCCGCCGTGGCCTCGTCCGATATGCCGTCCAGCGTCCCCGCCGCCGCCCCGGCGCCCGCGCCCAGCGCCAGCACGCACACCGCCGCCGTGGCCATAAAGCAGGCCGTGCCCTGCCGCAGCACCCGTCCCCAGTCGATCTCCCCCCGTCTCATATCTTGTCCTCCTCTCTTCGGTGTGGCTTCTGCTCCACTCTATGCCGGTGCGTTCCAGGATATGTCTCCTTTCCCTTGCACTTTATTTCGGGGTCCGCTATAATGACAGCGTAAGAAAAGAACGATTATAATATCACAAAAAGAGAGGTTTTCAGCCATGATTCGCATTCTGACTGACAGCACCAGCGATATTAGTTTGAGCCGCGCCGCCCAACTGGGGGTGGAAGTCCTGCCCCTCACCGTGCTCTTTGGAGAGGAGAGCTTCCGCGACGGCATCGACATCACCAGCGAGGAATTTTACGACCGGCTTTCCAAGGTGGACACCCTGCCCACCACCGCCCAGATCCCCCCCGAGACCTTTATAGACGCCTTCCAGCGGCTGACGGCGGACGGCAGCCAGGTACTGGGTCTGTTCATCTCCAGTGAGATGTCCGGCACTTACCAGTCGGCCATGATCGCCCGCAGCATCGTGGGTGAGGAAAAGATCAGCATTGTGGACACCCATACCGTCACCTTCGCCCTGGGACTGCTGGTGGAGACCGCCTGTCTCCTCCGGGATCAGGGCCTTTCCCTGCCTGAGCTGGCGGCGGAGCTGGAAAAGCTGGTCCCCCGGTGCCGCCTGCTGGCGGTGGTGGATACCCTCCGCTATCTGAAGATGGGCGGCCGTATTTCCGGCGTGACCGCGGTGGTGGGCGGCATTCTGGGCATCAGCCCCATCATCTCCATTGAAAACGGTCTGGTCATCTCGGTGGGCAAGAGCCGGGGCCGCAAAGCGGGCTTCCAGTTCATCCGCAAGTGGCTGGACGAGAAAGAGGCCATCGACACCTCTCTGCCCGTCGCCTTCGGCCACACCAACGCCCCCAAGGCCATGGAGGAGTGCATGGCCTTCTTCCAGGATAAGACCGAGGGCGCACAGCTCTGCCCCAGCAACATCGGCTCGGTGGTGGGCACCCATGTGGGCCCCGGCGCTGCGGGTCTTGCCTACTTTGTGAAGGCATGAAGTGGAATAAAACCGAGCTTCTGGACCGCCTTGCCCGGGACGGTGACAGCCGCCTGCTGCTGGCCCGGACGCTGGACAAGCTGGAGAGCGCCCAGCGGCGCAGCATCCCCACCCACACCAACTTTTTGTCCCCATCGGAGCGGGCGGATGTGGAGAGCCTGCTGGCGGCCTGCGGCCATCCGGCCCACCTCTTTTTCGGCGGCTTCGGCGGCGCGGAGCGGACGGTGTGTTACTTTCTCCCCGACTGGCAGGAGGAAGAGGACGCGCTAACATTGGAACGGCAGGGAGAGGGTGTTTTGCGCGCCTTGCGCTGCACCTATCCCGCCGACAGCGGTCTCACCCACCGGGACTTTTTGGGGTCCATTCTGGGACAGGGCATCACCCGGGAGACCATCGGCGACCTGATCGTATGTCCCGACCACTGCGACATCCTCCTTTTGCAGGAGGTGGAGGATTTTCTCCTCCTCCATCTGGAGAGCGCGGGACGGACGAAACTAAAAATAAAACCCCTTTCGCTGGAAGAGGTGGAGCCGCCGGTGGTGACGGTAAAGACCATCCGGGACACGGTATCTTCGCCGCGGCTGGACGCGGTGGCGGCGGCCGGTTTTACCACCTCCCGTGGAAAAGCGGCAGACCTCATCTCATCGGGGCGGGTGCAGCTCAACCACCGGGAGTGCACCAAGCCTGACCGCCTGGTCAGCGAAGGAGATGTGATCTCCTGCCGGGGGCTGGGCAAGTGCCGGGTGAAATCCCTGAGCGGGCAGACCAAGAAGGGACGGATTCCGGTGGAACTGGAGCGATATATTTAATATAATAAAGGAAGTGCCATATATGATTACCCAAGAGCAGATCGACCGCATCAACGCGCTGGCCCGCAAGGCCAAGACGCCGGAGGGCCTCACCCCCGAGGAGCGGACCGAGCAGGCCATTTTGCGCCAGGCCTATGTGGCGGCGGTGCGCAAGAATCTGGAGGCCCAGCTGGACAACACCTATATTGTGGAGCCTGACGGCACCAAGCACAGACTCACACCGAAGGATGAGTGAAGAGATAAGAGATAAAAGATAAGAGATAGAGAGCCCCGGCAGAGGACAGGGAGGGATACCATGATGTTGAAAGCGTTTTTCACCGTCGTGTATTTCATCATCTTTGGTTACATCATCGACTTTGTGTTTGGGCATTTTTCATGTAGTGTGATGACCACTCTGTTGGTGCTGTGGTGCTGGGCCATTGCGCTCATCATCAGCGTGGGCCTGGCGGAATACACGGTAAAAAAGATCAGAGAGTAAAGAAAAGGGACGTCCCGCGTGATGCGGGACGTCCTTTTTCTATGTAGGGGGCGGACACGGTCCGCCCCGTCCTTTATTGTGATTCTTCCAGCAAAAGCGCCACCGGGCAGTGATCGCTGCCCATGACCTGGGTGAGGATCTGGCTGTCCTGTACCCGGGGCATGAGCCGCTCCGAGACGATGAAATAGTCGATGCGCCACCCGGCGTTGTTTTCCCGGGCGCGGAACCGGTAGCTCCACCAGGAATAAACGCCGGTGGTGTCGGGATAGAGCCGGCGGAAGGTGTCGGCAAATCCGGCGTCGAGCAGCTCGGTCATCTTGCCCCGCTCCTCGTCGGAAAAACCGGCGTTGCCCCGGTTGCTCTTGGGATTTTTCAGGTCGATCTCTGCGTGGGCCACGTTGAGATCGCCGCACAGAATCACCGGCTTTTGTGCATCCAGCCCCTGAAGGTAGGCCCGGAAGGCGTCCTCCCACTCCATGCGGTAGTCGATGCGGGCCAGACCCTGCTGGGCGTTGGGGGTGTAGCAGTTGACCAGATAAAAATCCGGAAACTCCGCCGTAATCACCCGGCCTTCGCTGTCGTGCTCCGGTCTGCCGATGCCGCAGGTGACCTTCAGCGGCGGGATACGGGTAAAGACGGCGGTGCCGGAGTAACCTTTCTTCACGGCCGAGTTCCAGAAGATCTCATATCCGGGCAGTTCCAGTTCGATCTGGTGGGGCTGGAGCTTGGTCTCCTGCAAACAGACCACGTCCGCGTCTACTTCCTGGAAAAAGTCCAGAAAGCCCTTCCCCATTGCGGCCCGCAGACCGTTTACGTTCCAGGAAATCAGCTTCAAACCTTAGTCCTCCTTCAATGCCCGGCCCAGATGGGGCAGGAAATCCAGCATCAGGGGAATATAAGTGGCCAGAAAGACCACCACCGCCCCCAATGCGGCCCATTTGCGGGCCTTTTTGCTGGCGGCCAGACCCAGCAGCACGCCCATGGAGCAAAGACACAGTTTCACCAGCCCCAGGTCCCTCCAGGTCATGCGGGCAATGTAATCATCCGCGGCAGAAAGCAGCTTTCTCATAGTATTCCCTCCAATTGCAATAATAGTTGCTTAAAATGCAGTCCCCCGGCGTAGCCGGTGAGAGTCCCGTCGGCCCCGATGACCCGGTGGCAGGGGATGAAGATGGGGATGGGGTTGTGGTGATTGGCCTGCCCCACCGCCCGGGCGGCTTTGGGCGCGCCGATGGACTGGGCCAATTGGCCGTAAGTACGGGTTTCCCCCCATGGAATACGGCACAGCGCTTCCCACACCCGCCGCTGAAAGGCGGTCCCCTGCGGGCAGAGGGGCAAATCAAATGCCCTTCGCTTTTGGGCCAGATAGTCCAATAACTGCGCCCTTCCCTCTTTCAGAAGGGGGGAAGGCGACCCGGCGGACGGGGGCAGCGGCTGCCCGGGCAGCAGGAGACGGACGATGGCCCCGCCGCTGCTCTCCAGCGCCATAGCGCCCAGCGGCGTCTCAAAGGTGAGGACGTCCATCCGCTCAGTAGCGGCGCACCACCGCCACCACCTTGCCGATGATCTGGGCCTGGGTGCCGTCGATAGGGTCGTAATCGGGATTTTCCGGCATGAGCCAGGTTTTGCCGTCCCGGCGGCGCAGGGTCTTCACCGTGGCCTCGTCCTCAAAGAGAGCCACCACGATCTCGCCGTTGTGGGCGTCCACCTGCTGGTGGACCACCACCAGATCGCCCGGCAGGATGCCGGCGTTCAGCATGGACTCGCCCCGCACCCGCAGGGCAAAATACTCTTCCGCCGCCCCGCCGGCATCAAAGGTCAGATAGTCTTCAATGCACTGCTCGGCCAGAATGGGCGCGCCGGCGGCCACATTGCCCACCACGGGAATGCGGTTTTGACTGGCGGTTTCCCGGAACCGTTTGGACGGGGCGGAATTCCGCTCCCCCGCGTCCATGACGGTGATGGCTCTGGTTTTGCCCTCCGCCTTTTCGATCAGTCCGGCCTTCTCCAGACCTTTGAGGTGAAAATGGACGGTAGAGGGAGATTTCAGCCCCACATAAGCGCCGATCTCCCGGACGGAGGGGGGATAACCGTGCTCGTTTTGAAAGGCGACGATAAAGTCGTAAACCTGCTGCTGTTTGGGTGTCATAGCCTTCATCAGGCGTTTCCTCCTTCCGGTGGAAAATAAAGATAGGGATTCCGTCCCCATTATACCATAGAGACCGGCGAAATACAAACGATTGTTCTATAAAATCGCACTTTATTTCACCGCCTGAAATAGTTGCTTTCCCGGTACTGGATGGCCTCGGCCAGATGGCAGACCTGGATGGAATCCGCGCCGTCCAGATCGGCGATGGTACGGGCCACCCGCAAAATACGGTCATAGCTGCGGGCGGTAAGGCCCATCCGCTGGAAGGCCCCCTCCATCACCGCCCTGGACGGTTCGTCCAGCGGGCAATATCTCTGAATTTCCACAGAGGACATATGGGCGTTGCAGTCGGGACCGTCAGGGCCGAAGCGGCGGGCCTGCACCGCCCGGGCGGCATTGACCCGCTCCTTGATGACGGCGGAGGACTCGGCCTGGGGCTTGCGGGAGAGCTCGTCAAAGGTCAGGGCGGGCACTTCCACATAGAGGTCGATGCGGTCCAGCAATGGCCCGGACAGCTTGCCCAGATAGCGGCGCACCTCCTGCGGCGTACAGCGGCACCGGTTGCCCGGCTGGCCGTACCACCCGCATTTACAGGGATTCATGGCGCACACCAGCATAAACCGGCTGGGGAAAGTCTCGCTGGCGGCGGAGCGGGTGATGTGGACTTCCCCCTCCTCCAGGGGCTGGCGGAGGGCTTCCAGCACGTCTTTGTGAAACTCCGGCAGCTCGTCCAGAAACAAAACCCCGTTGTGGGCCAGAGAGATCTCGCCGGGCTTTGGAATGGGAGAGCCGCCCCCCGCCATACCGGTGGCGGAGATGCTGTGATGGGGGGCGCGGAAGGGACGGATGGTGACCATGGGCATCTCCCGGGAGGTCAAACCCATGACGGAGTGGATTTCGGTGGACTCCAGCGCCTCCCGTGGGGAGAGGTCGGGTAAAATGGAGGGTAACCGCCGGGCCAGCATGGACTTGCCCGAGCCGGGCGGGCCGATCATGGCGATGTTGTGCCCGCCGGCGGCGGCGATCTCCAGCGCCCGCTTCACCTGGTCCTGTCCTTTCACGTCGGCAAAGTCGGGACAGGAAACCGGCTGGGCGTCCGGCTCCCACCGCTGTGCCGGTGCGATAGGCGTCTTTCCTTGTAGATGATGGACTAATTGCGTCACATTCTCTACCGGGTAGACCGTCAGTCCATCCCCTGCCAGCGTGGCCTCGGCGGCGGCGTCTGCCGGGACGAAGAGAGTCTTGATGCCCGCCCGTTTAGCGGCCAGGGCCATGGGCAGCATTCCGGCCACCGGGCGCAGCGCGCCCCCCAGGGAAAGCTCCCCCACCAGGGCGGCGTCCTCCGGCGGCGGGGGCAGCTGTCCCCCTGCCGCCAGAATACCGGTGAGAATGGGCAGGTCGTAGACGGTGCCGCCCTTCCGCCGGTCGGCGGGCGAGAGATTGACGGTGATGCGGGAGACGGGAAAGGAAAAGCCGCAGTTGCGGATGGCGGCGCGCACCCGGTCCCGGGCCTCCTTGACCGCCGCGTCGGGGAGACCCACCACCTCAAAGGCGGGCAGACCGTTGGAAAGGTCGCACTCCGCCCGCACCTCGTATCCGTTGACCCCGCTCAGTCCCAGTGAACGCACGACACACAGCATAGGAAGACTCCTTCCATTTTTGATAGGATGGATGTTTTACAGCGCATAGGGGGCGGACAGCGGCCGCCCCTTCTGGACGGCCATCGTTCAGGAGCTGGCGTCTACATGACCGGATTGCAGTTCCAGCGGCTCCAGCGCCTCCCACAGGTCGGCATTCAGCGGTCGGTACCGCAGATTGCCGTGATACAATGTTCCATCCGGGGCAAGGAGAAACGTGGCGGCAGGGGTATTTTCTCCGGTATAAATCTCCAGCCACAGAAGTTCGTCCTCTTCTTCCATTGGGATGGAGGAGGAAACGCCCCACCATAAGACCCAGGTATCCTCCAGCACCGCTTGCAGGCGGTCCAGGTTTTGCTCCGAAGGAGAATAGGCCCCGCCATCTGCAAAGAGCGTCCGTTTTACATAGCCGGTCACGTCTCCGGTGGGGCCGGGCGCCAGCCAGCTCAGCTTCCTGGGGCACAGCCAGACCAGCGCCAGCAGAAGGAGGAAAATCAATACGAGCCGTTTCCGGTGGGGATGGGAACCGTTTGTTGACATAAAATCTGCACCTCCTGCTCGTTCCAAAGACAAAAAGCACCTTTTGTTCTCTATAACTGAGTATAGCAGGACAGGCAGAAAAAGAAAATGAAAAAAACTTTCTGCTTTTATAATAGGTGAAAGGGTCCCACAGCGCCCGCATTGGACATAGCCGCAGGGACAAGCAAATTTTTCTTACAAAAAACTGGGCAGTTTTC
>DXGA01000209.1 GCA_019114165.1 Candidatus Flavonifractor merdipullorum | reverse complement strand
TGTAGCCATCAACAAGATGGATAAGCCGGAGGCCAACCCCGACCGGATCAAGCAGCAGCTCACCGAGTACGAGCTGGTGCCCGAGGAGTGGGGCGGCGAGACCATCATCTGCCCCATCTCCGCCAAGACCGGCGAGGGCATCGATAACCTGCTGGACATGGTCAACCTGACCGCCGAGATGCAGGAGCTCAAGGCCAACCCCAACCGCTCCGCCCACGGCGCGGTGATCGAGGCCCGGCTGGACAAGGGCCGCGGCCCCGTCGCCACCCTGCTGGTGCAGAACGGCACCCTCCATCAGGGCGACGTCATCATCGCCGGTACCGCCGTGGGCCGCGTCCGCGCCATGACCAACGCCCGGGGCCAGAGGGTCACCGAGGCCGGCCCTTCCGTGCCTGTGGAGATCATCGGCATGAGCGAAGTGCCCAACGCCGGCGACGACTTCCACGCCGTGGACGACGAGCGCATGGCCCGCGAGCTGGTGGAGCAGCGCAAGGACGAGCAGAAGGCCGCCGCTGCCGGTCCCAGCCACAAGGTCTCGCTGGAGGATCTGTTCAGCCAGATCCAGGCCGGCGAGATGAAGAACCTGAACGTCATCGTCAAGGCCGACGTGCAGGGCTCCGCCGAGGCCGTCAAGGCCAGCCTGGAGAAGCTGACCAACGAGGAAGTGCGGGTGCGGGTCATCCACTGCGCCGTGGGCGCCATCAACGAGAGCGACGTCATGCTGGCCACCACCTCCAACGCCATCGTGGTGGGCTTCAACGTCCGCCCCGACAACAACGCCAAGGAGACCGCCGCCCGCAACAAGGTGGATATGCGGATGTACCGCGTGATCTACGACTGCATCAACGAGATCGAGACCGCCATGAAGGGCATGCTCACCCCCAAGTTCAAGGAAGTGGAGCTGGGCCAGGCCGAGGTGCGCAACGTGTTCCGCATCACCGGCGTGGGCATGGTGGCCGGCTGCTACGTCACCAACGGCAAGATGCAGCGCGGCGCGCAGATGCGCCTGCTGCGTGACAACGTGGTCATCTATGACGGCTCCATCGCCTCCCTCCAGCGCTTCAAGGACAGCGTGAAGGAAGTGGCCTCCGGCTACGAGTGCGGCATCACCTTCGAGAAGTTCCAGGACATCAAGGAAGGCGACGTCATCGAAGCGTATCTGATGGAGCAAATCGAAGTCTGATTTGTCGCCTTGGGTTCCCCCGGCCCGGCATAGCCGTGCCGGCCTACGCTAAACATTTGCCACCGGCAAATGTTCTTAACGCTGCGGTGGAGCAGATTGAGGTATAATTCTGCTTCTTGCGGGAATGTTTCTACACGGTATGTAGGGGCGACCCTTGTGGTCGCCCGCGTTTCCCGCAAAACCATCCCCCCTTTTTCAACCAAACAAAGACCCGTTCCATCCCCAAGTCATTTGAGGAGGGGACGGGTCTTTATGTCTGCATGAATAGGAGAACAACATGGCAAGTAATCGCATCGGACGTATCAACGAGGAGATCCAGCGGGAGCTGGCCACCCTCATTCGCACCGTCAAGGACCCCCGGGTCCATGGTCTGGTGTCCATCACGGCGGTGGAGACCACCCCTGACCTGCGCTTTTGCAAGGTCCACGTCAGCGTGCTGGACAAGAGCGACGTGAAAGAAGTGGTCAAGGGCCTCAAGTCCGCCGCCGGCTATCTGCGCCGCGAGCTGGGCCGCGCCCTCAACCTGCGCTATACCCCCGAGCTCCAGTTCGTGGAGGACGACTCCATCGACCAGGGCGCCCACATCCTCTCCCTGCTGCGGGATGAAACGGTGGTCAAGCCCGCCAATCCCGCTAACGCCCACATCGTGCTGGAGGAGGAGGAATGAAATCCATTGCCTTTGAAGAGGCCGCCGCCCGGCTCCAGAGCTGGGATGAGCTCCTCATCCTGACCCACCGCCGTCCCGACGGCGATACTGTTGGCTGCGCCGCCGCCCTGTGCCGCGCCCTTCGCCGCCTGGGCAAGACCGCCTATATCTGTCCCGAGACCGGGGCCACCCACCTCTTTACCCCCTATCTGGAGGGCCTGCTGGCCCCTGAGGGCTATGTGCCCCAGAAGGTGGTCAGCGTGGACATTGCCGCCGTCAGTCTCTTCACCGACGCCGGTCAGCCCTGGCTGGAGCGGGGCATCGATCTGGCCATCGACCACCACCCCTCTCAGGAGTTTTTCGCCGCCGAGACCTGTCTGGACGCCGGGCGGGCGGCCTGCGGCGAGCTGATTTACGACATCATCCGCCAGTGGGGACCGGTCACCCGGGAGGAAGCCATTCCCCTCTATGTGGCCATCTCCACCGATACCGGCTGTTTCCAGTACAGCAATACCACGGCTGACACCCACCGTATTGTGGCCCAGCTGATGGAAACCGGCATGGACACCTTTGCCCTGAACAAATTCCACTTCCGCACCAAGAGCTGGGCAAGGCTCCAGGTGGAGCGGCTGCTGGTGGAGCGGATGCACCGCTATGAAAACGGCAAGATTGCCGTGGCCCGGGTGTCTCTCTCCCTGCTGGACGAAGCAGGGGCCACCGAAGAGGATATGGAGGATATCGCCGCCTTTTTGGGCCAGATCGAAGGGGTGGAGACTTCGGTCACCATCCGGGAGAAGAAGGACAACCGCTGCAAGCTGAGCGTGCGCACTTCCGGCGGACTCAACGCCACCAAGGTCTGCGCCCTGCTGGGGGGCGGCGGACACGCGGCGGCGGCGGGCTGCACCGTGGACGGCACCCTGGACGACGCGGAGACCGCCATTCTGGACGCCATCCGGCAGGTGGAAGCCCATGGCTAACGGTATTATTGTCATCGACAAGCCGGAAGGCTGGACCAGCATGGACGTATGCGCCAAAATTCGCGGTATTTTGCACGAGAAACGGGTGGGGCACGGCGGTACCCTGGACCCTATGGCCACCGGCGTACTGCCCGTGTTTGTGGGCAGAGCCACCCGGGCGGTGGAATTTGCTTCGGAGCGGGATAAAGAGTATCTGGCCGGGCTGAAGCTGGGTACCGTCACCAACACCCAGGACACCACCGGCGAGATTCTGGAAACGCATCCCGTCACTGTGGACCGGGCGGCACTGGAAGCGGTTCTGGACCGGTTTCGCGGCGATATTGCCCAGATCCCGCCCATGTACTCCGCCATCAAGCGGGACGGCAAGAAGCTTTACGAGCTGGCCCGGGCGGGCAAGGAAGTGGAGCGGGAACCCCGTCCGGTGACCATCCACGCCCTGGACATCGTCTCCCAAGACGGTCCCGACGCCTACACCATCCGGGTGCGGTGCTCCAAGGGCACCTATGTGCGCACCCTCTGCCACGACATCGGGCAGGCCCTGGGCTGCGGCGGGTGTATGTCCGCCCTGCGGCGCACCTGGGCCGCCGGTTTTGGCCTGGAGCAGGCTGTTACCATGGACGCCCTCCGGCAGGCGGAAGATCCCCTCTCCCTGCTGCTGCCGGTGGATTCCTATTTTGCCCGCCATCCCGCCCTCACCGTTTCCGGTGAGGTGGAGAAAAAAATCAGAAACGGCATGACCGTGGTACTCCCCCAGACCGAAGACGGTACTTACCGGGTCTACGGAGAAGGGGGATTTCTGGCCGTCAGTCAGGCCAAACGGGGAAAGTTATCCACCATCAAGAGCTTTTTCGAGGTGTGAACGATATGGAGGAGACACAGAAGACCAGAAGAGTGATCGCGCTGGGCTTTTTTGACGGGGTCCATCTGGGCCACGGGGCCCTGCTGCGCCGGGTGGGCGAAGTGGCCCGGGAGACCGGGGCCATTCCCTCGGCGGTGACCTTTGACGCCCATCCGGAGAGCCTGATTCTCAACAGCCCACCGCCGCTGCTCAGCGCGCCGGTGGACCGGGCCGACCTGATGCGCCGCTATTACGGCATTCGGGATGTGATCGTGGCCCCCTTTGACGACCGGATGATGCATATGTCCTGGTGGGATTTTGTGGCCGAGTATCTGGTGGCCGAGCATGGCGCGGTCCATCTGGTGGCCGGGCACGACTTCCACTTCGGCTACAAGGGGGAGGGCAATCCCCAGCGTCTGGCCGAGCTGTGCAAAGTGCTGGGCGTGGGGTGCGACATCATCCCCAAAGTGGAAATGGACGGCATCACCATCTCCTCCACCTACATCCGTACGCTGGTGGCTCAGGGCGAGATGGACCGGGCGGTGACCTTCCTGGGCCATCCCTATGTGATGAGCGACCAGGTGGGACACGGCAAGCGCCTGGGCAGCAGCCAGGGTTTCCCTACCGTCAATCTCCGGTTCCGGCCCGGGGTTTTGATCCCGGCCCACGGGGTATACGCCTGCAAGGCGGTGCTGGAAAACGGCGAGACCTATCTTGCCGTGACCAACGTGGGGGTGCGGCCCACGGTGGACGAGGACGGCGCGGTCAACGTGGAGGGCTTTTTGCTGGATTTCGACGGCGACCTCTACGGCCAGACGGTCCGCATGGAGTTCTATCACCGCCTGCGCCCCGAGCGGAAGTTCCCCAGCGTGGCCGAGCTGAGAGAGGAGATCATGCGCAACGCCCAGCAGACCAGAGACTATTTCGCCCCCAAGGGCTGATACAGAACAGAAACAGGACGCCTCGGGATTGTGGCCCGGGGCGTCTTGTTTGGTTTTAGAAAGGTATGTGGGCCCCGCCGCCTTCGGCGGGGGAATGATATAGACCCTTGTGGTCGCCCGCAAACGTTTAGGTTTACAGCAGGTCTCTTCCCTTTGCCAACGCCCGGATC
>DXGA01000208.1 GCA_019114165.1 Candidatus Flavonifractor merdipullorum | reverse complement strand
AAATTTTTGTGGCTTAAACTTATTTGCTTATATCATCTTCATTATACTAAGCATAACAGTTAAAGTCAAGCGGTTTGCGGAAAAATATTAAATAAATTTGTTTAGATTTCTCTTGACTATCCTAAGCATTTCTGCTATGCTAAATCTATCAAGAATCCAGATAGGAGTTGGCCGTTATGGCGATTGGAGAACGCATTCACTTTTTTCGCATTCTGCGCGGCATGACGCAGAAATATCTTGGTATGGCGCTGGGCTTCCCGGAGAAGTCCGCCGATGTCCGCCTTGCCCAATATGAGAACGGATCGCGGACGCCCAAGGCAGACCTGACGGCCGCGCTGGCACAGATATTGGAGGTCTCTCCCCATGCCCTGGCCGTGCCGGACATCGACTCCTATGTGGGTCTTATGCACACGCTGTTCACGCTTGAGGACCGCTACGGACTGAAAATCTGCGAGTGCGACGGAGAAATACATCTTCGGGTGGATGCGTTCCAAGGGAAAGAAGCGGCCCGGCTCCATGAGATGCTCTGTGCTTGGGGGGAGCAGGCGGCCAAGTTGAAGTCAGGGGAGATTAGCAAAGAGGACTATGACCGCTGGCGTTACCGATACCCGGAATTCGATACCACAGGCCACTGGCACAAGGTTGTCCCCTCCCAAGGCCTCAGCGATTTGCTGGCGGAAGAATTCAAAAAGCAGCCGGACAAAGAGAAGTAAAATAAAAAGAGCTACCTGACTTTCGCAAATCAGGTAGCTCTTTCTCTTTGGAATAATGAAAACTGTTGCCAAATCGTTGCCACGGAGGGCATCAAGCCTTAGAAAACCCAGTAATCACGGGCTTTTCCGGGCCTCTGAAATCATTCCCACTCGATGGTCCCCGTAGGCTTCGGCGTCAGATCGTAGCACACCCGGTTGACTCCCTTCACCTCATGGGTAATCCGCTGGGTGATATGCTGCAGCAGCGCAAAGGGAATATCCTCTACCGTGGCAGTCATGGCATCCACCGTGTTCACCGCACGGATGATCACAGGCCATTCATCCGCCCGCTTATCGTCCCGCACACCCACAGACTTGAAGTCGGGAATGACGGTGAAATACTGCCACACCTTGCCTTCCAGGCCGTTCTTGGCAAATTCCTCCCGCAGAATGGCGTCACTCTCCCGCACCGCTTCCAGACGGTCCCGGGTGATGGCGCCCAGACAACGCACGCCCAGTCCAGGGCCGGGGAAGGGCTGACGGAACACCATTCCGTCGGGCAGGCCCAGCGCCTTGCCTACCACACGCACCTCGTCCTTGAACAGCAGACGAACCGGCTCCACCAGTTCAAACTGCAAGTCCTCCGGCAGCCCGCCCACGTTGTGATGGGCCTTTACGCCGCCGCTCTCCAGAATGTCCGGGTAGATCGTGCCCTGAGCCAGAAATTCGATCCCCTCCAGCTTGCGGGCTTCCTCCTCAAAGACCCGGATGAACTCCGCGCCGATGACCTTCCGCTTCTGCTCGGGATCGGAAATGCCCGCCAGCTTGTCCAGGAAGCGGTCCACCGCATCCACATAGACCAGATTGGCGTCCATCTCATCCCGGAACACCTTCACCACCTGCTCCGGCTCTCCCTTGCGGAGCAGACCGTGATTCACATGCACACACACCAGCTGCTTGCCGATGGCCTTGATGAGCAGCGCGGCTACCACAGAAGAATCCACGCCGCCGCTGAGGGCCAGCAATACTTTTCTGTCTCCCACCTGAGCCTTGATCTCGGCAATCTGCTCGTCAATAAAGGCCTGTGCCAGCGCGGGAGTGGTGATCCGTTCCATCGTTTCGGGACGCTGATGATTCATATTTTTTCCCTCCGTTTTTTTCATCGCTTCGGGTCTGATACCTGTATTATATCGTCTCTCCTGCCGTTGCGCAAGCCACTTTTCTCCCCCCTTTCTCTTTACCTTTCCCCACTTCCTGGAGTATAATGATATCGTTCTATTTTCATATCACTGCAAGCAAAACAGGAGAATATACCATGAAACTCATCCATCTATCTGACCTTCATCTGGGCAAACGGGTCAACGAGTTTTCCATGCTGGATGACCAGCGGTACATCCTGGATCAGATCCTGGATATCATCGACGCCGAACGCCCTGACGCCGTCCTTATTGCCGGTGACGTCTACGATAAAGCTATCCCCTCCGCCGAAGCGGTCTCTCTTTTTGACGCCTTTCTGGTGTCCCTCTCTCAGCGGACCCTCCACACCTTCGTCATCAGCGGAAACCACGACTCCCCCGAACGTATCGCCTTCGGCGGGCGGCTCATGGCGCAGAGCGGCGTCCACCTCTCTCCTGTCTACGACGGAAAGGTGTCTCCCATCACCCTTTCCGACGCCTTCGGACCGGTGGACTTCTACCTGCTCCCCTTCCTCAAGCCCGCCCACGTCCGCCGGTTCTTCCCCGACTGCGACATCCTCACCTATACCGACGCTGTGGCCAAGGCCGTGGCGGAAATGCACGTCTCTCCCGACCGCCGCTCGGTGCTTCTGACCCATCAGTTTGTGACCGGCGCTTCCCGCTGTGACTCGGAAGACATCTCGGTGGGCGGCTCGGACAACGTGGACGCCTCCGTCTTCGACTCCTTCGACTATGTGGCCCTGGGCCATCTCCACGGCGCGCAGTCCATCGGAAGGGAAACCGTCCGCTATTGCGGTACCCCTTTGAAATACTCCTTCTCCGAGGCCAAACAGGAAAAATCCGTCACCGTGGTGGAGCTGGAAGCCAAAGGCACGGCTGCCATCCGCACGATCCCCCTCACCCCGCTGCGGGATATGCACATCCTGAAAGGCACCTATGAACAGCTGACCCGGCGGGAATTTTATCTGGATACCACCTACCCTCAGGACTACCTCCAGATCATCCTCACCGACGAGGAGGACATCCCCGACGGCGCAGCCAAACTGCGCACCTTCTACCCCTATCTCATGAAGCTGGATTATGACAACCTCCGCACCCGGACCGCCGCACAGATCGACGCCGACGATCAGGTGGAGCACAAATCTCCCCTTGCCCTCTTCGAGTCCTTCTATCAGCAACAAAATAATCAGCCGATGAGCGACCGTCAGCGGGCCTTCGTATCCACACTCATGGAACACATCTGGGAGGAGGAACCCTCATGAGACCATTAAAACTGACTTTGTCCGCCTTCGGGCCCTATTCCAAATGCACCGTTCTGGAGCTGGAACGACTGGGCCGGCGGGGACTCTATCTCATCACCGGCGACACCGGCGCGGGCAAGACCACCATCTTTGACGCCATCACCTATGCCCTCTACGGAGAGCCCAGCGGCGAAAACCGGGACGCCTCCATGCTCCGCTCCAAGTACGCCGATCCGGACACCCCCACCTTTGTGGAACTGGTCTTCTCCTGCGGCCCGCAGCGCTACACCGTGCGGCGCAGCCCCGACTATGAGCGCCCCGCCAAACGGGGCGGCGGCACCACCCTCCAGCGGGCGGAAGCCCAGCTCACCTATCCGGACGGCCGGCCGGTCACCAAGACCAGAGAGGTCACCGCCGCTGTTACCGAGATCATCGGTCTCAACCGGGACCAGTTTACCCGTATCGCCATGATCGCCCAAGGCGATTTCCTGAAACTGCTCCTGGCCACCACCGACGAGCGCAAGGCCATTTTCCGCCAGCTCTTCCAGACCGGATATTATCAGCTTCTCCAGGATAATCTGAAACTGGAGGCCAGCGGTTTACGGGAAGACTGCGAACAGGCCCGTGCCAGCGTGAAACAGTACATCAGCGGTCTGCTCTATCCGGAGGACGACCTGAAAGCGCCGTTGCTCCGGCAGGCCATGGAAGGGGCCCTGCCCTTCCAGGAGACCGTCCTTCTCATGGAGGAGCTGCTGGAGCAGGACCGGAAGAAGGACGACCAGCTCGCCCAGGAGCTGAGCGGCGTGGACCGGAAACTGGAAGAGGTAAACACCCGCATCGGCCAGGCGGCGGAGCTGGAGAAGACCAGAAACAGTCTCCGGCAGGCCAGGCAGGAACGGGCGGCGCTGGAACCGGAACTGGCCCGCTGCCGGGCCCTTCTGGCCAAGGCGGAGGAAGACGCGCCCCGCCGTCAGGCGGTGGAGCAGGCCCTTTCCGCTCTGGAAACGGAGCTGCCCCGCTATGAGGAACTGACCCAGGCCCGGTCTGAACTGGGCCAGACAGAAAAACTCAAAACCAAGGCGGAACAGCAGCTGGAAGCCCTCCGACAGGAGAAAAGTACGCTGACCGCCTCCCTTACCCAGCAGAAAGAGGCCAGAGCCGCCCTTTCCGGCGCCGGGGAAGCGCGTGAAAAACTGCGGCAGGAGGACGACGCCCTCCGCCGCCGTCAGGAGACCTTCCAGCAGGCCGAGGATGATCTGGCACGGTGGCGGGACTGCCTGGAAGAGATCCGGCAGGCAGAAAAAGGCTATCAGGCCCTCCGCCAGCAGCAGCAGGAAACCAAACTTCTCTCAGAGAAAACCCATGCCGCTCTCCAGGAGAAAAAAGATTCCCTTACCCTCCACGCCAACGACGAAGCCCAGCGGGAAAAAATCCTGAACCAGCGGGCGCAGACTCTGGACCGGAAGGCCGATGTGGAGCGCCTGCACACCGCTGCCGCCTCCTATCAGACTCTGTGCCGTCAGGTGGAAGAAGCCCAGGACGCCTACCGGGCCGCTTCCCGCACCGCCGGACAAAAGGACCAGATTTACCGCGCCCTTCACCAGGCCTTTCTGGACGAGCAGGCCGGCATTCTGGCCGCCACGCTGGAAGAGGGACAGCCCTGTCCTGTCTGCGGTTCCCCTACCCATCCCCATCCCGCCCAGCTCTCCAGCCACGCCCCCACCAAGGAGGACGTGGATCAGGCCAGGCAGGAGGCAGAGCGGGCCCAGCAAGCCGCCAATGCTGCCAGTGTCCGGGCGGGCAGTCTGAACAGCACCGCCGAAGACCGGGCCGCTCAGCTGCTGGACCAGATGGCCCAGTATGTGGAACATCCCGCACTGGAAACAGCGGCGGACCAGCTGGACCAGGCCAGGCAGCAGGCGGAAACGGCGCTCTCTCTTCTGGATGCCCAGCTTCAGGAGATCCAAAAAGCAATTGCGGAAAAGCAGCACCTGACCAGAGAGATCCAGCAGCTGGAGGAGAAAGCCCAGTCCCTTTCCCAGAGTCTGGAGCGTATTCAGGAACAGATCTCCCAGGCCGAAGGGGCACAGGGACAGCGAAAGGGGCAGCTCTTCCAGCTGGAGGAGAAGCTGAACGCCCAGGTGGAGACCCTTCTGGGCGGCTGTATGCTGGAAGAGGCTGCCGACGTCCTCACCGCCCGGCGCTGCCAGCTGGATCTGGACCGGGTGATGCTGGATCGTTCCATTGCACAGGCCGAAGAACAGCTTAGCCACAGAAACGCGCTGGACGAGGCCATTCCCACAGCGGAAGAAACGCTCCGGAAGCTGGAGGAGACCATCTCCCACCACCGGGAAGAGGTGGTGGGCAGCCAGAGCCGCAGGGAAGCCCTGCAAAGTCAGATCGCCCGGTTGGAGGGTCAGCTGACCTATCCCAACGCACAGCAGGCCACGGCACGGCGGGACGCCCTTTTGGCCGAAAAAGAGCAGGGTGCCAAGGCGCTCCAGAATGCGCAGGACGCCTTCAACGCCTGCCAGAACGCCGCCGCCACTCTGGACGGCACCATTACCAAACTCTCCGGGCTGACGGAAGGGGCCGCGCCCATCGACCTATCGGCCGAGACGGTACGCCGTCAGGATCTGGTGGAACGTCAGGCTACTCTGCGCAAAGCCCGTCAGCAGGTGCAGACCCGCCTTGCCGCCAACACCGCCGCCCATAAAAACAGCACCGAAAAAGCCGCCCATCTCTCCGCGCTGGAGGAACGGCTTCAGTGGGTGGCGGCCCTGTCCGACACCGCCAACGGAAAGCTGGCCGGAAAAGAAAAGATCATGCTGGAGACTTACATTCAGATGACCTTCTTTGACCGCATCATCCGCCGGGCCAACCTCCGTTTTCTGGTCATGTCGGGCGGACAGTACGAGCTCAAGCGGCGCACTGCCGCAGGCAACAACCGCAGTCAGAGCGGCCTGGAACTGGACGTCATCGACCACTACAACGGTTCGGAGCGCAGCGTAAAATCCCTCTCCGGCGGCGAGTCCTTCATGGCCTCCCTCTCCCTTGCTCTGGGACTTTCCGACGAGGTCCAGTCCTCCGCCGGCGGCATCCGGCTGGAAGCCATGTTTGTGGATGAGGGCTTCGGCTCCCTGGATGAGGAGGCCCTTCAGCAGGCCATCCAGGCTCTGGCCAGACTCACCGAAGGGGATCGTCTGGTGGGCATCATCTCCCACGTCTCCGAGCTGAAAAGCCGCATCGATAAGCAGATCGTGGTCACCAAGGACCGGCAGGGCGGCAGTAAAGTGGAAATACAGGGATGAGACATTAGAGTCCTCTTTTCCTCTCTTTTTCTGCCGCCATTAACTTCTGGGCAAGCACAGCGCGTCTTTTTTCAAATTGGCGGATTCGATCATATCGTGCCGATATTTTGTTTTTCAGATAGACCCTATCCTCTGCGCTC
>DXGA01000207.1 GCA_019114165.1 Candidatus Flavonifractor merdipullorum | reverse complement strand
GACTTTCTTCTGCACGATGCTGTCCACAATGCCCGCACCGTGCATCGGATGAACGATTTTATCTCCTACCTGAAACATGACCCACCTCCTGATCTCATTCACACGCCCTAAAACTGTAAAAGGCAATTATTACACTTAGTATTATATCCTTTTTTCCCGCTTTTTGCAAGTAAAATCACCGTCAATTTTCCCCGTTTTCCCTTCCCCCGTCATCTTATCTCCTATCTTCTATCTCCTCATTCCTAACGAAAAAAGGAGCCTGCTCCCACAAAACAGGGAACAGGCTCCTTTCTCAGGTCACAGGAAGGGGAAAACAGAGGTTTTCCGCTTACTCGGCGTCCTCTTC
This sequence comes from Candidatus Flavonifractor merdipullorum, assembly GCA_019114165.1. Lineage (GTDB taxonomy): Bacteria > Bacillota > Clostridia > Oscillospirales > Oscillospiraceae > Pseudoflavonifractor_A > Pseudoflavonifractor_A merdipullorum. The sequence goes on along the minus strand of DXGA01000207.1, from coordinate 18,039 downwards.
CACGGCGGCGCCGTCCAGCAGCGCGCGGATGGAGAGAGAGACCTTCTTGTTGTCGTAGTCGATGTCGGTGATCTTCACGTCCACCATATCGCCCTCGGCCAGCACGTCGCCGGGCTTGTCGATGCGGTGATCGGCGATCTGGGAGATGTGGATCAGGCCGTCCACACCGGGCACGACCTCGGCAAAGGCGCCGAAGGTCATCAGCTTGACCACGCGGACGTTGGCAGTGTCGCCCACGTTGTACTTGCCGGTGAACACAGCCCAGGGATCCTGGTTGCGGTCCTTCATGCCCAGAGAGATCTTCTTCTTCTCGGTGTCGAAGGAGATAACATACACATCCACAGCGTCACCCACCTTGACAACCTCGGAGGGATGCTTGATGCGGCTCCAGGACAGCTCGGAGATGTGGACCATGCCGTCCACGCCGCCGATGTCAACGAAAGCACCGTAGGAAGTGAGGGACTTCACCACGCCGGCATAGCGCTTGCCTTCCTCGATGTTGTTCCACACCTCGGCGGCCTTGGCGGCGCGCTCCTCGGCCTGCACGGCACGGATGGAGCCCACCACGCGATGACGGGCACGGTTGACCTCGGTGATGCGCAGGCGGACCTTCTGCTTGACCAGCTCGGTCATGGCAGCGTCGCGGGGCAGGCCGGTCTGGGACGCGGGGATAAACACACGGATACCCTTCACGTTGGCGACCACGCCACCCTTGTTCTCCTCGGTGATGAGGCCCTCGACCACGGTCTTCTCCTCGCGGGCCTGCTCGATCTCTTCCCAATTCTTGTTGGCATCGAGACGCTTCTTGGACAGGGTGACCACACCCTCCTGATCGTTGACCCGCATGACGTAGGTCTCGATCTCATCGCCGATCTTCACGATGTCCTCAACCTTGACAGTGGGATCATCGGTCAGCTCGGAGACCGGTATGTAACCGGCCTGCTTGGCGCCCAGATCCACATAGATCTCAGTCGGCGTGATGCCAGTAACAACGCCAGTGACCTTCTCCCCTGTATTCAAAGTTTTGATCGACTTCTCCAGCATTTCAGCAAAGGATTCTTCGATCTCCATGTTTTCTTCGCTCATTTTGTCATAGACCTCCTTTATAATCCACCCGGGCGTGGACGCACCCGCAGTGATTCCGACAGAAGCCTTCCCATACAGGTTGGAAGGTTCCAGTTCCTCCGCCCGCTCGATCCACAAGACCGTGGGGCAGAGAGCCGCGCAAAGCTCGGCAAGGCGCCGTGTGTTGGAGCTTTCCCGGCTGCCGATGACGATCATGGCCTCATTCCGGGCGGCCAGCTCCTGTGCCTCCGCCTGTCGTTTACACGTAGCATTACATATTGTATCAGATATTTTGATGTTTGTACACTCTTTTTTTACTTTTTTTATGCACGTCTCCCACCGTTCTCTGGTAGAGGTGGTTTGAGACACCATGGCAAGGGGCATCTGTGCCCGGGCCCGGTCCTCTTTAAGCCACTCTTCCAGCGCTTCCGGCCCGTCCAGCACCACCGGCTCCCGGCACCAGCCGGCGATGGCCTGGATCTCCGGATGGCTGGGCGCGCCGATGATGAGAGGGGTCCGCCCCTCCGCCTCCGCCTCGGACACCAGACGGTGGATGCGGGAGACGTTGGGACAGGTGGTGTCGATGATCTCCACTCCCCGGGCCTCCAGCGCCTCATGGACCGCCCGGCCCTCGCCGTGGGAGCGGATGATGACCGCACTGCCCTCCGGCACGTCCTCGGGGCGGTCCACCACCGCCACGCCCTGAGCCTCCAGGGACTCGATGACGCTGTTATTGTGGATGATATGCCCCAGCATCACGCAGGGACGGCCGGAGGCCACCGTCTGCTGGGCCACTTCCACCGCCCGGCGCACGCCGTAGCAGAACCCCGCCGATTTGGCCAGCTCCACCTTCATCAGATCCGTGCCTCCAGCGCGTCGATGCGCTCCATCAGGTCGGCGGTGATGGCTTCAAACTCCTCCTGGGTGCCTCTTCTGGTCTCGGTGTGGGGCAGATAAGGCTCGCCGAAGACCACCGGCGTACGGCGGAAGAACTTCTTTTTCTCCGGAATGAAGACCGGCAGGATGGGCACTCCGCAGCGCACCGCCAGCATGGCAGCTCCCGACTTGGAGTCGCGCACGTCGCCGCGGCTCTTGCGCACCCGGTGGCCCTCCGGGTAGACCAGCACCTTCTCGCCGCTTTTGAGATACTTCATGGCGGTGCGGATGGCCGACACGTCGGCATTGCCCCGGTCCACGCCGAATACACCCGCCTTGCGCAGCAGGAAGCCCACCACGGGCAGACGGGTCAGCTCCACCTTGGCCATGGGACGGACCTGGTAGTTCTCCCGCTTGACGGCGTAGACCAGCATCAACGGGTCGGCGGCGCTGGTGTGGTTGCCGCAGATCATGCAGCCCCCCTCGGGAATGTTCTCCCGGCCGATGGCCTTCACCGGATGGATCAGATTCATAAAGGGCCACACGGCCGTGTAAATAAGGGTATACCAGCTTTCGGTCTTCATAGGGCAAAATGCCTCCTTATCAGATTGAGGAGCAGCGCGAAGCTCTCTTCCTGGGTGTTGCCGGTGGTGTCCACCAGCACAGCGTCCTCCGCCTGACAGAGGGGGGCGGCGGCGCGGCTGCTGTCCCGCTGATCCCGCTCCTTGATGTCCCGCAGAACGGTGTCGTAGTCCACCTGCGTGCCCCGGGTCAGCAGCTCTTCATACCGCCGCTGGGCCCGGTCCTCCGCCGAAGCGGTGAGGAAGATCTTCAGGTCGGCCTGGGGCAGCACCACCGTGCCGATGTCCCGGCCGTCCATCACCACGTCCCGGCTGGCCGCCAGACTGCGCTGCATATCCATGAGAAAGGCCCGGACCTCCGGAATGGCCGAGACGCCCGACGCCCCCGCCGATACCTCCGGCGTGCGGATGTGGTCGGTCACGTCCTCCCCGTCCAGATACATATGCTGCAATCCGTCCGCTCCGTGGCGCAGGTCTATGGTGATGGCCTGCAAGACCGCCAGCACGCCGGCGCTGTCCGACGGCACCACTCCTTTCCGCAGAGCGGCCAGTGCCAGGGTGCGGTAAATGGCCCCGGTATCTACGTACAAAAAGCCCAGTTCCTTTGCGATCTGGCGGGCCAGGGTGCTCTTTCCCGCACCGGAGGGACCGTCGATGGCGATGCTCTTATGTGCCATGTCCACTGCTCCTTACTTCCGTTTTATGCTTCCTCGACCAGGACCATCCCGGCGGCGGCTTCTCCCGCCGCGCGGCCGGTGGACCAGGCGATTTGCAGATTGAATCCGCCGGTATATCCGTCCACATCCAGCAGCTCACCGGCCAGATAAAGGCCGGGGATCTTTTTGGATGCCATGGTGTGGGGGTCCACCTCGCCGGTCTTCACGCCGCCGCTGGTGACGATGGCCTCGGCAATGGGCCGGGGGCCGGTGACCTCCACCCGGAATGATTTCAGCTCCTCCAGCAGCCGGCGGCGCTGTCCCTTGGTCACCGAGTGGACCGGCAAGTCCCCCGGAATGCCGCACCGCTCCACCATCACCGGCACCATCAGCCGGGGCAGCAGCCCCTCCAGCACGTTGTGGAAGGCCCGGTTGGCCTGCTCGCCAAAATCCCGCAGCAGACGCTGGTCCAGCTTCTCCTCGTCCAGCGCCGGCTTCAAATCGATGAAAATGGTGTATTTATCCTTGGCAAAATCCCGCATATGGGCCGACGCGCTGAGGATCAGCGGTCCGGTGACGCCGAAGTGGGTGAAGAGCATCTCGCCCTGTTCGGCATAGACGACCTTTTTCTTCTGGTTTTTGACCCGGATGGCCACGTTGCGCAGGGAAAGGCCCTGCATCCTGCGGCAGTCCTCCCCCGCCGTCTCCAGCGGCACCAGCGAGGGCTGGGGCGGGACAATGGTATGGCCCACTTTTTCCGCCATGGCGTAGCCGTCGCCGGTGGAGCCGGTCAGCGGATAAGACGCGCCGCCGGTGGCCAGCACCACCGCTTTGCTCCGGATGGTCCCGTGTTCCCCGCGGACGCCGCACACCGCGCCGTCCTCCACCAGCAGCTCCGCCGCCCGGTCCTCCAGCAGCTCCACGCCGCTGCGGCGGAGGGACAGAAAGAGCGCGTCCACCACGTCGGCCGCCTTGTCCGACACCGGGAACACCCGGCCGCCCCGCTCCACTTTGAGGGCCACACCCCGCTTTTCAAAAAATGCCTTCACCGACTCCGGCGGGAAACGGGTGATGGCGCTGGTCACAAACCGGCCGTTGCGGGGAATATGTTCCAGCACGGTGCGCACGTCGGCGTCATTGGTCACGTTGCACCGGCCCTTGCCCGTAATGTACAGCTTGCGCCCCACCTTCTGGTTGCGCTCCATGAGGCATACCTTCGCCCCACGCTCCGCGGCGGTAATGGCGGCCATCATACCTGCCGGTCCGCCGCCGATCACGATCACATCTGTCAAAATTCCATCTCCCTTACTCTTCCGCCTTCTCGTAGACCTCGTACTCGTCCCAGATCTGCTCCAGGGCGCGGAAGGTCTGGGAGAGGTCGTTGTTCATCCGCCGCCCAATGGCCACGATCAGGGCGTTCACCAGGCTCAGCGGCGCCACCAGCGAATCCACAAAGGAGGCCATATCGCTCTTGGCCGTCAGGGTACAGGTGGCGATGGGGGCCAGGGGCGACGTCTCCCCGTCGGTGATGGCCACCACATAGGCCCCCCGGTCCCGGGCGAACTCCATGGCCTTCACCGTCCGCTTGGAGTAGCGGGGGAAGCTGATGCCGATGATGACGTCCTGGGGTCCCACCCGCAGGAGCTGCTCGAACACCTCGCTGGCCGAGGCGGCCTGGATGAGGAGCACGTTATCAAAAATCAGATTGAAATAAAAGCCCAGAAAACTGGCCAGCGCGCTGGCAGAGCGCACGCCCAGGATGTAAATACGCCTTGCCCCCACGATGGCGTTCACCGCCTGGGCAAACTTCTCCCGGTCCACCTCCTCCAGTGTGAGGCGGATTTTCTCGATGTCGGCCTGCATGACGGTGGAGAGAATATCATGGTCGCCGATGCGGTCGTTGGTGACCTCGATGCGCTGGATGGAGGTGAGCTTGCTGCGGATCATCTCCTGAAGGGCCTTCTGCATGGCGGGGTAGCCGTCGTACCCCAGCTCGGAGGCAAAGCGGACCACGGTGGACTCGCTGACATGGACCGTCCGGCCCAGGCGGTTGGCCGTCATGAAGGCCGCCTTGTCATAGGAGTCCAGGATGTACCGGGCAATCAGCTTTTGCCCCTTGGAAAAATCGCTCATACCGCTCTGGATGAGCGACAGAATATCTTTGGGCATAGAAACGCCCTCCTCTCCGGGAGTCTTTCTTCCTCAAAAATGCAGGCATTTGAGGGCTGACACTTCTTCCTCTGTCAGGTTGCGCCACGTCCCCGGCGGCAGGTCTCCCAAACGGATGGGGCCCTCCCGGATGCGGCGCAGACGGCGCACTTCCAGCCCGGCCATGGCGCACATCCGGCGGATCTGCCGGTTCTTGCCCTCGTGGATGAGAAAGGACAGCACCGTCTCTTCCCCGTGCCGGCCGATGATCTTCACCTTGGCCCGGCGGAGAGGCGCCCCGTCCAACGTCATGGGGCCGGTGAGCACCGGAAGAGCGCCTTCCGCGTCTCCCTGCACCCACACCCGGTACTCCTTCTCCACCTCATGGCTGGGGTGGATGAGCCGGTGGGTGAGGTCGCCGTCGTCGGTGAGAAGGAGCAAACCCTCCGAATCCAGGTCCAGCCGTCCCACCGGCCACACCCGCGCCCCGCATCCCTCCACCAGCTGGGCCACCGTCTTTCTGCCCTTTTCGTCGGACAGGGTGGTCACATACCCTCTGGGCTTGTGGAGCAGCACATAGGTCCGCTGCTCCTCCCGGCGCACCGGGCGGCCGTCCACCCGGATCTCGTCCCGCTCCGGGTCGGCCTTGTCCCCCAGACCGGCCACCTGTCCGTTGACCGTCACCCGTCCGGCGGTGATGTACCCCTCTGCCGCCCGGCGGGACGCGATCCCGCAGGCGGAGAGGATCTTTTGGAGCCGTTCCTCCACAGCCCTTCCTCCTCTGTCTCTCTATCTGCCCAAAATCCGGTCCCACAACCGGCCCAGAAAGCTCTGTTCTTCCGCCCGGTCGTCGGTCACGTCGGAGGCGCACACCAGGTCTACACTGCCCACCGGCGCGCCGTTTACCGTCAGCTCCACTGTGCCCACTTTCTGCCCGGCAGAGAGGGGCGCGGTGAGAGGCCCGTCCAATTTCACCGTCCACTCCCCTGCTTCCTCCGCCGAAAGGGGATAGGAAAAGGAACTGCCCGCGCACAGCGCCACCTGCGGGGTCACGCTGCCCCCTACCGGGGCGCTGCCCAACACGGCCCCCTCCTCCACCAGCGTGCAGGCGGGATAGGTAGAAAAGCCGTAATCCAGCAGCGCGGCGTGGTCGGCCCAGTCGTCCCGGTCGTTGAGGGTCACGGCCACGAGCACCTGATCCCCCCGCCGGGCGCAGGACACCAGCGTCCGTCCCGCCTGGTCGGTATAGCCCGTTTTCATGCCCTCGCAGCCGTCGTACCGCCACAGGAGCTTATTGTGGTTGACCAGGGTGCGCCCCGCCACCGTCGCCGAGCGGGTGGAACAGATGCGCCGTAAGGTCTCGTTTTCCAATACCTTCCGGGCCAGCAGGGCCATGTCCGCCGCCGTGGAGTAGTTGCCCTCATCCTCCAACCCGCTGGGGCTGGAAAATTGGGTATTTTTCATCCCCAGTTCGTCCGCCTGCTGGTTCATCCAGAGGAGAAAGGTCTCCCGCTCTCCTCCGCAGCAGCCCGCCAGCGCTTCCGCCGCGTCGTTGCCCGACACCAGCAAAAGGCCGTATAAAAGCTCCTCGATGGTCAATTTTTCTCCCGCCCGGAGGTACATGGACGAGCCTTCGATGCCCGTCCACTCGGGACGGATGGTCACCTCGGTGCTCAGACCGGGGCCCCGCTCCGCCGCCACCAGCGCGGTCATCAGCTTGGTGATGGACGCAATGGGCCGCGGCTCGTCCACGTCATGGCCCCAGAGCACCCGGCCCGAAGCAGCGTCCACCACGATGGACGCGCCGGCGCTGTCGCCCGGCTGGGCTGCCGCCGTGGGGACGACACACATCAGCAATACCAATACCGCTGTCAGCGTCCGTTTCATACCGCATCACCTCGCGGTCAGTATGCGCCCACAGCGGGGGTGCTATCACCGGTAATTTATTGCTGCTCTTCTTCCTTTTTCTCCTTGAGCAGGGCGCTCACCTTGTCCACCAGGTCGGGCACCAGCTCCACCACCCGGTCCACCGTGGTGTAGGCCGGGGGATAGAGGGGCATCAGGCGCACGTTGTCCCCGTGGACGATGAGAAAGGCCACCGGCGTCACGTTCACGCCGGCGCCGCCGCCGCCGCCGAAGCAGTTGTCCGTATCCGGCTTCTGGTTTTTGGTGGTAAAATCAGCGCCGCCCGAGGCAAAGCCCATGCTTACCCGGGAAATGGGGATGATGGTGACCCCTTCCGCCTGGATGGGGGTGCCCACCACGGTGTTGGCGTCCACAAACTGACGCACTTTTTCCATGGTGTCCGACATGAGGGTATCCGTGGGGTGCTTTTTATTGTTTTCCATGCTCTACCGCCTCTTTCTGTGATTGGGCCGGGTCCTGTTTCTCCCGCCGGGACAGTTCCCCCAGCAGGTAAAACGCCAGACCCGCCAGCTGACCGATGCGCAGAGAGACCGACGCCTCCAGCTCCACCGAGGTCTCCTTCCGCTGGAAATCCACCTCCGTGTGGACGCGGCGGTCTTTCACCTGAAAATTTTGCTCCAAAAGCGCCAAAAGCATACCCAAAACCGCGTTGGCTCCGCCATAAAATACCGCCGCCGCAGCCGGGTCCTCTTCCCCCGCCAGAATCAGCGAGGCGTTGAGCCTGTCGATGCGGATACGGCTGGCCAGCCGTCCCCCCGCTTTGGCCAGGAGGGGAAGATACTGCCGGAGCTGCTCCAGACCGCCCTTCTCTTCCCCTTCTTTCTTGGGGGACGCCGGTTTCTGCTTTGGTTCTTTTTTGGCTCTTTTTTCCTTCTTCTCCAAGGGCGGATAGACCCGGAAGGTGATCCTTCCGATCCGTGCCCGAACAGTAAGGCCACCGCCGCCATACCGTACCACGCCCCCGACCCGCAGCCGGGTGAGCAGCGCTATCACTGCCGCTGCGATCAGGAGCACCACCAGCACCGGGCTCATCTTTCCTCCCCGCCGGACGGGGCGGCGGTCCGGTCCTCGGTGGGCACGTTGGGCAGCTCGGGAAGCTGATCCAGCGACTCGATGCCGAAGGAGCGGAGAAAAACCGGCGTGGTGCGGTACTGGATGGGCCGGCCCGGCACCGCCAAACGGCCGCACTCCTCAATGAGGCCCCGGTCCTGCAAAAGGCCCATGGTATAGGCGCTGTCCACCCCCCGGATGCTGTCCACGTCGGCCCGGGTGATGGGCTGATAGTAGGCCACGATGGCCAGCACCTCCAGCGAGGTCTGGGACAGACGGGCGGGCCGCCGTCCCTCCAGCGCCTGACGGATCACATGGGCATACTCCGGGGCCGAACAGAGCTGATAGCTGGTATCCATCCGCACCAGCCGGATGCCCCGCCGCTCGTACCGGTAGCGGTCGGCCAGGCGGGTACACACCTGATCCACCGTGGCCCGGTCGGTCTCCAGCGCCAGACAGAGACGCTCCACCCCCACCGGTTCCCCGGCGGCGAACAAAATTCCCTCTATGGCTCCGTCCAGTTCCTTTCGCTCCATGGGTTCCTCCTTACGGACGTTCTTCCGGCCCTTCCTCCGGCCGGGTCTGGCCCTCCTCCTCCGGAGGGCCTTCGATACAGGTCACGGTACATTCTTCCTCCCCGCCGGTGAGGAGCAGCCGGTGGGCACGGCACAGCTCCAGCACCGCCAGAAAGGTGGCCACGATCTCCGACCGGCTCCGGTCCCACCGGAAGAGGGCCTTGAATCGGGTCACCCCCGCGTGGAGCAGCCGCCCCAACAGCTCCCGGGCCTTGTCCGCCACCGGGTAAGGCTCCCGGCCCACGATGCCCTCAAAGGCTTTCACCGGCGGCGGAGGCCGGTGCTCGTTGCGGGCCATCAGGTCCAGCATGACCAGCAGCAGCTCGTGGGGCACATGCTCGTACTGATAGCGCTGATCGGGCAGCAGGGTCTCGGGGGGCTTGGTGAGATAGTCCCGCCCCACCGCGAACCGCCGGTCCAAAGCGGGCAGCACCGCCCGGATGCGGGCCCGGTCCTCCTTGCGCCGGTGCTCCTCCAGGGAGGCGATCAGCTCCTCCATCTCGGACAGGGCTTCCTCGTCCTTGATGGATAAGAGCATCCGGCTTTTGATGAACATCAGCTGGGCCGCCATGGTCACAAACTCACTGGCGACATCCAGGTCCATCTCCTTCCGCCGGTCCATCCAGGCCAGATACTGGTCCAGAATGAGAGAAATCTGAATGTCGGCGATCTCCATCTTATTTTTGCTCAAAAGATGGAGGATCAAATCCAAAGGTCCGTTAAAATCCTCCCGGTCTTCCGTCCGGGAGCGGACCACCTTTTCCAAATGGTATACCGGTGCTTCCATCCGCCACCTCAGTACAAAAGGCCCATCAGCCCGAAATAGGGCAGATTGCCCACCCGTACCATCCAGTCCAGCACCCAGCGCTGGGCCGCCATCAGGGGCGCGTCCAGCACGCCCGACCAGAGCAGCAGCACCAGCACCACCATGCCCCACCGCTCATACCGCAGAATCTGAAAGTAAATGCGGTCGGGAAGAAAGGCTTCGGCCACCTTGGAGCCGTCCAGCGGCGGGAAGGGGATGAGGTTAAAAAGCCCCAGGCCCACGCTCAGTACGGCCAGCGTCTCCAGAAACTGGATCACATAGCCTACGGCCGTGCTGCCGCCGGTCAATGTATAGGGCACCAGCACAAAGCCCCGCACCAGCAGCGCCAGCAGGGCCAGCAAAAAGTTGGACACCGGTCCCGCCAGAGCGGTAAGCGCCATGCCGCTCTTGGGATTTTTGAAATAGGACGGGTTGACCATCACCGGTTTGGCCCAGCCAAATCCCGCCACCAGCATCATCAAGGTACCGAAAAAGTCCAGATGACGGAGGGGATTGAGACTCAGCCTGTGCTGGCTTTTGGCCGTGGGATCGCCCAGCGCCAGCGCCGCCAGACCGTGGCAGGTCTCGTGGACCGTCAGACAGAGCAGCACCGCCGCCACCTGGATGAGCAGGTTCACCAGCCCTTCCCATTGAAACGACTGGCTGAAAAATTCCTGAAAGCTGTGCAACTCATTCCCTCCTTTTCTCCTTGGGCGTTCCGCTACGCCTGTGGATTATAACAAATTTCCGGGGGAATGGCAAGGCTCACACGACCCGGCTGCGCAGCACGCCGACCCCTTCGATCTCCACTTCCACCACGTCGCCGGGGTGCATGGGACCAATGCCCGCCGGGGTGCCGGTGGCGATCACGTCGCCCGGCTCCAGGGTCATGGAGGCGGTAATGTAGGCCAGCAAGGCGGGAATGCCCGTCATAAACCGGCTGGTGCGGGAGGACTGGACCACCGTGCCGTTGAGCCGGGTCTCAATGGCCACGTCCCGGCCGTCCACCTCGTCGGTCACCAGCGGGCCCACCGGCGCAAAGCCGTCCATGCTCTTGCCCCGGGTCCACTGGCCGTCCCCCTTCTGCACGTCCCGGGCGGTCACGTCGTTGAGACAGGTATAGCCCAGAATGTACTCTGCAAAGTCTTCTTCCTTTACATTCTTTGCGCGCTTGCGGATGACGATGGCCAGTTCGCCCTCATAGTCCAGCCGCTCCACGAAGTCGGGGGCGTGGACCTCCCCTTCCGGGTCGTTGAGGGTATTGGGGGCCTTCAGGAACAAAATGGGCCGCTCGGGCACCCCTTCCCCCATCTCCATGGCGTGGTCATAGTAGTTCTTGCCCACGCAGACGATTTTCGTGGGCGTGCAGGGGGCCAGCAGCTTGCAGGCCGACAGCGGCAGGGTATGGCCGTCATAGCAGATCCCCGCATAGGGCGCACCCGTCAGGGTGCGGACGTTCTCTCCCTGCACCACGCCCCACACCGGGACGCCCTCCCGTTCCAAACGCACGTATCTCATGCTCTCTCCTCCAGATGCTCCAGAATCAGGCCCAGCAGCTCCGCCCGGCCCTCCCCCTTCTCCGCCGAGAAGGGAATCACATTGACCTCGTCGGGCAGCTCCAGGGTATCCCGCACCCGCTGCAAATTGGGCTCGATCTCGCTCTTTTTCAGCTTGTCCAGCTTGTTGGCCACCACCGCAAAGGGACGGCCGCTGACCTTGAACCACTCGGCCATGGTGCAGTCGTCGGCGGTGGGCTTGTGGCGGCTGTCCACGATGAGGATGCCCAGGGTCATGAGGCTGGTGTCGGCAAACCAGCTCTCGATGAGCCGTCCCCACCGGGCCTTCTCCGCCTGGGACACCTTGGCGTAGCCGTAGCCCGGCAGGTCCACCAGATAGAGCTTCTTGTCGATGAGGAAGTAGTTGATATGGGTGGTTTTACCCGGCGCGGAGCCTACCCGGGCAAAGTTCTTGCGGTTCAAAAGCCGGTTGATGACCGACGACTTGCCCACATTGGAGCGCCCGGCGAACACCACCTGGGGCAGGCGGTCCCGGGGAAAGTCGGCAGCCTTGGCAGCCGAGCGGATGAATTCAGCGTTGTTCACATTCAGCGGCATGGTATGCCCCTTTCCGCCCTCATGGGCAGAGGGTCCGCCGGCCTGTGGACGGCAGACCCTCTCGCAATTATGTTTCTCTTTTATTGGGTAATGGACACCCGGCCCGCGGCGGGCTGGGTGGGAATGGCATTAAAACTGTCCGCTTCGCTCTGGAGGTGCATCCCCAGGGCCGCGTCCAGCACCTGGTCCACCTGCTCCACCGGCAGGAAGTGGAGGGACGCACGCACCGTCTGGTCGATCTCCTCCAGGTCCTTCTCGTTGCCCTTGGGGAGGATCACGGTTTTTACCCCGTTGCGCAGGGCGGCCATGGTCTTCTCCTTCAGGCCGCCGATGGGCAGGACGCGCCCACGCAGGGTCACCTCGCCCGTCATGGCCAGCTCACGGCGCACCGGCTGACCGGTGAGGGCGGAGACCATGGCGGTGGTGATGGCAATGCCGGCGGAGGGTCCGTCCTTGGGCACCGCGCCCTCTGGGAAGTGGACATGGATGTCCTTGGTCTGATAAAAATCAGCCGCGATGCCCAGCCGGTCGGCCCGGCTGCGGATATAAGAGAGGGCCGCGTGGGCGCTCTCCTTCATCACGTCGCCCAGGTTGCCCGTCAGCTCCAGCTTGCCGGAGCCGGGCACCACGTTGACCTCCACTTCCAGAATCTCGCCGCCCACGCTGGTCCAGGCCAGGCCGTTGACCACGCCCACCTGCTCGGTGAGGGGCAGCTCCTCGGGATGGTAGCGGCGCACGCCCAGCAGTTCTTCCACGTTGTCCCCCGTCACCGACACCGACTTTACCCCGTCGGACACGATGCGCATGGCGGCTTTGCGGCAGAGGGCGCCCAGGGTCCGTTCCAGGATGCGGACGCCCGACTCCTTGGTGTAGCCGGTGATGACCTCCCGGATGGCCCCGTCGGTCAGCTTGAGCTGGCTCTTTTTCAGGCCGTGGCGGTGAAGCTCCCGGGGCAGCAGATGCCGCTTGGCGATCTGCAATTTCTCCTCGTCGGTGTAGCTGGTCAGCTCGATGACTTCCATGCGGTCCAGCAGGGGACGGGGAATGGTATCGGTGGTGTTGGCGGTGGTGACGAACAGGACCTCCGAGAGGTCGTAGGGCACCTCCAGATAGTGGTCCCGGAAGGTGCCGTTCTGCTCGCCGTCCAGCACCTCCAGCAGGGCCGAAGCCGGGTCGCCCCGGTGGTCTTCGCCCAGCTTGTCGATCTCGTCCAGCAGCAGCAGCGGATTGGACACCCCCGCCTGCCGGATACCGGCGATGATGCGGCCCGGCATGGCGCCGATGTAGGTCTTCCGGTGGCCGCGGATCTCCGCCTCATCGTGGACGCCGCCCAGGGAAATGCGGGCCAGCTTCCGGTGGAGGGCTCTTGCCATGCTCATGGCAATGGAGGTCTTGCCCACGCCCGGCGGTCCCACCAGACAGATGATCTGTCCTTTCAGATCGGGGGCCAGCTGCTTCACCGCCAGAAATTCCAGAATCCGCTCCTTGACCTTCTCCAGGCCGAAGTGGTCGGCGTCCAGGATCTTGCGGGCGGCCGCCACGTCCACCTTGTCCCTGGTCTTCTTGCCCCAGGGCAGCTCCAGGCACACGTCCAGATAGTTGCGCAGCACACTGGCTTCCGCCGAACCGAAGGGCTGCTTTTCCAGTCTGGAAAGCTCCTTTTTCAGCTTCTCCGCCACTTCTTCCGGCATCTTCGCCTTTTCGATCTGGGCGCGGTACTCGGCGATCTCGCTGTCGCTGTCCCCCTCGCCCAGCTCCTGCTGGATGACCTTCATCTGCTCCCGCAGGAAATAGTCCCGCTGACTGCGGCTCAGCCCTTCCCGCACTTTATTTTGCAGGTCCAGCTCCATCTCCAGCACGTCCAGCTCCCGGCGCAGCATCTGCACCAGACGTTCCAGCCGGCGCACCGGACGCAGTTCCTCCAGAATGGCCTGCTTGTCCCCCGCCCGCATGATGATATTCTGGGCGATGTAGTCGGCGATATACCCCGGGTCTTCGCTGGAGAGAAGGTTGAGCAGAATGTCAGGCGTCATCTTGGGGGCCAGCTCAATATAGCGCTCGAAGAGCTCGTAGGTCTGCCGGATCAGCGCTTCCGTCCGGGCGGAGGTACGCACCGGCGCTTCCGCCGGGATCTCCTCCACCTCGGCGCTCAGATAGGGGGTGGTCTGGGTGAGGGACACCATCCGGCCGCGGCTCATGCCCTCCACCATCACCCGCACGTTGTCCCCGGGCAGACGCAGCAGCTGCCGCACCGTACACACCGTGCCGATCTGATAAAGCTCCTTCTCTCCCGGCTCCTCTACCGCCATGTCCTTCTGGGCCACCAGAAAAATGGGCCGTCCGTTGGACATGGACTCGTCCAGCGCCCGCACCGACGCCTCCCGTCCCACGTCAAAGTGGAGCATCATATTGGGAAACACTGTCATGCCCCGCAGCGCCAGCGCGGGCATCACGGCGGTTTTGATCTCTTGTTCGGTCATTGTGATTCACTTCCTTTTTCCCGCCCCGCGGGACGGCAACTTCCAAAAATGCGCGGCGGGGCAAGGGTACCCACCCCTGCCCCGCAAAACGGTACTTCCATTCAATCCTGTGTTCAGGACGCGTTGCCCCGGGAGGCCGCGCCGCCCCGCTCCGAACGGAGAGACGCGCCGCCCAGACGGGGACGCTCGGTCCGCTGGGGATCGTGCTCCACCGCCGGGGCCTCATGGTCCCGCACGCTCTCGGCGGTGATGGTCACCTTGGAAATGGTGGGGTCGGAGGGCACGTCGTACATGACCTTGGTCATGACCTCCTCCAGCACCGCACGCAGTCCGCGGGCGCCGATGCCCCGCTCGATGGCCTTGTCCGCCGCGGCGGTCAGCGCCTCCGGCTGGAACTCCAGGTCCACCATATCGTACTCCAGCAGCTTCTGATACTGCTTGACCAGGGCGTTCTTCGGCTCGGTCAGGATGCGCACCAGCTGCTCCTTATCCAGAGCGCGCAGGGCGGTGATCACCGGCAGACGGCCCACCAGCTCGGGGATGATACCGAACTTGAGCAGGTCGTGGGGCTGGATCTCACGGAAGAGGGCGGAGATGTCCCGCTCCTTCTTGCTCTCGATGGCCGCGCCGAAGCCAATGCTCTTCTTGTCCAGACGCTTTTCGATGATCTTGTCGATGCCGTCGAAGGCGCCGCCGCAGATGAAGAGGATGTTGCGGGTGTCGATCTGGATGAACTCCTGATGGGGGTGCTTGCGGCCGCCCTGGGGAGGCACGTTGGCCACAGTGCCCTCCAGAATTTTCAGCAGAGCCTGCTGCACGCCCTCACCCGATACGTCACGGGTGATGGAGGTATTCTCGCTCTTACGGGCGATCTTGTCGATCTCGTCCACGTAGATGATGCCCCGCTCGGCCAGCTCGATGTCGTAATCGGCGGCCTGCACCAGACGGAGCAGGATGTTCTCCACGTCGTCGCCCACATAGCCGGCCTCGGTGAGGGTGGTGGCGTCGGCGATGGCGAAGGGGACTTTCAGGATGCGGGCCAGGGTCTGGGCAAAGAGGGTCTTGCCGCAGCCGGTGGGGCCGATGAGCAGGATGTTGCTCTTCTGGAGCTCCACGTCGTCCCCGCCGCCGAAGTAAATGCGCTTATAGTGGTTGTACACCGCCACGGACAGGGCCACCTTGGCATCCTCCTGGCCGATGATATACTGGTCCAGCACGTCCCGGATCTCCCGGGGGGTGGGGATCACGTCGGGGATGTCGGCGCTCACCTGGGGCTCTTCCGGATCGAAGGTGTCATCCAGAATGCTCATGCACAGATGGACGCACTCGTTGCAGATATAAGCCCCCGGACCGGCGATGATGCGGGCCACCTGATCCTGATGCTTGCCGCAAAAGGAACAGCGGACCGACTTGTGTTCGTCATTTTTTGCCATGTTAACCTCCATACGCCTCAGATGCGGAAAAAGGAGCGGACGCCTTCTCAAGCCCCCGCTCCTCCGCGTCTCAGCGCTGATAGATGATCTTGTCGATCAGGCCGTACTCCTTGGCCTCTTCGGCGGTCATGAAGTTGTCCCGCTCGCAGTCGGCGGTGACCACTTCGATGGGCTTGCCGGTGTTGCCGGCCAGGATCTCATTCATGCGCTTTTTGATGACTTCCAGTCGGCGCAGATGAATGGCCATATCGGTGATCTGGCCCTGGGTGCCGGCAGAGGGCTGATGGATCATGATCTCGGCGTTGGGCAGGGCAAAGCGCTTGCCCTTGGCGCCGGAGGACAGCAGGAACGCGCCCATGCTGGCCGCCATGCCGATGCAGATGGTGGACACGTCGCACTTGACATACTGCATGGTGTCATAGATGGCCATGCCGTCGGTGACGCTGCCGCCGGGGCTGTTGATGTAAAACTGAATATCCTTGTCCGGGTCCTGGGCCTCCAGATAGAGCATCTGGGCCACGACCAGGCTGGCGGTGGTGGCGTTGACCTCCTCGCCCAGGAAAATGATCCGGTCGTTGAGCAGCCGGGAGAAAATGTCATAGGAACGTTCGCCCCGGTTGGTCTGCTCCACTACATAGGGAACTAAACTCATAATTGGTGTCTCCTTATTGTTGATGTCGGACACTCCGGCCATCTCCATCCCGCCCGGCCGGACGCACACACAACAGTATGTCCGGCCGGCGGAAGTTTATACCAGGAACGGTCGCCGCCCCCTGTTTCTCTCTCAGGGCTGAGGATTAACCCTCGGTCTTCTCCTCGGTGGCCACGGGGCCCACCTTGGCGGTGGAGAAGATGACCTCGGCGGCCTTCTTGCGGCAGATGTCCTTCTTCAGGTCGTCCACGTTGATGGCGCTGCGCACCTGCTCCTCGGTCAGCTTGTACTGCTCGGCCAGGTTCTTGATCTCGGCGGCCACGTCCTCGTCGCTGGCCTCGATGCCCTCGGCGGCGGCCACGGCAGCCAGAGCCAGGTCGCTCTGGATCTGATGGGTGGCGGACTCGGCGGCCTGGAGGCGCATCTGGTCCATGGTCATGCCCATCATCTTCAGGTAGTTCTCGAAGGGGATGCCCTGGGCCTGGATGCGCTGGGCATAGTTGTTCACCAGCTGGTCAGCCTCGTACTCCACCATGGCGTCGGGGATCTCCACTTCCATGTTGTGGACGACCTGCTCCAGAACGGCGCTCTCGAAGGTCTTCTTGGCGTTCTCCTCACGGCGGGCCATGAGCTTGTCGGCCAGGTCCTTCTTCAGGGCCTCCAGGGTGTCAAACTCGGACACGTCCTTGGCGAACTCGTCGTCCAGAGTGGGCTCCTGCTTCTCCTTGACCTCGTGCACCTTCACCTTGAACACGGTGGGAGCGCCGGCCAGGCTCTCCTCGGGGTACTCCTCGGGGAAGGTCACGTTGACTTCCTTCTCGTCGCCAGCCTTGGTGCCCACCAGCTGATCCTCGAAGCCGGGGATGAAGGAACCGGAGCCCAGCTCCAGCTCGTGACCCTCGGCCTTGCCGCCGGCGAAGGGCACGCCGTCCTTGAAGCCCTCGAAGTCGATGACCACGGTGTCGCCGTTCTGAGCCTCGCGCTCCACGGTCACCATGCGGGTGGCACGGGCGATGTAGGGCTTGAGCTCGTTGGCGATGTCTTCCTCGGTAACGGCGGGCTCAGCCTTGGGAGCGGTGATCTCCTTATACTGGCCCAGCTTCACCTCGGGACGGACGGTGACGATGGCCTTGAAGGTAAAGCCGTCGGCGCTCACTTCCTGGATCTCCACCTTGGGCCAGGCCACCACGTCCAGCTTCTCCTGGTCCACGGCGGTGGCGTAAGCCTCGGGGTAGAGCTCGTTGATGGCGTCTTCATAGAACACGCTGGCGCCGTACATACCCTCGATGATCTTGCGGGGAGCCTTGCCCTTGCGGAAGCCGGGCACGTTGATCTTGCTGCGCTGCTTCTTATAAACCTTCTCGATGGCGGCCTCGAACTCCTCGCGGCCCACCTCGATGATCAGCTCTACGGTGCTCTTTTCCTGCTTTTCAACACTCTTGACGTTCATTTATGTTTTCCTCCTGTTTCGCCCGGCGCCGTGTTTCTTCACGGACGGGCTCTCTTTCGCAATATCTGCTCTATCTTACCAGAAAGCGCGGCAAATTACCAGAGCATTTTCATACTTTTTCCGTACTTCCTAAAATTTTTCCGTTCGGCGTCCTCAGTCCAGCAGCTTCATGGGGGTGAAATTCAGGTGGTCGGCGGAGGTCAGACGGTACTCCACACCGTTGTATTC
>DXGA01000003.1 GCA_019114165.1 Candidatus Flavonifractor merdipullorum | reverse complement strand
CAGCGACGACGTGTTCATGGTGCCCCACTCCCGGCACACCACCATCCGCCGGGAGGACGTGGAGAAGGTGAAGGAGCTGAAGATCCTGGCCTCCTCCCCGGAGGCGGGGATCTACGCCCTCTCTACCGAGGGGGGCCGCCAGATCTTCATTACCGGCCACAGTGAGTACGACGCCCTGACCCTGGAGCAGGAGTTCCTCCGGGACAAGAACAAGGGCCTGCCTATTGCGGTGCCGAAGAACTATTATCCCGATGACGACTACACCAAGCCGCCCCGGGTCACCTGGCGCTCCTGCGCCAACCTGCTCTACAGCAACTGGCTCAACTATTTTGTCTATCAGACTACACCCTATGATCTGGATGAGCTTACATCCCTGGATCATCAGTGATGGGATCTTTTGAAAGGAGACGCCATGAAGAAGCTTTCCGATTTCAGCCGCATTCCCTTCGGTATTACCCCCACGCCCCTGTATAAGCTGGAGAATATCAGCCGGGAGGTGGGCAAGAACATCTACATCAAGCGGGACGACATGATCGGCGTGGCCCTGGGGGGCAACAAGACCCGCAAGCTGGAGTATCTGCTGGCGGATGCTCGTGATAAAGGGGCGGATGTGGTCCTTACCGCCGGCGGCCCCCAGTCCAACCACGCCATGCTCACCGCCGCCTGTGCCTCCCGGATCGGCATGAAGGCCATCCTGGTGCTGAAGAAGCGGGGTGAACTCACCGGCGGCAACCTGATCCTGGACAACATCTATAATGCCGAGGTCCGCTTTGTGGATACCGACAGCTACGACGATGTGTACGCCGAGATGGAGGCCATTATGGCTACGCTGCGGAAGGCGGGCCACACCCCCTATTTCATCCCCGTGGGGGGCAGCGTACCGCTGGGTTCTCTGGGCTATATTGCCTGCACCGAGGAGATTGCGGCCCAGAGCAAGGCCCTGGGCGTGCGCTTTGACGCCGTTGTCAGTGCCACCGGCTCCGGCGGCACCTACGCCGGCCTCACCTATGGCACCAAGCTGAACCTGCCCGGCGCCCGTTCCGTGGGTATCGGCGTGTGCGACGATCCCTTCGCGGACATCGCTCTGGACCTGATGAAAGGTATCAAGGATCTGCTGGAATCCGACGTGCCGGTGGAGAAGGAGGATATCCACATCCGCTACTGCATCGGTGACGGTTACGCCATCCCCAGCCCCGAGGGCTGCGCCGCGGTCCGCCGCCTGGCCCGCAGCGAGGGCATCCTGGTGGACCCGGTGTACACCGGCAAGGCCCTGGCGGGTATGTTCCAGCTCATTGAGGAGGGCTACTTCATGGGAGAGGAGAACATCCTTTTTGTCCACACCGGCGGCGCCGGAGCCCTGTTTGCCGTGGATCTCCTGCCGGAGGCGTAAACACAGTATTATGAAAAATGCTGTCCCAGCCGGGAGCGCCCGGCGGGACGGCGGTTTTTTGCTTTACGGGGGCTGCCGCCCCCCGGACCTTGCTGCTTGTCGACGGGGGCTACGCGCCCCCGCGCCCCGCGGTTACTTTGCCCCCGTCGGCAAAGTAACCAAAACGCCGCCGGGGACACCCCGGACCCCGCTTTTTCCCAATCGGTCGGCATCAACTTTGCCGCTGCGGTGCCACTGAATCAGAGATTCCTACGGGCATCTGATCTGCGGCGGGTATCTTTTCCGACTTCGCCTGACGGCCTGTTAAAGGGGTAGATTCATCTGATGTTCTGCGCAACAAGAAGTGCCTATCAGCACGAGGGGCGTACCCGCAGGGCACAGGCCAGCCGAAGTAAGACATCCACCGCACCGATCACGAGGGAGCCGGAGGCAAAGAGGTATTTCAGTGGCAACCAAGCATCTCCCCTGATCGTGACCGATTGGACAAAAAAGAGGGGGTCCGGGGTCCCCCCGGCGGTTTTTCCGCCCACTTTTGGGCGTCCAAAAGTGGGCCCGCCGGAGGCAAACAGCCTGGAGGGCTGAAAAAGAGACATTCAGAGGAACCATCCTCTGACAAGTCCCCCGCAGGGGCTCAGCGAATGAAGTTGGTCTTTACCGGCGGCTCCCCGGCGGGGGCCTCGATCCCCGCCGCCCTGCCGGCGGCAATGCACTTGATGAGCCAGGCCATGTTGTGGCCCAGGGTCCGCATGACGGACAGGCCCTCCTCGTCCTGACGGACCTCGTCAGGGGTGTTGCCGTGGACCATGTTCCAGTACCGGGAGGATACCACCGGCATCTGGTTGATGGTGAAGTACTTGTTCAGCTGATCCAGGGCCGCCGTGGTGCCGCCCCGCCGGGCGGAGACCACCGCCGCGCCGGGCTTGTGGCGCAGCTTTCCGGAGGCGGCATAGAACAGCCGGTCCATGATGCAGGTGATCTGGCCGGAGGCGGCGGCGTAGTGGACCGGAGAGCCTACCACCAATCCATCGCAGTCCTCCAGCTGGTCAATGATCTGGTTGACTACATCGTCCCGGACGCAGTACCCTATTTTGCGGCAGCCGCCGCAGCCCATGCAGCCCATGGTGGGACTTGCCCCCACCCACAGGATCTCCGCCGTTACGCCGTCGCTCTCCAGGGCGGCGGCCACCTCGCTGAGGGCGGTATAGGTGCAGCCCTTTTCGTGGGGGCTGCCGTTGAGCAGTAATACCTTCATCTTCTGCCTCCTGTTCCCAAAGTTTCTTTATTCAGTATAGCACATTTTTCCCTGAACGCAACCAATCCCAAACCGAAGAATCGGAGAGGGAGTAAAATTGCCCAAACGGCGGATAAAAAGGAGAGTTGCCTCCAGCTAAAATGCCGGTTTTCTTAATCAAAAATAAATATTTATTCATATTTTCTGAAATTCTATTGACAAAGCCGGGGCAAAGTGCTATGCTCCCTATCGTCCCGCACCAGAAGGGCGGGGCGTTGGAGATTGGATTGGATGAATCCCCATACATAAGTTTAGTCGCAATATTTGGAAAGGATGACTGACATGAAGAAACTGTTGACTCTGGTTCTGGCTCTGGCCCTGGTGCTGAGCCTGGCCGCCTGCGGCGGAACCGGAAACAACACCGCCGACAATACGGCAAATAACACCGCGAACAACACTACCAACAATACTGCCGACACCACCGGCGACGCTGACACCGGCGATGTGTCTTTCACCACCGTAGAGGAGGGCAAGCTGCATATGTCCACCAACGCCCAGTTCCCTCCCTATGAGATGACCACCGACGACGGCGGCTTTGAGGGCATCGACGTGGAGATCGCCGAGGCCATTGCCGAGAAGCTGGACCTGGAGCTGGTGGTGGATGACATGGCCTTCAACGCCGCCCTTACCGCCGCCCAGACCGGCCAGAGCGACATGGTCATGGCCGGCGTCACCGTCAACGAGGACCGTCTGGAGGTCATGGACTTCTCCGACACCTACGCCACCGGCGTGCAGGTGGTCATCGTGAAGGAGGACTCCCCCATTCAGACCATCGACGACCTGGCCAATGCCGAGATGATCGGCTGCCAGGCTGACACCACCGGCTACATTTTCTGCTCCTATCCTCCCGAGGAGGGCGGCTACGGCGAGGACCATGTGACTGCCTATGACAACGGCGCTCTGGCCGTTATGGCCCTGATGAACGATCAGGTGGACGCCGTAGTTATCGACAACGCCCCCGCCCAGGAGTTCGTGAAGGCCAACGAGGGCCTGAAGATCCTGGACACCGAGTTTGCGGTGGAGGACTACGCCATCGGCTTTGCCAAGGGCAACACCGCCCTGAAGGACGCGGTGAACGCAGCTCTGAAGGAGCTCATTGAGGATGGTACCGTCCAGTCCATCATCGACAAGTACATCCCGGCGGAATAAGCCGGACATGAGGGAAGGGCGGCCTTCTGTGCCGTCCTTTTCTCATATTTGAAGAAAGGAGAGGCCCCTTCTGTTATGAATGAGTTTATGCAGTGGCTGGTGAAGCTGGGCAGTCGCTTCCACACGGCGTTTATCGAGGGAGATCGCTGGAAGCTCTATCTGGAAGGTCTGGGAATCACCTTGGAGATGACGGTCTTTGCCCTGATCTTCGGTACGATCCTGGGCGTGGTGGTGGCCGTTGTCCGTACCGCCCACGACCAGCAGCGGCCCAGACAGCGCAATATCCTGCTGGGGATCCTCAATGCCCTCTGCAAGATCTATACAACGGTCATCCGCGGCACCCCTATGATGGTGCAGAT
>DXGA01000206.1 GCA_019114165.1 Candidatus Flavonifractor merdipullorum | reverse complement strand
ATACCTCCACTGTTTCGGCCGTGTTGATCAGCCCGGCCGGACGACCTCATTTTTCTAACCTTTTCCCAACCTTTTTTCTCATTTCTCCTTTCCTTTTTCAACGGATCCCGGCTGCACTGGTCCCTCTCTTCCAGTGTGGCCGGGGTCTTCTCTTTTCTTTGCTTTTCCCCCTGAAGTATGGTACAATGAGACTGTTTATAGGGTAAAATTACGGCACGCGGTATTGGAAATCACCCTTGCCGGTATCCGGAACCACACGCCCCTGTGACGGGCGGAGAAGGGAGGTTGCCATGGAAGAACTGGAAGAGCTGAAAGAACGAATGTCTCAGGAGCGCCCTGTGGATTGGGACGCCTTTCCCGATCTGGGCCTCTATATGGATCAGATCATCTCCTATATGCCCCGGCAGCTGATCCACTACGGGGACGGGGATGTTCTCACTTCTGCCATGGTCAATAATTATATCAAGGATGGGCTGCTGCCCCGGGCGGAGGGAAAGCGGTATTCGCAGACCCATCTGGCCTATCTGACGGCCATCTGTGTGCTCAAGCAGGTGCTGTCTGTGCGGGAAGTGAAGGGGCTTCTTGCCGTGGGCGAGCAGCGGAAGGGAAGCACCCAGGGCCTGTATGATTATTTCTGTCAGCAGCTAGACGGCGTACTGACCGAGACGGCGCAGTGCATCCCCGGAGACGGAGAAGAAGAGGATCTGCCCCGCCTGGCGCTGGGTCTGGCGCTGCGCAGCTATGCCAACCGGCTGGCCTGCCAGCGGGTGCTGGATATTATGGCCAATCACGGTATGCCGGGAGAATTGCCTGGCAAACATCATAAAGAGAAAAAATAATGGTCTCCGGCTTTGTCCGGAGCGTTTGGGAGGTAAGTAAGTTATGAGCGAGTATGTCATCGTCACCGATTCCGCCGCCGATCTCAGCGACGAGATGGTCAAGGAACTGGGCGTGGAAGTGCTGCCTCTGTCCTTTCTGGTGGGCGACAAGTCCTACCACAACTACCCGGATAACCGGGAGATGGACCCCCGGCAGTTCTACCGTCATCTGAGAGAGGGCGGCATGGCCACCACCTCCGCCGTCAATGTCAGCCAGTATACCGCCTGTCTGGAGCCGCTGCTCCAGGCCGGAAAGGATGTGCTGGTGCTGGCTTTCTCCTCGGGACTTTCCACCACCTATCAGTCCTCTGTCATCGCCGTGAACGACCTGAAAGAGCAGTATCCCGACCGCAAGATTTTTACGGTGGATACCCTCTGCGCCTCCCTGGGTCAGGGCTTGCTGGTGTGGTACGCCGCCCAGAAGAAAAAGGCCGGCGCCTCCATTGAGGAGGTCCGGGACTGGGCGGAGAACAACAAGCTCCACCTCTGCCACTGGTTCACCGTGGATGACCTCCACTTCCTCAAGCGGGGCGGGCGCATCTCTGCCGCCACCGCTGTGGTGGGCACCATGCTGGCCATCAAGCCGGTGCTCCATGTGGACAACGAGGGCCACCTCATCAATATGGCCAAGGCCCGGGGCCGTTCCGGTTCCCTCAAGGCGCTGGTGGACCACATGGCCCAGACGGCCACCCATCCCGAAGATCAGGTGGTCTTCATCAGCCACGGCGACTGTCTGGAGGACGCCCGCAAGGTGTGCGACATGATCCAGCAGCGTCTGGGCGTCAGGAAAGTGATGTACAATACCATTGGCCCCGTCATCGGCGCCCACGCCGGACCGGGTACGGTGGCCCTTTTCTTCCTTGGAACGGAGCGTTGAGTTTATGGAAAACGAAGCAAAGTGGCTGGAAGTGGTCATCGAGACCACCGAGGCAGAGCTGGATAATCTCACGGCAAAACTGACCATGAACGGCATGACCGGTCTGGTCATCGAGGATGAGGCGGATTTCCGTACTTTTCTGGAGCAGAACAGGCAGTATTGGGACTATGTAGACGAAGAGCTGGAGGAGCAGATGAAAGGCGTATGCCGGGTGAAGTTCTACGTCACCGACGACGCCGACGGCAAGAAGCTGCTGGAGCAGTCCATGGCGGGCATCGACCTGCCTTACACCGCCCTTCCCATGGGGGACAACGACTGGGCCCACAGCTGGCAGAAGTATTATCAGCCCATGGCGGTGGGGGAAAAGGTGTATATCGTCCCCGAGTGGATGAGAGAGGAGCCGGTCCCCGCCGGACGGACGGCGCTCTATCTCAATCCCGGGCTCACCTTCGGCACCGGTTCCCACTCCTCCACCCAGCTGTGTCTGGGTGGAGTGGAGCGGTATGCGGTGCCCGGCGGCAAGTGCCTGGATCTGGGCTGCGGCAGCGGTATTTTGTCCATTGCGGCGCTGGCGCTGGGCATGGGCTCGGCGGCGGCGGTGGACATCGACCCCAAAGCGGTGGACGTGGCCTATGAGAACGCCGCCATGAACGGCATCGGCAAGGACCGGTACAAGGTGCTGGCCGGCGATGTGCTCACCGACAAGGTGCTGGTGGACGAACTGGCGGCGCAGAAATACGAGCTGGTGCTGGCCAACATCGTGGCCGACGTCATCATTCCTCTTTCGGCCAAGGTGGACCGGTTCCTGGCTCCGGGCGGTATGTTCCTCTGCTCGGGCATCATCGACACCCGGGCCCAGGAGGTCCAGACGGCGCTGGAGTCCCACGGTCTGACCATCGTGGACCGGTGGGAGCAGAAAGGCTGGGTGGCCTTCTCCGCCCGGTCCTGAGCATAAAAATACGGGCGTGTCTGCGGTACTCAGGTACTGCAAACACGCCCGTTTTTTGCTTTGGGATATCGTTACCGGATACAGGACATTGCCTGTTCCCAATCCCGGCGTCTCACATAAATGGTGTAGCTCCAGGCGGAAAGGGGATTTTGCCCGAAGGTGCCCGACCGCTCCCGTGTGCCCATGGACAGCGGAGAGGGGGAAGAACGGTCTCTTGCCTTCACCTGATGGGGGATGCCCGCCTGCTCCAGCGCGGCGCGGACGTTCTCACATTGGCTGAGTGTCGTGCAAATGGTCAGTTCTTTGCGTTCCCAGGGCCAGATCATAACAATATCCTCCTTTTCTTTTTTACGCCCCCAGCGACGGAAGGGTGCCCACCACTTCGCCCAGAATATAGCGCACATCCACCGTACCCAGGGCGGGATTACGGCTGTCGTTGGAGATGTTCCGGTTGTCGCCCATGACGAAGACCGAGCCCTCCGGCACGGTGATGGTGTCGATCCGTTGCCAGGACTGGCGGATCATGGGTTCTTTGATATAAGATTCGTCCACCACCTGACCGTCCACTGTCACGGTGCCGGCCTCATAGTCGATCTGTACCGTCTGACCGCCCACGGCGATCACCCGCTTGACGATGGGGCCCTGGACATCCTCAAAGTACTTGGTGAGCACAATGATATCCCCGTTTTTCGGGATATATCCCAGTCCGGCCACCACCAGCATATCCCCGTGGTGCAGGGTGGGATTCATGGAGTCGCCGTCCACCGGGGTGAGCCGCCCCACAAAGGTAAAGACCAGAATGATGCCGATGATGACCGGCACCACCGCCTGAAGCCAGCCGAACAGGCTCTGACTCAGGGTCTGGGGTTCTTCTTCCTTCTTCTTTTTTTGTTTGGGTTGCTGTTTTTCTTCCATGGTTTTGCCGCTCCTTGCGTAAAGATGGGGAACAGCCCCGGCGGGGGAGACCGTCGGGGCTGTTGGTTTGCTGCTTATTTGGCGTAATCGACGACCTTGGTCTCCCGGATCATGTTGACCTTGATCTGGCCGGGATATTCCAGCTCGTCTTCGATCTTCTTGGCGATATCCCGGACCAGCAGGACCATCTGGTCCTCGCTGACCTGGTCGGGCTTGACCATGATGCGGACTTCCCGTCCGGCCTGGATGGCGAAGGACTTCTCCACGCCGGGGAAAGAGGAGGTGACCTCTTCCAGTTTCTCCAGACGCTTGATGTAGTTCTCCAGGTTCTCACGGCGGGCGCCGGGACGGGCGGCGGAGATGGCGTCGGCCGCCTGCACCAGGCAGGCCACGATGGTACGGGGCTCCACGTCGTTGTGGTGGGCCTCGATGGCGTGGACCACATTCTCGTTCTCGCGGTATTTGCGGGCCAGCTCCACGCCGATCTGGACGTGGGAGCCCTCCACCTCGTGGTCGATGGACTTGCCCAGGTCGTGGAGAAGACCGGCGCGCTTGGCCTCGGCCACGTTGGCGCCGATCTCAGCGGCCAGCAGACCGGCCAGATGGGAGACCTCAATGGAGTGATTGAGGACATTCTGACCGTAGCTGGTGCGGTACTTCATGCGGCCCAGGAGCTTGACCAGCTCCGGATGGAGGCCGTGGACGTTGGTCTCAAAGATGGCCCGTTCACCCTCGGCCTTGATGGTGGCGTCCACCTCGCGCTTGGCCTTCTCCACCATTTCCTCAATGCGGGTGGGATGGATGCGGCCGTCCTGGATGAGCTTCTCCAGAGCGATGCGGGCGATCTCCCGGCGGACGGGGTCAAAGCAGGAGACGGTGATGGCCTCGGGGGTATCGTCGATGATGAGATCCACACCGGTCATGGTCTCCAGCGTGCGGATGTTGCGGCCTTCGCGGCCGATGATGCGTCCCTTCATTTCGTCGTTGGGCAGGGGAACCACAGAGACGGTGGCCTCAGCCACATGGTCGGCGGCGCAGCGCTGAATGGCCAGAGAGAGGATCTCCCGGGCCTTGGTATCAGCCTCTTCCTTGTAACGGGATTCGATCTCCTTGACCTTCATGGCGGCCTCGTGGGTCACGTCGGCCTCGATCTGGGAGATGAGATAGTGTTTGGCTTCCTCGGCGGTAAATCCGGAGATCCGCTCCAGCACTTCCAGCTGGGTCTTCTTGACGGTCTCAACCTCTTCGCGGGAGGCGTCCAGCTGAGTCAGCTTGGTCTGGAGGGTTTCCTCCTTCTTTTCCATGTTTTCGGTCTTACGGTCCAGGTTTTCTTCCTTCTGCTGGAGGCGGCGCTCCTGCTTCTGGAGATCGGCGCGGCGTTCCTTCACTTCCCGCTCGTACTCATTGCGGGCCTGAAGGATCTCTTCCTTGGCTTCCACCAGGGCCTCGCGCTTTTTGCTCTCGGCGCTTTTAATGGCCTCGTTGATGATGCGCTTGGCTTCATCCTCGGCGCTGGAGATCTCCTTTTCGGCGATACGCCGGCGGTACTGATAACCCAGCGGGAACATGATGGCCGTGAACACCACAGCGGTGATGATAAATGTAATGATATATGGCATCAAGTGTTGTTTACACCTCCGTTTTCCTTTTGTCTATATGAGCCATAGCGTTGCTTGCAGAACAGCCCTGCTCTAGGCAATTCTTACAAAAAATGAAAAACTTCCCCTCTCGTTTTTCAAATATGACTTCCAATCTATTTTAGTGCTAACCAACCCCTTCTGTCAAGGAAATTTGTATCTCTTTGAAACAAAACCTTTGACGAGAGGGGGCATTTTTCGGCGTCTTTGCTGGCGATTGACAGGGGCGCAAGGCCCTTTTATAATATTGTCTGAAAACGGTCCGCACCGGAGCGGCTGCGTAAAAAGGAGCGATTGTATGACAAAAACCATTGATGCCCGTGGAAAGGCCTGTCCCATGCCGGTTCTCATGGCCCGTCAGGCCATTACGGAGGGCTCGGACCGTCTGATCGTCCTGGTAGATAACGAGACGGCGGTAGGTAATTTGCAGCGCATGGCGGCCAGCCAGGGCTATGAAGCCGCTGTGACGGGAGCGGGGGATTCCTTCACGCTGACCCTGACCAAAGCGGGGGCCGCCCCGGCGGAAGAACCTGCCCGGGAAGCCGTGCCTGTCCCCCAGAAAAAAGACTGGGTCCTCTTTGTGGGGAAGGACATCGTCGGCGACGGCGACCGGATGCTGGGCGCCAACCTGATGCGGATGCTCTTCTATACCCTGACACAGTCGGAAGACCTGCCCGGCGCGGTGCTCTTTATGAATTCCGGCGTGCTGCTGGCGGCGGAGGACGAGCAGATCATCTCCCACCTGAAGGAGCTCCGCAGCCGCGGGGTGGAGGTGCTGGTGTGCGGCACCTGCCTGAACTTCTACTCCCTCACCGACCCGCTGGCGGTGGGCACGGTGAGCAATATGTATGACATCCTCACCCGGATGCAGACCGCCTCCAAGGTGGTCACCCTCTGATGGACTACTGCGTGGTGACCTTTGCCTCTTCCGGCGGCGCCATCGCGGCCCAGAAGGTGCTGGACGGACAGGTCCCCTCTCTCATTATGCCGGTGCTGCGGGAGATCTCGGCGGGGTGCGGCATTGCCTTGCGCCTTGCGCCGGAAATGCTCTCCCGAGCGGCGGAGGTTTTGGAGGGGTCTTCCCTCTGGCGGGAGGAGTACGCCTTTTATGCCGTCACCGGCAGCGGCCCATCCCTGCAGGTCCGTCCGCTGAGCGAGGAGGAGGTTTGCCATGGATAAGGAAGCCTTGCGCCATCTGCCCCGGACAGACGCCCTGTTGGATCATCCCATCCTGCGGGACAGCGGTCTGCCCCGCTGGGTGCTGCGCCGGGCGGCACGGCAGAGCGTGGACCAGTTCCGCGCTCTGCTTTTGTCTGGGAAGCGTTCCACTGCGCCCACGCTGGCGGAAGGGGCGGCGCTGGCCCTCCGTCTGGCCCGCCAGATGAACCGGCCCACCCTGCGCCCGGTCATCAACGGCACCGGCGTGGTGCTCCACACCAATCTGGGCCGCGCGCCGATCAGCCACAGGGCCGCGATGGCGGCCACGGCGGCGGCGGAGCGCTGGTCCACCCTGGAGTACAACGTGGAGGAGGGCACACGGGGCAGCAGACAGACAGCGGTTTCCCGGCTGCTCTGTTCCCTCACCGGCGCGGAAGGGGCGCTGGTGGTCAACAACAACGCGGCGGCGGTGCTGCTCATGCTGTCGGTGGTGGGATGCGGCAAAAAAGTGGCCATTTCCCGTGGGGAGCTGGTGGAGATCGGCGGCAGCTTCCGGGTGCCCGACATCATGGCCCGCAGCGGCGCTTCCCTGCTGGAGGTGGGCGCCACAAACAAGACCCATCTCTCCGACTACCGCCGGGCCATTGAGACCCAGGAGGCAAAGGTGCTTTTGAAAGTCCACACCAGCAATTTTCAGGTGGTGGGCTTTACGGCGGCGGTCTCGCTGGCGGAGCTGGCCCGGTTGGCAAAGGAAAAGGAAGTACCCCTTCTCTATGATATGGGCAGCGGCGGACTCTATCCCCATCCCGCCCTTCCGGCGGGGCCGACGGCGGCGGAAGCCCTGTCCGCCGGGGCGGATATCGTCTGTTTTTCGGGGGATAAACTGCTGGGCGGCCCGCAGGCGGGCATTTTGCTGGGCCGCAGGGATTTGATTGCCGCCATGTCCGGCGACCCGCTGGCCCGGGCCCTCCGTCCGGGAAAATTGGCTCTGGCGGCGCTGGAAGAGACCCTCCTTGCCTGGCGGGACCCGGAAGGGGCGGCGGAGCTGCCCGTACTGTCCATGCTGGGCGCAAAGCCGGAAGCGCTGGAACGGCAGGCAAGGGAGGGGGCGGCCATCCTCATGCCGGTATGCGGCCAACGCTGTGCCCTCACAGTGGAGCCGGTCTCCGGACCGGTGGGGGGCGGTTCCATGCCCGGCGTGTCCCTGCCCGGCTGGGCGGTCTCTCTCCGCCCACATACGGTGTCTGTGGAGGCGCTGGAAGAATTTTTCCGCCGTTGGGAGACTCCCATCGTGGGCCGTATCCACAGGGATGCCCTGCTGCTGGACGCCCGCACCGTCCGTTCTCAGGACTGGGCCGTCATTGCCGCGGCGCTGGAGGCCTGCCTTTCTGAGGCGCGGCCGGGATGAAACACTTTATTTTAGGTACCGCCGGTCATGTGGACCACGGCAAGACCGCCCTGGTCCGCGCCCTCACCGGCGTGGACACCGACACCCTGCCCGAGGAAAAACGCCGGGGTCTCACCATTGAAAACGGCTTTGCCCCCCTCCCTCTGGCGGACGACCTTACCGTCAGCATGGTGGACGTGCCCGGCCATGAGGCTTTGATTGGCCATATGCTGGCCGGCGCTTCCGGTATGGACGGGGTCCTTTTCGTCATCGCGGCAGACGAAGGAGTCATGCCCCAGACCAGAGAGCATCTGGATATCCTCACCTTGCTGGGTATCACCCGGGGTGTGGTGGCCCTGACCAAGATCGACCGGGTATCCCGGGAAACGCTGGCCCAGCGGCAGGAAACCGTTTGCCGGTTCCTGAAAGGCGCCGGTTTGGAACAGGCCCCTCTGTGCCCGGTGTCGGCGGTGACGGGAGAGGGGCTGGACGCGCTGCGCACGGCGCTGCTGGAGCTGGTCGGCAGCAGTTCCGCCCGGCGGGACGACTTGCCCTTTCGTCTGGCGGTAGACCGGGTCTTTTCGGTGGACGGTCAGGGCACCGTGGTCACCGGCACCGTGGCTCAGGGCAGCACCACGGCAGGAGAAACCCTGTGGCTCTATCCCAGAGAGCAGCCGGTGCGGGTGCGCGGTCTGGAGCATCATGGTCTGCCCCAGCAGCGGCTGTGGGCCGGGATGCGGGGCGGTGTGAATCTGTCCGGCGTGGAGAAAAAAGAGATCAAGCGGGGCGACACCCTGGCCGCCCCCCACGCCCTCACCGTTACCGAAGAAGTGGAAGTGCAGCTCACCTTGCTGCCCCACGCGCCCTATCCGGTGCGCCATAACAGCAGGCTCCATTTCCATTCCGGAGCCGGGAAGCAGGTCTGCCAGGTTCTCCTGCCGGGCCGGAAACACTTGGAGCCCGGCGAGACCGGATTTGCCCGCCTCCGCTTTGCCCAACCGGCGGCGCTGGCGGCGGGAGATCGCTTTGTGGTCCGCTTTTTCTCGCCGGTGGTCACCATGGGCGGCGGAACGGTGCTTACCCTCCAGCCCCCGTCGGGGCATAAGATGACCCCGGACCATCTGCGCACTTTAGAGGTACTGGCCCGGGGTTCGGAGGAAGCGCGGGTATTGGCCGCGCTGGAGCAGGGGAAAACCCGGCTCCTCAAAGCGGACCAACTGGCCCGGGAAGCGGGACTGACCACGGAGCGCTGCACCGCTGTGCTGGAGATGCTGTCCCGTCGGGGACAGACGGTGCAGCTGGCGGGCCGGTGGCTCAGCGCCGGGCAATATCAGATGCTGTGGCAGAGGACAAAGGAAATTCTGTCCGACTATCACCGGAGGGAACCGCTGTGGCCCGGTATGGATCGCCAAACCCTCCGCGCTCAGGTGCTTTCTCACGGGAGCGGCCGGATATGGTCGGCCCTGCTTACCCTCTTTGCCCGGGAATACGGGTTGTCTCTGTCCGGCGAGTGGGTGGCGCTGCCCGGCTTTACCGTGACCTGGACGCCGGAATATGACGCGCTCCGCCGCCTTTTGCGGGAGCGGTACGACCGGGCCGGGCTTACCCCGCCTGACCAGGACGAAGTGCTGGACGCCTTTGGGCGTCAGCGGGAAAAAGCCGCCCGGGTCTTCCGCCGGATGGCGCTGGATGGGGAACTGGTGTCCATTGCCCCCGGGCTGTGGGTGCGGCCCCATTGTCTGGCCCGGGGAGCGCGTCTTTTGAAAGGGCGCTTTGCCCGGCAGACGGTATGCACTTTGGGGGAACTGCGGGACGCCCTTGGCCTTTCCCGCCGGGAAACGCTGGTCCTCTTGGAGTATTGGGACCGGATCGGTCTCACCCGCCGGGTGGGAGAAGGCCGGATGCTGTCCGATTGACGGATCTCCCGCCGTCGGCTATAATGTCACCGGGGACAGAAGGGACTCTGGTGAGCTCCACGGTCTTCAAAACCGATGGGGGCGGCAGCCCCGCCCCGGTGTGTTCGATCCGCACCTGCCCCCGCCACCTACTTTCTCTTGAAAGAGAAAGTAGGCAAAGAGAACTTCCATCTGGCCCCGGACCATTTGGTCCGGGGCCTTCCTTGTTTCGATGCCGTCGGAATAATCGGAATAAAATGTAGGGGCGACCTTTATGGTCGCCCGCAGCACCTGTTCCGGAACCGGCGGGCGACCACAAGGGTCGCCCCTACGAAGTGATGTCAAAATTTGAAAAATTCTCAGCCCAGCAGCCGGATATCCTGGAAGGGGAAGAACACCATGACCGCCTGACCCAGGATATACCGCTCGTCCACCGTACCCAGGCGCTGGTCCCGGCTGTCCGAGGAGTGGTTGCGGTTATCTCCCATGACGAATACCGATCCCTCCGGCACCGTCACCTCCTGAATGGACAGGTAGGGGTCGGGCGGAACAGTCATCCGCTCGGCGATGTAGTCGTCCTCCAGTACCTGCCCGTCCACCGTCACCGTCCCGGCCGCATAGTCGATGGACACCGTCTGGCCGCCCACGGCAATAATGCGTTTGACGATTGCCTCATCAAATACCCCCGACTTCTTGTTCAGCACCACGATGTCTCCCTGCTTAGGGGTATATCCCACGCTGCGCAGCAGCAGCATATCTCCGTCGTGCAAGGTGGGATACATGGAGTCCCCTTTCACGCCGACCACCCGTCCGCAGAAGGTAAACACCACGATCAGGGTCACCAGACACACCATCAACGCCTGAAGCCAGACAAAAAGGTCCCCCTTCATCTCTTCATAAGAGGTCAGCTTCTCTTTTTTCTCCACTGCTTCCTTCTGTGCAGTCAAGGGTCCATCATCTCCTTTCTCCGTCGTCCAGCCGGAGGATGGTCACCTCCGGCCGGTCCGCCAGATAGTCCGCTTCCCGGCTGTGGCAGGTAAAGAGCAGGATCTGCCGCTCCCTGGCCAGTTCCGCCAGACAGTCCAGCGCCAGCCTGGCCCGCTCATCGTCGAAATTGGCCAGCGCGTCATCCAGCACCAGCGGGATAGGGTCGCCGGCGGGCAGAGCCAGCTCACATACCGCCAGACGCACCGCCAGATACATCTGATCCACCGTGCCCTGGGAGAGGGCGCTGGCCATCCGGGGCAGGATCTCGCCCTCCGCCCGGACCTGGGCGGAGAAGTCCCGGGCCACCGATACGCTCTCATAAGCGCCGCCGGTCAGCTGGCGGAGCAGCGCCCCTGCTCTTCGGTTGAGGGCCGGAGAGAACCGGGACTGCAGTTCCCGGTCCGCCTCTTCCAGCGCCTCCAGCGCCAGGGTGATGGCTTCATATTCCGTCTGCCGCCGGTCCAGCTCCTCGCTGATCTCCTCCAGACGGGCTTCGCACTCCGCCGGATCGCCCAGCGCCGCCAGCTGGCCCCTGGCTTCCGACTCCTCCCGCCGGACCTGCGCCAGCTTTCGCTCCGCTTCCCCCAGCCGCCGGGCCGTCTCGTCGGCCTCATAGCGGGGGGTGATCTTTTCGTCCGCCGGCGGCAGGTCCTCGGGCACAGGAAGGCCGTTGACCAGCTTCCGGGCGCTTTCCAGCCGTGTCCCGGCTTCTCCCCGTTTTTCCCGCAGATAGAGTGCCCGGGACAGGGCCGCCGACACCGTCACCGGGTCTTTGGCCCCCGGCGCAAAGGCGCGTACCGTCCCCAGCAGAGATACCCACCGGCTGTCCCGCTCCCGACGGAGATGGAGCACCTTTCCTTCGGCCCGCTCCAGCGCCTGGTCGGCCTCGTTGGCCTGCTCCCACCGCTGGGCGTATTCCTCCGCCAGACGGAGAATATCCTCCGGCTGGTCGGCGCGGTAATGCTGGAGGATCTCCTCCTGCTCCTGCTGCTGGCGGCTGCGTTTGGAGGACCGCCGCACCAGCAGCCAGATGCCCGCAAGGGCCAGCACCGCCGCCGGCACATAGCCCCACGGCGTCACTACCACGCCGACCGCGGCACACGCCGCCGCCAGTCCCAGCGACAGGATGGGCAGCGCCAGACCGCCCCCTTCTTCCTCCGCCAGACAGACGTCCGCATCCCGCTGGGCCACATAGCGGGCTTCCTCCGGGCTCATGCCGGTGAAATAGGGCTCCTGATCCACTATGTGATTGGCCTGCCGGGCCGTTTCGGCGCAGGCTGCCCGCACACTTTCGGCGTTTTTCCCCTCCTGGGTCAGGTTGCGCACCGCTGCCAGCTCGTCCTGCAAGCTCCGCAGAGTCTCCCGGACGGGGGTTCTGCCCTCCCGGTTCAGCTCCCGGTCCAGACGCTTCCAGTCCTGTACCGCCTGCTCCAGTTCCTGCTGGGCGTCCTCATAGACCTGTCTGCGCTGGGCCTGCTCCCGTCTGCGGTAGACATTGGACTCTTGGGCCAGCAAGTCCCGCTCTTCCTCCAGCGCCGCCGCCGTCTCGCCCCGTTCCTGGGCCATCCGGCTGGCGGCCTGCTGGCTCACCAGCGCGGCGGAACGCTGCCGCCCCTCCTCTTCCAGCTGGGGGATGAGGCCGTTCTGCCGGTATTTCCGCCGGTTCTGCCAGGCTTTCAGCTGCCGCTGTACCTGGGAATAGGAGATCTCCTCCTCGCCGGTGGAGACCAGCGCGGCAATGCGGGCTTCCAGCTCGGGGGCGGCGTCCACGGCGGTGCGGCCCTGGCCGATGAAGGCGGAGCGCTCATAGACCGCCCGGGACACCCCCAATAACTCCTCGCCGCTGCCGGTAAGATACGAGAGGGGCATCCCGGTGGCCCCGTCCACCGCCTGAAAGCTGCCGAAGGGCACCGTTCCCCTGGGGCCACGGCGGAGGATGATCTCTTTCCCCTGCCAGGTCAGGCGCAGCTGGCCCTCCATGGCCACGCCGCTCCAGGGCTGATAGCGGTTTTTCTCCGCCTGCACCCCCTGCTTGTCCCGCTCCCGGGTGGGGATGCCGTAGAGCATGGCCCGCAAAAAGGCGCACCAGGTGGATTTTCCCCCTTCATTGGGGGCCTGAATGATGGTCAGCCACGGCCCCGGGGCAAGGGTACGGCGCTCCAGTGCGCCGAAGGTCGCATGCATTTCCTTGATTTTCATCGCGGGTCCTCCCGATGCTCCAACGCCGCCAGGCCGAAGCGCACCGCTTCTTCCACCACGGCTTTTTCCTCTTCCGTCCGGGCGCTGTCCCGCCGCCGGGCCATGGCCTGGAGGAAGAGTCCCGTCAACGTGTCCTCGTCCGCCCGGTCCCACAGGGCACGGCGCAGCCGGGTACGGTCCCGCACCGTCACACTGTAATAAAAGGGCTGGGCCAGTGCCTCCAGCGCCTTTTCATCGGGGGACTCGTCGCCCCGCTCACCGGTGAGGGTAATACGGCAGCAGTCGGGGGTCTCCCCTTCGGGCAGGACGGAACGCAAAGCTTCTTCGGCGGAGCGGCCGTCCAGATCCACCGTTTTTTCCACATAGCGCCGCCGGCACAGTGGATAAAAGCGCCCGTTTGCCTGCCCCTTGTCCACCTCCAGCAGGTACACGCCTTTTTCTCCGGTCTCATCAAACCCCCGTCCCTCGGGGCAGCCGGGATAGGCCCAGAAGGTATTTCCCTCCTGGTTGATCTGGGTAGCGGCGTGGATATGACCCAGCGCCAGATAATCCAGCCCGCTGGCGGCGATCTCCGCGGCAGAAATGGGGCCGTAAGTATCGGTGGGCACGGTGGAGCCGTGGAGCACCATCAGTTGGAGCCCCTCCCCCTGGGCATGGAAGCCCTCCAGCACCCGGTCGGTACGGGAAGAGGCGGTAAAGGCCGCGCCGTAGACGGTGCAGCCCAGTTTCTCCAGCTTTACCCCTTCGATGTGAGCGGTGTGGAAAATGTAGACGTTCTCCGGCCAGGAGATGCGGGCGTAAGGAGACCGGGCAGACCAGAAATCATGGTTGCCCGGTGCGATCAGGACAGGGACCTTCATATGTTCCAACGACTGGGCCAGGATCTGGGCGGTTTCGCCGTAGATCTGGTCGCTGTCCAGCAGGTCGCCGGCCAGCAGCACCAGGTCCACCCCTTCGTGCCTCACCGTCTCGGCCATGCGCCCCAGCAGCTCCCGCTGCTCCGCCCGGCGCTGGGCGGCTTTATGGGGGGGCAGCGCCCGGAAGGGAGCGTCCAGATGAAAGTCCGCTCCGTGGAGCACCTTCAGCATACCGGTCCCTCGCTTTCCTCCAGCGGGGGCATCCGGCGGCGTTCCACCGGTCCCCAGGCCGGGAGGGGCAGACGCTGCATGGCCCCAAAGACCCGGCTTTTCAGGTTGGGATACCGTCCGCTCAGCTCATAGACCAATTCCTTGACCTCCTGCCGCTTGGTGTAGCCGTCGGCGGGGCAGGGATTGAAGGTGACGGGCAGATGCTCCTTTTGGGCCACATGGGTGATGTGGCGCTCGTTGCAGTAAAGGAGGGGGCGGATCTGGGTGATCTCGGTGCGGTCCAGCCAGGTCACCGGCTGGAAGCAGGAGAGGCGTCCCTCATAGAAGAGGGAGAGGAAGAAGGTCTCCACCGCGTCGTCGAAGTGGTGACCCAGGGCGATTTTATGGATGCCCCGCTCTTTCATGGCGTTGTGCAGGGCGCCCCGGCGCATTTTGGCGCACATGGAGCAGGGGTTTTTCTCCTTGCGCACGTCAAAAATGATGTGGGCGATCTCGGTTTTGATGCAGGTATAGGGCACGCCGATGGAGGCGCAGTACTCGGCCACCGGCCCGAAATCCATGCCGGTGCCCATGTCCAGGGTGATGGCCTCCACGGTGAAGGGCTTGGGGTAAAAGGTCTGGAGCCGGGCCATGGCGGCCAGCAGCACCAGAGAGTCCTTGCCGCCCGAAACGCCCACCGCCACCCGGTCGCCGGGGGCGATCATATCATAGTCCTCCACGCATCGGCGCACATAGGACAGGATCTGTTCCATGTTCATTCCTCCGAAGGGAAAAGCACAACTTTTCCCGCTGTATAAATTAAAAATTGAAAGTTAGTATAACGGAGATTACAGGAGAAAAAAAGAGAAATCAAGAGCTTTCTACTTTCTAATCAAAAGAAAGCGAAAAACGCCTTGACAGCGGGTAAACCCTGTAATATAATTGCTGATGCTCCGTTGTGCAGGTACTATTCTACACGCGGGGCGCCTGTTCTGTAAAGCGAAAATTTAGCGCGTTTCTGGAGACGAGCGAAAGGCCGGCTCCGGCCGGTCTTTGTCTGGTTTCTGGAAATGCGCGAGAAAACCAAAATTGGAGGTTTCACCATGTCCACTTTTATGGCCAATAAGGGGAACATCGTCCGCAAGTGGTATGTGCTGGACGCGGCCGGCAAGCCCCTGGGCAAGACCGCCGCTGCCGCCGCCACCCTGCTGCGCGGCAAGCACAAGCCCGAGTACACCCCCCACGCCGATTGCGGTGATTTCGTCGTCATCATCAACGCCGAGAAGGCTGTTCTGACCGGCAAGAAGCTGGAGCAGAAGTTCTACCGCACCCACTCCGGTTATCCCGGCGGCCTGCACGAGACCAAGTACCGTCTGCTGATGCAGGATAAGCCCGAGCTCGCTATGAAGCTGGCTGTGCGCGGCATGATGCCCCGCAACATCATCACCAAGGATTCTCTGACCCGCCTGCGCATTTACCGTGGCGCGGAGCATCAGCAGACCGCCCAGAAGCCCGAGCCCTGGGTCTTTGACTAACGCAGGAGGTAAACGAGAATGTATAAGAGCAAGAAGCCTTACCTGTACGGCACCGGCCGCCGGAAGTCCTCCGTGGCCCGCGTGCATCTCTTCCCCAACGGCACCGGTGCCATCACCATCAACGGCCGTGACATCGACGAGTACTTCGGTCTCGAGACCCTGAAGCTGCTGGTCCGTCAGCCCCTGGCCACCACCGACACCCTGGGCAAGGTTGACATTGTTGCCACCGTCACCGGCGGCGGCGTGACCGGCCAGGCCGGCGCCATCCGTCATGGTGTGGCCCGCGCCCTGCTGGAGATGAACCCCGAGTTCCGTCCCGCCCTCAAGTCCGCTGGTTTCCTGACCCGCGATCCTCGCATGAAGGAGCGCAAGAAGTATGGCCTCAAGGCTGCCCGTCGCGCGCCGCAGTTCAGCAAGCGCTAAACTTTATCAAAAGTGGTCAAAAACCCCGGAACTACGCGGTTTCCGGGGTTTTTCCTTTTCAAATGGTTTGACGCAATTTGACACAA
>DXGA01000205.1 GCA_019114165.1 Candidatus Flavonifractor merdipullorum | reverse complement strand
GATCCCTGTCATCGAGCGGGTAGCCAAGGTCGTGTCCCTGAAGGAACAGGTGGTGGATTTCCCGCCCCAGCCCGTCATCACCAAGGACAACGTCACCATGCAGATCGACACCGTTATCTACTTCCAGATCACCGACCCCAAGCTCTACACCTACGGCGTGGAGCGTCCCATGGCCGCCATTGAAAACCTGTCTGTCACCACCATGCGCAACATCATCGGCGACATGGATCTGGAGCAGACCCTCACCAGCCGGGACACCATCAACTCCCAGATGCGCCTCCTCCTGGACGAGGCCACCGATCCCTGGGGCATCAAGGTCAACCGCGTGGAAGTGAAGAACATTCTGCCCCCGCCCGACATCCAGAGCGCCATGGAAAAGCAGATGAAGGCCGAGCGGGAAAAGCGCGAAGCGGTGCTCCGTGCCGAAGGCCAGAAGCAGAGCCAGATCCTGGTGGCCGAAGGTGAGAAGGAGGCCCTCATCCTGCGGGCCGACGCCGCCAAGGAGGCCGCCATCCGGGAAGCCGAAGGTAAGGCGGAAGCCATTTTGAAGGTGCAGCAGGCCACCGCCCAGGCCCTCCAGCTCCTCAACGAGGCCAACCCCAACGAGCAGGTCATCAAGCTCAAGTCTCTGGAGGCCTTCCAGGCTGCCGCCGACGGCAGGGCCACCAAGATCATTATCCCCTCTGAGCTTCAGGGTCTGGCCGGTCTGGCCGCCAGCGCCAAGACCGTCTTTGAGACCCCCGATCCCGCTTCCAAGCCGGAAGCATAACGCTAACCTGACCCGGGCCGCCGTATGCCAAGCGCTGCGGCGGCTCTTTTCTTATTCTGGAGGCTTTCTGACGTTATGAAATCTGTTTCCCTTCCCCTCCGGCTGTGGTACGCCGCCGCCGGGCTTTTCTGCGGCCTTTTTCTGGCCGTACGGCTCCACGCTTTTCTGGTGCAGGCCTGGAGCCTGTCCCTCCCCTTGCTCCCCTTGACCGCTGCCGCCGCCCTGGTGCTGGCAGCGGCAGGCGCTCTTCTGGCCGGGCCGGTCCGCGCCCATC
Organism: Candidatus Flavonifractor merdipullorum; assembly: GCA_019114165.1. Taxonomy (GTDB): domain Bacteria; phylum Bacillota; class Clostridia; order Oscillospirales; family Oscillospiraceae; genus Pseudoflavonifractor_A; species Pseudoflavonifractor_A merdipullorum. Next base: position 2,352 of record DXGA01000205.1, on the reverse strand, counting down.
TGGCGCGCTTTTCCTTCGGCGGAACGCGCTGGCCCTGGGTCCTCTATCTCCTGTGCATGGTCTTTTCCCTCCGTTACCGGGGACTGGTGCTGGACCTGGCCGTCCAGGACGGCGGGACGGTCCTCCCCTCCTTTCTGACCATTCCTGTGCTGCTGGGGGGCGGCATTTTGCTTGCCCTCTTCCTCCTCCACCTGCTGAGCGCACTGTGGGAGGGCCGGAACGCCCTCCTCCGCTGGCTGCGGGGATTGAACCGCCGGGACCTTCTGACGGTCTTTGGCCTCTTTGTGGTGGTGGAAGTGGCCGTCTTCCTCTACGGCACCTTCAGCAGTACCCTCTATGCCTGGGACAGCGCCGTCTACTGGCGCAGCACCTACTCCCTGGCCGAGGTCTTCCGGGACGACGGCCTTTCCGCCGCCCTCAGCCGGGTGTATTCCTCCATCTTCACCAGCGACTATAACGACACCATCGGCCTTCTGTGCGTTCCCTTCGCCCTCCTCTTCGGTCCCGCCCGGCGGGTCTATCTCATGTCCATCGGCACCTTCTGCCTTTTCCCGGTGCTCCTTCTCATCTGGGCCTATGCCCGCTCCCTGCGCCGTCCCGGGCTATGGCTGGGGCTGGCCGGCATCTGCTTCCTCCCCTCCCTCTTCTATACCTCCGTCACCGGATTTGTGGACATCGCCGGGGCCGGCGTCTGCCTGCTGGCCATGATCCTCGCCCTGCGGGAAAAAGGCAAGGGGCGGTTCAGTCGGTTCCTCCTCATCGGTCTGCTCTGTGCGCTGGCGGTGGTGCTCCGCCGGTGGTACGCCTTCTACGCCCTCTCCTTCCTCATCGCCCTGCTGGTGGACAGCGCCGCCTTCCGCCGCTCCCCCGCCCCCGTGCTGGGCTATCTGTGCGGCTTTGCCTTTCCCCTTCTCTTCTTCCTCCAGACCTTCGTCTCCCAGCGGCTGCTGGCCAACTATGCCCAGATGTACGCCGCCTATGACCTGGGCCTGGGCATGGACGTGCGCATGATGACCCGCTATTATGGCCTGTTCGGCCTGCTGGTCCTGCTGGCGCTGGCTGTCTGGCTCTGTACCCGCAGAAAGGACCGCTCCAAAGGCGTTTTCCTTTTCCTCCAGCCAGTCCTCTGCTTCCTTATCTTCGTGCAGATCCAGTCCCACAACCAGCAGCACCTCCTCCTCTATATCCCCGCCTTTGCCTGCCTGGCCCTCCACGGCTTCCACTCCCTGGCCCAGCAGGGCAAGCTGGGGTATTGGGCGGTAGCCGTGGCGGTGCTTCCCACCGCCCTCAGCCCCGCCCTGCCCCGGCAGCAGTCCACCAACATCATGGACTATTCCCTCTGGAGTCCCCTCCCCACCTTCGCCTACGCGCCGCCCCGCCGGGAGGGCGCTATGGACGTGGTGGAACTGCTGCGCTACATGGACCAGCAGTTCGGCGCGCAAGGCGAGACGGTTGGTCTCCTCTCCTCCTCCTTCACCCTCAACCTGAGTATGCTCCGCTATTCCGAGGACTCCCTGTCCCTGCCCCGGGTGTCCGATGTGGACCGGAGCTATCTCATTGATCTGGCGGCGGTGGATCAGCGGGACGGCTTCTCCGCCCACCTCTACGACTGCGACATTCTGGCCGTGGCCGATCCCATCCAGCTCCACCTGGGGGAGGAAAATCAGCAGGTGGTGTGGGCTCCCGCCTACTGTATGCTCAACGGTCTGGCCATCGCCCCGGCCTATGAGGAGCTGGACAGTTTTACTCTGGAAGTAGACGGCATCACCGTCCACTTTTACCGCAAGCTCCGGGAGCCCACCCACGAGGAAAAGGAGGCCCTTGCCGACCTGATCCACGAGACGCACCCCGACATGTACATTCCGACGTGAGATAAGAGATAGGGAACCGGGGAGAAAAACCGATGCCTTGGCCCAATGATCGGGACAGTCAGTTGCTTCATCTTCATAATTTTGTTTCCCTATGACGATACCCCCTGATGCAGCCTGCTTGCCTGCATCAGGGGGTATTTGCTCACTGTCCGTTTTGATTGGACCTCTTCACCCGTTTATCAGGGTGTGGTCTCCAGCCAATAACCCGGCCCGGCGGTGTTGTCTTCGTGGATGGGGATATACCAGGCGCCGATTGCAATCCCTTCCACCTGAGCCGGGTCGATGGCACGGGGAAATTCCCATATAATTTCTTCTCCATCGGCATCCGTGCTTCTTCCCGTCGGATCATATGGTATGGTCAGCACTGTGCCGTCATCCAGATATACCGAAAGGGGATATCCCAAGACAGTCCGCTGGCTGCTGTCTGCAAACGTCGCATACTTCCGAACACGGGTGGCTGATATGGTAACAGACTTTAAAA
>DXGA01000204.1 GCA_019114165.1 Candidatus Flavonifractor merdipullorum | reverse complement strand
CTCCCAAAGAACAATCGCTGGAGGACTATCAGGCCGACCAGCATGGAACCGCTTCCTCCCCCGAGGAGGTCATGCTGGAAAAGATGCGCAACAAGACCATTCAGGATACCTGCGATAATCTGATGGCCCATGTCTGTTCCCTCAACCTCAGCCCCGAGCGGATCATCGCCTTTTTCTATAACGCCGTGATCTTCCCTCTTTCCGCAGAGAAGCGGCGCAAAAAGGGGGATCCCACCGCCCTGCTGGAGGCGCTGATGGGAAAGGAGCTCAACCAGCTCTCGATGCAGATGAAATCCGATCTCTCCCAGCTGTTCGGACGGAAAGTGCCAGACTGGGTCTTTGCGCCGCTGGACAACAAGATAGAGATCTGTCCCGACAAACGCTTTTCCATGACCCAGCGGGAGATCACCGTGGTGAGTTCCCGCACCCGCAGTTCTCTGAATAAACATCGTGACAAGATCCTTGGAGGTGATGATAATGGGTGAACATCTGACGCTGGAAGAACTGACCGCCTTTTTGCAGGAGACCGAAACCGGCCCTGACGCGGTGGCGCGGATCGCACGGATCAACGCCCATCTGATCCACTGCGACGCGTGCAGCGCCCTTTTTAACACCGTCTCTTCCCTGCTGGAGCTGAGCGGCGCTCTGGCGCAGCAGGCCGCCCGTACCGACTGGACCGCGGCCCTCTCCCGCTGTGCCGCCCGGTTCCGGCTCCGGCTGCGGGACGCCGCCCGGCAGCTCCTGCTGGATCAGGTGCACTTCGGGGACGCCGATTTCGACTACCCCCTCCCGGTGGGCGCCCGCGCAATCGGCAGTCACACCGCCAGTCTGGACACCCTCATCGACAACGAAAACAGCTATAATGAGCTCTCAGTGCATAACGGCACCCTCTCCGTCCGTCTGGACGCCGAGGAGATCTCCAATCCCCAACCGGTGGCTGCCCTCCTCACGGAAGACGGGCAGATTGCCGCCGCCCAGCCCATGACGCTGGACGGCGAAGTTTGGACCGCCTCCTTCCCCGTGGAAGACGGAAGCTATGACCTTGCCATCCTCTGAGCTGCTGGCCCGCCGGCGGGACCTGGCCCTGGAGCAGGAGGATGAGATGGCCGCCCTTCTATTTCAGCTCCACCTGCTGCGGGAAAAACGGGACGTGGAAGAGCTCTCCCGGCTCTTCTTCCTCCTCCCCGAAACCATTGCGGAAGAAAGCCACGCGGTCTCCTTCACCATGGCCCTCCAGGCCCTCTTTGCCCCCGGTTCCCACCACCCCATCCCGCGGCTGCCCTATCCCCCATCGGAACTGCTCCTCATCGCCCTTTTGCTCCGGGAGGAGTGCAAGCACTTTTCGCCGGAGGAAGGCTGGGATCTGCTGGCCTCTATCAACCACTATTTCCGGGCCGACCTGCAAAACGAGGGGCACTGGGCCGACCTGCTTTTGCTCTATGAGGCCCTTCAGGTTTTCGACGACGTGCCGGACATCCCGGCACGCCTCTATACCCACGCCCTGGCCCCTCAGCTGGAGGCCCTCATTTCCATGGACGCCCCATCGGTGAGCGACCTTCTGCTGATGCTGGGTCCCATCTATGGTGGAGAGACCGGCGCCGACCTGTTCCGCCGGTGTATTGATCTGCGCGCCCTCACCTGTGCGCCCGGGTCCAGCCCCATGCTGGCGGCCAAATTTCGGCTGATGGACCTGCTCTCCACACTGGGCAAAACAGAAGAAGCGCTGGCGCTGGGGGCGGAAATTCTGACGGAGGAGCGGGACGACGATGAAAACCGGCTTTTCCTCTGCTCAACCTCCTTACTGCGGGCGGATATCCGGCTGGACCGGCTGGAGACCGCAGGCGTGGAGGAGGATCTGCACACCGCCCAGCGTCTCTATGAGCTTCTGGACCCCACCTTTGACGAGGACGCCTCTCTCTCCTTCCACCTCCACACCGCCTTTGTGCGCTATTATTTTCTCAACACCGCCGACGCCGCCGACACCGGCCATCTGGAATACCACGCCCAGCAGGCCTACGCCCTGGCCCTGTCCCATGATTTCGGTCCGGAAAACACCCTGGCCGCCATCAACAATCTGATTTTTCCCCTCTCCTACACCGGCCGTTTTGAGGAAGCCGCCGCCATTCTGGATGTGGGTCTAACTCTGATCCAACAGGAGGAGATGGAGGATAGCCCTTCCGCCATCACCCTCTATACCTCTGCCGCGCTGGTCAATCTGGATGACCGGCTGCCGCCTCAGGCCCGGCAGATCGCCGCCGGCTTGCAGGATGACGGCGGCGACCCGGTGCTCTCTTTCTGGACCCTCTTCCACCGGGCCTCCCAGATTCTGGAGGGCCGCTCCCTGCCGGAAGAGGCCCTGATCCAGGCCCGGGGACTGGTCATCCGCTGTGAGCGGCTGCTGGGCCGCTTCTGCCGGGAAGTGAGCACCGCTTCCATCTCTCTCAAGCGGCTGCGCGCCCTTCTCTTTTTCCGGCAGGGGGACCGGGATCAGGCCCGCTACTGGACCTTCTCCGCCATCTCCGACGCCAGAGAACACCCTTACCTCCATCCATTCGGCACTCTTTTCAACTTTTTTACCGCCTTTTCCCGCTTTCTCCCCGATATCCTCATCGGTCCCGAGCTCAAAGCGCTGCTGGACGAGCTGTGCGCCGGGATGCCGGAGCGTATCCGCCGTATCCTCACCCACCGGGACGAGTCCTACATCCTCCAAGCCCTCTCCGCCAACACCGTTCTCATCAACTTCATGCTGGCCCTTTCCGAACAGGGCGAGATCTTCTGCACCGTGGAAGAACTCTACGCGCTGGTCATCAACGGGAAGTCCATCTATTCCCGCCTTTTGCGTCTCAACAAGGCCATGCGCAGCCGCAATCCCCAGAACGAACCCCTTTACCGGCAGCTGGACGACCTGAGAGAAGGCATCCTGGCCGAACAGACCTCGGAGATGCTCCGAGGAGAGGGATGGGATGTATACCCGATGATGCAGGAAAAGCGGCTGCTGGAGCTCTCTCTGGAAGAGGATATCCCCGCCACGTTCCGGTGGCTCTCCTGTGAAGAGGTGCTCTCCCGTCTGCCCGACGGGGCCGCTCTGGTGGATTACTACGCCTACCCCGCCAACCGCTCGGGCGATCTCTTTTTGACGGATATGCGCTATGCGGTCTTTGCCGCCTATCGTGTCAACGGACAGCTCTACCTCAAGCGGCTGCCCAGTCTGAATTTTCTGGAAGTGCGGTGGAATCTGCTGTTGGTCACCGCCGAGGCGCGGGCCAGCCGGTTCCGCACCCTGGCCCAGGGATTGGGCTCGGTGGGGCACGGCGTGCTCTATCGCAAGCTCTTCCACCCGGTGGCCGCGCTGCTGGACGAGCGCGTCCACACCCTCTTCCTCTCGCCGGACGGCGAACTGGCCAAATTACCCTTCGGACTGCTGGGGCCTGTGCCCACCCGGCGTCTGTGCGACCGGTACACCATTATCTATCTGGAGAGCGCCCGGGATTTAAAGCCAGACATCACCATCCAGCTGGACGGGCAGGAAGCCCTGGTGGTTGGCAACCCAGACTTTTCCCTCACCCCGGTGGACCCGGAAAGCGTGCCCCAAAATCTGACGGACCGTCTGGTCAGCAAGATCCCGTTGACCAAGATCGAGGCCCAGATGGTGGCCGACAAGCTCCATACCCGTCCGCTGCTCCGCCGCGCCGCCTGCAAACGCGCTCTTCAGGACTGCACCGCCTCCATCCTGCATATCGCCACCCACGGCGCGTTTTATTTTGACCCGGAGACCGACGACACCCCCACCCAATGTGAAGCTCTCTTCGCCCCCATGCGCCGGGCCTGTCTCTACTTCTCCGGCGCAAACGACTGGCTCCTCTCCGGGCAGGAGGACCCGGTCCTGGGCAATGGCGTCCTTACCGCCGAGGAACTGTGCCATTACCGCATGAAGCCCCCGCAACTGGTGGTCCTCTCCGCCTGTTTCAGCGGCATGGGCGACGTGCAGCAGGGCAACGGCATCGTGGGGCTCCAGACCGCCTTCAAGGTGCAGGGCGCAAAGGCGATGCTCCTCTCTGTCTGGGAGGCCGACGACTTCGCCGCCGCCATCCTCATGGACCGGTTTTATGATAACCTTGCCTCCATGCCCGCCGGACAGGCTCTGCGGGATGCCCAGCACTATGTCCGCTCTGTGACCATCGCCCAGCTGGGCGACCGGCAGTGGTTTGATGAGCGCCGCTTCCGCCGCATCGGCCTGGTGGCGGAGGATATGCGCAAAATGGCCTCCCGCCCCCCCAATTTCCGCCCCTTTTCCCACATCCGATACTGGGGCGGCTACATCCTCTATGAATAGCCCCTCCCGCTTGGGACGCCGGACCATGGTCCGGCGTC
>DXGA01000203.1 GCA_019114165.1 Candidatus Flavonifractor merdipullorum | reverse complement strand
GGACTGGATCTGCATGGACTCCTCGGGGCCCATGAAGATCTTACGGCCGTCGATGTGGGAGGCGAAGGTCACGCCCTCTTCCTTGATTTTGCGCAGACCGGCCAGAGAAAAGACCTGGAATCCGCCCGAATCGGTGAGGATGGGGCCGTCCCAGTCCATGAACTTGTGGAGACCGCCCATGGCCTTGACCACCTGGTCGCCGGGACGCAGGTGGAGGTGGTAGGTGTTGGACAGCTCCACCTGACAGCCGATGTCCTTCAAATCGTGGGCCGACACCGCGCCCTTGATGACGCCCTGGGTGCCCACGTTCATGAAAACCGGGGTCTGCACCGTGCCGTGGGCACAGGTGAACACGCCCCGGCGGGCTCTGCCCTCTTGCTTGATGACTGTAAACAAACGAAAAACCTCCGTTATTCTTCTTGTTTCCGCTCTTTCCACCGGCGCACGCCGTCCCAGATCCAGGTCAGCGCCGCGCCGATCAGCATGGGCAGGCCCACAAAGCAGAAAATAAATCCGGAAAACCGGTTGGTGGGCAAAAAGCTGCCGCTGTTCTCCGTCAGAGAAAAGAGGCCGTGCCACCGCAGTTCCCCATAGAGACAGAAGACCACCGCAAAAAGCAGTGGCAGAAGACGCAAAAACCGCTGCCGCGTGTGCAGCACCGCCAGCAGCTGCATCAAAAAGCCGGCCAGCATCAGCATCAGGATGCCCAGCCAGGTGGCCCAGCCCGATTCCAGCGGGTGACAGATGGCCTCCCACAGAAAATTCAGTACATAAAAGATCGCGCAGTCCATGAAAGTGCTCCCCTCCCGTCCGGACCCACACACAGCCCGGAACAGAGAAAAGCCCCCTCCCGGGGCTGTTCTCTTCTCATTCCTTCGGCACACACAAATGCCCACTATTATTGTCATTGTACCTTATTTCGGTCTGGTTTGTCAATTGCGGGAATGGCGGGGTACGGCGGGCGCACACTGTGCGCCCCTACGGGCTGGGAGGATGGGGCGGCCAGTGTCCGCCCCCTACGGCATAGGGTGTCAACGAGCGGACGCAACATGTGTGCCCATACGGACCAGCCCGCCCTATCTCTTATCTCTTATCTTTTATCTCTTATCTCATCTGTGATGAACATGGCGTCGCCGAAGGAGAAGAAGCGGTATTTCTGCTCAATCGCCTCCTGATAGGCGCTCAGGATGTGCTCTCTCCCCGCCAGCGCCGACACCAGCATCACCAGCGTGGACTCCGGCAGGTGGAAATTGGTGATGAGACAGTCCAGCGCCTTGAACTTGTAGCCCGGATAGATGAAGATGTTCGTCCAGCCCGCGCTCTCCTTCAGGGTGCCGTCTTCCGCCGCCCAGGACTCGATGGTCCGGCAGGAGGTGGTGCCCACGCAGATCACCCGTCCGCCGTTCTTCCTGGTCTCGTTGATGATGTCCGCCGTCTCCTGAGAGATCATGCAGTACTCCGAGTGCATCTCGTGGTCGGTGATCTCGTCCTCCTTCACCGGACGGAAGGTGCCCAGACCCACATGGAGGGTCACATAGGCAAGGCGCACCCCCATAGTCTGGATCTCTTCCAGCAGCTCTTTGGTGAAGTGGAGACCCGCCGTGGGGGCCGCCGCCGAACCCACTTCCCGGGAGTAGACCGTCTGATACCGCTCGGGATCGTTCAGTTCCGCCTTGATATAGGGCGGCAGGGGCATCTTTCCCAGCTTTTCCAGGGTTTCCAGGAAAATACCTTCATAGTGGAACCGGATGAGCCGGTTGCCGTTTTCCAGCACCTGGGTGACTTCGGCCGTCAAGGCCCCGTCGCCAAAGGACAGCCTGGCTCCCGTCCGCACCTTCCGGCCGGGACGGACCAGACATTCCCACGTCTTCTCCCCCCGGTCGATGAGGAGCAGCACCTCCACCGCGCCGCCGCCCGGCTCACGGTGGCCCAGCAGACGGGCGGGCAGCACCCGGGAGTCGTTGAGCACCAGGCAGTCGCCGGGATGGAGCAGCTTGGGCAGATCGTAAAAGTGCATATGGGAAGTCTCGCCGGTGGCCTTGTCCAGCACCAGCAAACGGGAATTGTCCCGCTTCTCCAGCGGCGTCTGGGCGATCAGTTCTTCGGGCAGGTCAAAATTAAAATCCGATGTCTTCATAGCTTAGTAAATGTCCACTCCTGTATAATAGAATTTCAGAATCTCGTCATAAGTATAGCCCTGCTGGGCCATGGCCTTGGCGCCGTACTGGCTCATGCCAACACTGTGGCCCCAGCCGGTGCCGGAGATGGTATAGCTGTCTCCCCCGCCGCCGGTGGTCAGCACCGAGACCCCGCTGCCGGTGATGACATAGGGGGTATCAGGCAGTTGGGATACCTTCCCGTCTCCCGAGATGGCGTACATCCCGCTCAGGCTGGAGGCCGTGCCGCCCCCCGCCAGCGACACGCTGCCGCCGGTGCCGCCGCTGCTGCTGATGGAAAAGCGGATGGAGCGCAGGGTACTCGTCCCCAGAATGGAGCGCAGGGTGGAGCCGGGAATGGTCCACGACTTGCCCGCCGTATCCACCACCTTCACCGACTTCACATTGCCGGTGGGGGTGAGCTGGGACACCTGGAAAGACGCGATGGCCGCGCAGGAATAGCCGCTGGACCGCAGTTTGGAGGCCAGCTCGTCCGACGTATAGCGGGCCGTCCAGTTGTAGTTGGGGATGCTGCTTGCAATGGACGCCTCGTAGGGGTCCACCACGCCCTTGAGATAGGGCACGGAGTTGACCCACACATTTTCCGCGTTCTCAGTGGCGCCGCCGTCGCTGGAGAAATACACCGCGTCAATGAGGGCGTTCTGATACCAGATGCACACCCCTTCGGTGGCGTCTGCCGCCTTCTGGCTGTTGTCCGTGACCTGGCTGGTGCCCTGATAGGTCTGGCAGTCGGTGGAGGCGCACAGGTCGAAATGATAGGTGCTGTGCCGGTTCCGGTTGCGCTGGGCATAGGTGCGGGCGCAGCAGGCCTGGGCCTTCAGCGCCTCCAGGGGCCAGGAGGCGTTCATCTCCCAGGTGATGACACAGGCAATATAATCCTCCAGGTCCACCATATTCACAACCGTCAGGTTGCCGCCGTCGATGCGCTCATACCGGAAGCCGCCGTAATATTTGAAGCCCTTGAACCAGGTCACCGGGTCGCTTTGGCCGGTCACGTCAGGCAAAATACCCAGCGCCCTGTCCGCGCCGCCGTCAAAGTGGAAGAGAATGTCGGTCTTTCCCGTCTCCACCACCGATACGGCGTAATCGCCCGCTTCCACCGGCTGGGCGTTGGTCAGTCCCAGAGATGTTTTCGCCGACTGGGCGTCGGCCTGGGTGGCCCAGCTGCCTACCCGTACCTGCCACTCCCCCGCGATCCACGCCGGGAAGCCGCCCTTGTACTGAGCAGCCGCCTTCTGGGCCGCGCTGAAGTCCCCGTAACTGCCCGGAATCTGCAAATACCAGCTGCCCACCAGCGTGCCTCCCGCCGTGGCCGTATAGCTGCCGCCGGACAGATAGAGATTTTCCGCCTTTAACATGGTGAGCTTATCAATGCCGGTCACTGTGCCCAGCTGGACAAAGGCATTGCTGTTGTCAAAGTAGCCCAGCCGGTAGCCGGAGCCGACGCTGTTTTGCAGGTTGGCCGCCGCCAGCGCCGTGCTGCCGTAGGCCAGGCCGATGCGGATGACCTCTTCCGACGTGTCCGCCGCCTGCGCTCCCACGGGGAGCAGCAGCGCCGCGCTCACCAAAAGGGCGGCTGCTCTCTTCCAGATCTTGTTCATGGTTCCACTCCTGTCTGTTTGGCACGATTTTTCGATTTACTTCGGCAAAGCGTATTGACATCCCTGCGCCGCTGTGTTAGTATGAAGGAAATTCGAGGCATGATAGAGGTTGCGGCGTTCATGTGTAGCGCGGGGAGGACTCCCAGGGTCCGCCGATCCGTCCGCGAAGGGGGACGCCGCCGAAGAGAATGACCGGCCGGGACGGTATTCTCTGGACGCGGTGGCGAACAGCGCCGCGGCTGTCACCGGTGGGGCCGGTGGAGCGCTGTCTGCTTTTGCAATATGGTGACGGGGCGTCCATATCCCTGTCATTATAGTACAAAATCAGCCGGTCTGTAAACCCGCTGATTTTCTTTTTTTCTCTGGTCTAGTTTTGTCTTGCCCGAATAGAGTATGGTTATTGGAGGTCTTTGCAATGGAACAGTATTATAAGGTAGGCGTCATCGGCTGCACCGGTATGGTGGGCCAGCGCTTCGTCACCCTCATGGAAAACCACCCCTGGTTCAAGCTCACCGCCGTGGCTGCCAGCCCCCGCTCGGCGGGCAAGACCTACGCCCAGGCCGTGGAAGGCCGCTGGGCCATGGACACCCCCATCCCCGAGGAGGCCAAGGACCTGGTGGTCCTCAACGCC
>DXGA01000202.1 GCA_019114165.1 Candidatus Flavonifractor merdipullorum | reverse complement strand
TTGCTATAAGAGCCCGGCTCATCCGATTGTGAGAAGACCGGCACCTGATTGGGATCGATGAGGAAGATGAGACCGTCGCAGTGGGAGATGAACTGGCCGATGATGGCCTGCCGGTCGAGCTTCTTCTGCTTGGTGTCGGGCGGGAGATTTTCATCAGGCGGGACGCAGTTCTCACCGGCGATGTCGTAAAAGACGATGGTGATGCCACGGGATGGGTCGTCTTCCCGGTGGAGGGAGGCGGCCAGGGGGCGGCGCATGACCTTATCGTCGGTACTGCTGGGCAGGGGGGCGTTCTGGCGGACCACCTCGTTTTTGTTCACATTGAGGGCGGCGGGACCCAGCACATAGCCGCTGTGGTACATGAAGGTGGTGAAGTGGGTGAGGACCTGGTTGATATAGACCGTTTTGCCCGCGCTGGTGATACCCACAACGCCGATGAAGATCACGGGGAATTTGCCGTAATCGGGCAGGGGGAGGGGGTTATGGCAGTGGGGACACAGGCGGGTCATGGGGAGGGCGGAATTGGAAAAGCGGTCAAAGACCCGGAGAATAAACCCGTCGCTGTCCCGCACGAAGCCGTCGGGGCCGGGGGTCTGGCCGCCGGCCTGGGTATCCATGCGGATCATCTGCTGAAAGGTGCTCTGATCCTTGGGGTCGATGTGGGGATAGTCCCACTTGGGGTCGGCATTGACATAGCCGCTGGAGCCGCCGCAGGACTTCCAGAAGTCGATGAGGGGTTCGTCCAGCTTCTTGTCGCTGGAAAAGCTGCTTTCGTCATCATAGCGGCGGAAAAGACGCTTGATCTCCAGATCCTGGTCTTTGCGGCGGTCGGCGTTGCTGCTCACCATGGTAAAGCCGGAGTCATCCTCTTCCTCCAGTTCTTCGGCGGTGAAGCCGGTGTTGGCGCGGAACAGCACGTCTTTATGGGTCATCTCAAAAAAGCAATAGGGGCATTTGAATTTTTGGGTATCATAGTCGGGAGAAGTCGTAAAATCCATATGAATAAACCTGCCTTTCAGGAGAACTCAGTTAAGCTGGGACATATTTGCCCTGAAAATCGGCGCTGACGATCACCTTGACCGGCTCGTCCTGGGCCAGGATGGGGATGGGGGAGCCGTCGAGCCAGCCGCCGGGCAGCGGAATGGGAAGCGCATTGCCCACCTGATACATCAGAGCGCCGTCGGCATACTGCCCCTTGTCCAGCAGATTCACCTGAAGGGTGCCGGGCTGGGGGGTATTGCGCTTGCAGCCGCCGGGCGTGAACTGGAACGCGTAGCGCAGAGGCACATAACAGGTCTCCTCGCCCACCTGATCAGGGACATAGAGAATGGCCTCTCCGTTAGGGCGCAATGCCATGCCCCACACCTGGATCTGCTCGGGTGGGACGGCGTGGAAGTTGCGGAAGGTGGGGGTGGCGCTGAATACATTGCGGGGCACGCCCTGGATACGATAGTGATCCCGCTGGATCTCGCCGCCGCCATGGAGGGCGCGCAGGTCCTCTTCACTCAGGTCCAGATCCTCCGGCAGGAGGGGCGCGCCGCCGCTGAAGCAAAGGGCGTAGGCGGTGGCATGGGGACAGACCAGACTCAGATAACGGCCATTGGAGTCGCTGCCCAGAGTCAGATCCCGGATGGCATAAGCCGCACTGTCAAGCTTGAGAATGGGCACAGTGATTCACCTCGGTCAGTAGATGATGTTTTCTGGATCGATGGGGTAGACGATGAGCCGCTCAATGCAGTCGTTGCGTGGCATATGGAACACATCGCCGTGGAGATGGGGATCGATCCGCTCCTCGAAGTTGCCGTGACTGAGCATACAGTACATCCGGGCGTCGTTGCCGGGGGAGGAGTAGGTCTGGAGACGACAGATCTCATTCATGTTCTGGTTAAAGCACGCGGCAATGATGTTGTCCACATCGGCGGGGGCGGAGCTGGAGATCAGGAAGTTATAGTGATCTTTGAGAGAAAGACGGTACACCGGGTCGATATTGACCAGCTCGGCAAAGACATCGCTGGCCTGCTGGAGGAGGGTGGTCTCGTCGGCGCAGGGACTGATCTTCCGGGCCAGCAGCTCCCGGTTGGCGGCCAGGAGATTGTGGGTCTTGTGTATATAAGAGGTGCGGACACTGGACTCGGTATTCTGCACCTGCAGGTTGTCTTTTGCCGCGCTGAGCACCCGGTCAAAGCCCCGGGCGGCGCTGTGCATCTCCCGCATGGAGGAGGCCAGAATTTCGGCCAGACGGCAGAAGACAGAGGACATCAGTTCCCGGTAGGCCTGCTGGTGGAGCCAGTCGGCCAGAGGCATTTTTTCCGAGACCTCCGGCAGATTCCAGGTCCGGCTGCGGGCCAGCTTTTCCAGTTCGTCAGCCTCCTGAAGGAGCAGATTGCTCATTTCTTCATAGTTGAGGGCCAGATTCAGCTTCTGTCGGAAGGATTCCCGTACCAGGGAAGCACCTGCTTCCGAATCCAGCCAGTCAAAGACAGGCTTGCGGTAATAATGATCCAGACAGGCCTTCCAGAACGGCTGGATGGACGCCAGAGCATTGGCGGCCAGTTCCTGATTGACCCCCTGATTGGCGTTGTTCCGCCGTCCGAAGAAGGAAAAGCCATGCTGCACTCCATTGAGATTGTCGTCCAGCTGGCGGACGGCGTCGGTGTAGGGCAGGTAGCGGAGGAAACTGTGGTCCTGAGGGAGCAGGGATTTGAGCTGGGGACCGAACAGCTCCTGAAAGAGTGTGTCATATCCGTTCTGCGCGCGGCAGAGCCGCTCTCTGACGCTCTGACCATTGGGCGCGGCCTGAGGAAGTCGCTGATAGTCGTCCAGAATTTGCCAAAGACACACAGTAGCAATATCCCACGTGTTCTTTTTGAGAATGTAATACCCGGCGGTGTAGACCGGATTCTGATCCAGGAAGAAGGTCAGCTCTCTTCCCAGGTCAGGTTCGCCGGGAGGCGAATATGTGTTGGCGATAAGGAGGATATTGGCGGCCAGACGATAATTTTCGCTGATTCCCTCGGGACCCAGCAGGCCGGAGGCGATGCTGAAATCGCTGAGAACCACCAGATGCTGTCCGGTCTCCTGGGCCCATGCGGTGAGGGCCTTGAGTCGCTGCTCCTTGCGTTCCCGGGCGCCTACGGCCAGTTCCCGGCAGAAGATGAAAAAGACCGACTCTACTGTAATGGCTGTGGGGAAGGAGAGGGGATGTTTGATGGCTTCCCAGAAGACATCAAACCGATCGTCCATGATGTCCCAGAAATAGGCCAGATGAAGGGTGGCGTAGTTTTTGAAAGCATAGCGGACCGACAGCATGGTTTCGCAGGTCTCCAGCACGTGGTCGGGGCTGTATGTCTGGGAATCCAGGTATCCCAGAGCTTTGGCGCCGTTGAACCAGCAGTTTTGATAGGTGGAAGAGACGTCTTCTTTGTGCGCCTCGGCGTCACGGCCCAGAAAAATACTCAGCAGTGGCGCGTTGATCTGGCGCCCCTGTCCGGCGCCGCCCACGTCGGTGTTGCCCACCAGCATGCGGCTGCAGCTTGTTATGGTCTCCTGATAGTCAGGCATATCATGATCCCGTCCTTTTTACATGAGTGCGCATACCGCACCGGCGCATCAAAACGCCGGTGCGGTGATGAATAACATGGGAAACAATCAGGGCAGATAGAATCCGCCGTTGGGATTGGGGGTCAGCGGCATCCAGCTGTTGGACGCGGGATTCCACACCTGCATGGCGGTGGTGAGGGCTACCCACTGGCTGCTACCCTGATCCCAGCCGTAGCTGAGGTTGCTTTCGTATACATAGAGATAGCGGCCGTTGTCGTATACCGTCCACACCTTGGGCTGGGCAGACGGAGCGGGCTGGACGGTCTGAGCGGGCTGATAGGTCCAATCCGCATGGCTGAACTTGTCACGGAAGAGGCCGATGCAGCTGACCAGACCCAGATAGAAGCGCATAAGCTCGTTTTTTTCCTGAGTGGGCAGATAGGCCAGCTCTTTGTTGAGCTTGTTGAGGGACTGAGTGTTCCAGACCTGTTCCAGCTGATAGCCAATGAGGTTGTCGCCCTGTTGGAGCAGCTCCTTCTGACGCTCCCGGACCTTTTCGTCCATCTCCTGGCGGGGCTGGGCGTCGGCGGGGAGGGAACGGTAGGTAAGGAAGGCCTGGTACAGGGGATGGCTCCGGCTGTACGGCATATCCGCTTCGCCGTCTCTGGTAAAGATCTGCTGCACTTCCAGGCCCCGGGGGTCGGTGTAGGTATAGATGATGCGGCTGATCTTGGCACTATAAACCGGGTTGCCCGCGCCGTCGGTGCAGGGGAGAATGCCATAGAAGAGCAGGTCGGAGAAGAGCTCCAGATCTTCACGATAGTGTTTGAAATCGGACTCGATGGCGTCGAGGGCGTCGATGCCCTTCTGGAGGGCGTCCCGCTTGGCCAGCTCCTGACGCACCACTTCCTGCAGCTTGGGATAGTGGAGGAAGTAGTCCCGGCGGACCTCATGCACCGTCTTTTCACCCAGCTTGCTGTCGCCGTCGTTTTTCAGCAGGATCTCCTTCTGACCCATGCCCGGCTGATGGATCTCCTCCAGCTCCTTTTGAAGCTGGGTACGCAGCTCGTCCAGTTTGCCGGACAGGAAGTTGCCGTCGCCGTCCTGGAAGTCGCCCAGCTGATAGTCGGGGACGGAGACGGGAGCGGTCTCCAGCACCACATAGCTGCCCTGGTTGTTTTTCATGATGATACCGGCGGTTTCGCCCTTCTCATAGAGATCGCACAGTTCCGCGGCGCCGGGGACTAGGGCGGGCTGGGCGGAATAGGGAGCGGGAGCGGGCAGGAAGGAGCGCCAGTCCTTGAGACCGGAGCCGTCCTCACCGCGGCCGGTGTAGGAGTAGAGGTGGATGCCGGCGCCGGCGGCCTTATCGTCGGTGTCGTCATACGCGCTTTTGAGTAAGGTCACGCCGTGATAGGCGTAGAAGGGCACACCGGAGAAGAACCGCAGGGCAAAGATGCGGTCATTGAGCCCGGTTTTACGTACAACGTATTCCTTGTGGGAGTCCTTGAAGCTGTCGGCCGCGCTGCATACAGCGGAAGCGTTGCGGGGCACCGAAATGCTGCTGGTCTGATAGGTGACGGTGGGGTCGGAGAGGTCAAAGGTGGGATCACACCAGAACATGGGGAGGGCGGACTGATGAATCTTGCTGATGATGTCCTTCTCCACCTCTTCGGCCAGCAGGGTGGGATTGCCGCCGGCGGCGGGGTATACGTCAAAGAGATAATCCTGGAGAGAGCGGTTGACCTCGGCGTCGAAGGCTTGCTCCATATAGAGGCTGATATACTGGCCGATCTTGCCGTCGTCGCCGCTCTGCCACTGGTCGTAGCCCTTGAGGATATGAGCCATGAACTTGTCCACCAGCTCATTGACCGCCAGACCGTCGATGGCCTCGTCCAGACGGGGCTTAATATCCCTCAGCTCCAGAATCCGTCTGGTGTAGGCGGTGGGCGCGGCGGCGGCGGGGCCGCTGAGATAGTTGATGTCCTCGGCAAAGGTCTCCTTCAGGTCGTCCAGCAGCTTGAGCAGGGGGACAAAATAGGTGTTGTAGAGCTTGTCCAGGCTGCTTCTGAGGGAACGGAGGGTGGTAATGGTATCCATCAGCTCTATCATGCGGTTATCCAGCAGATAGAAGTTGGCAATGCTCTCTTTATAGAGCTGATAGTTTTTCTTGTTGCGCTTATGGTTAAAATTGACGCTGCACTGTACGGCGTAGTCCATGGGGCCGTTTTCGGAATTGAAGTGGAACTTCTGGGTCTCCAGCTGTTCCTCGGCCTGCTTGATGGCGCCGTTCAAAGCGGACATCATGTCATAGCCGGCATGATTGAGGAGGCCGGCGGCGTAGTAGGGGCCGTATTCCGGGTCCATGCTCAGCTCATAGAGCTTGCGGAAGACCTTGCCGGTGAGGGAGT
This sequence comes from Candidatus Flavonifractor merdipullorum, assembly GCA_019114165.1. Taxonomy (GTDB): domain Bacteria; phylum Bacillota; class Clostridia; order Oscillospirales; family Oscillospiraceae; genus Pseudoflavonifractor_A; species Pseudoflavonifractor_A merdipullorum. Next base: position 3,088 of record DXGA01000202.1, on the reverse strand, counting down.
CGGAAGTGACCTTTTCAAAGTCGAAGACGGTCAGCGGGGCGTTGAGGGCCGAGCGGTTCTGCTCCCGCTTGCCGCTGCACTTATCCCGCCAGGCGTCGCCCGGCGTGACCCAGCACTGGGGTGCATGGCCTCTGGGGATGATGCCCTCCGAGGCCAGGATCTGCAGGTCGATATCGGGGAGCACCAGGGTATCGCAACCCTTGACCACTTCATTATACACCTGATCGGCGGTGAGGCCCAGCTTACGTACCCAGTCATCCACCACATTTTTGGTGATGACCGTCGTTTCCCGGCCGATGCTCTCCTGGAAGCGGCGGTAGAAGCCGGCGGCCAGATAGGTGGCGATCTGAGTCATGGGGATCTCGGCGTTGGCGGCGCCCAGCACATGATAGGAGAGGTTGGAGCCGTGCCGGCGGGAGAGAGTGGACACGCCCTTAGTCACATTGGCCAGGTGGCCACGCATGGTGAGACCGCCGTCCTCTTCACCGGCGGTGACGCCGCCCAGATCCACGTCCGCCAGATAGGACATGACATAGTCGGAGGCCACATGGATGCCGTAGCCGAAGCCGTTGGCCAGGACGGTGCCGTCCGACTTGGTGGCCGAGATGAGGTGGCAGAGGTCCACCGGCGGCTCCTGGGTGTCCACCGAGAAAGCGCCGTAGTTCTGCTGGAAGAAATCGTTGCCCGACTTCAGGTCCATGAGATAGTCCAGCTCCTTCATGGCGGCGTAGCCGTTGGAGTGGTTATAGGCCACACAGGCGGCGTTGGCGGCTACCTCAGGCTTGGAGGCCACCACGTCGGGCAGGAAGAAGAAGCCCATGATATTGCCCGAAGAAGCCCAGCCCTTGTCCTCCAGGGCCTTACGCACGATGTAGCAGGTGTCCAGGAAACAGCCCGAGCCGGTACCACCGGAGATACCGGCGAAGATGTAGATGTCCAGGGAAGGGGAGTCCAGACCGCGCAGGGCGGTGGTACACTTCTCTTCGATTCTGGTTTTGAGAGCGGCGGCCTTGCTCAAAAGGAGGTAGCGTCCCACCTGCCGGATGCCGCCGGCGCCCTGGGGAGAGAGGAGGCTGTTGATTTTATCGATCTCCATCCAGTTGAGCAGGGGATTTTTGCGGATGACGTCCTTGCCGCCTAAAGCGGCCTTCAGGTGGGGATTGCTGATGGAGAAAAACTCGGAAGAGCCGTTGATGCGGGCCTTGCCCTTCATCTTAGCAATGACGTCCTCATCGGAGTCGATGGCCAGGAACTGGATGTGGTCGTAGCGGGGCACAGGATCGTTGGGGTTATCAGGGATGAGCTGCTGGTAGACCTTGCGCTTGAGTTCAGCCAGGGCGGCCACACCGGTACCGCCGATGCCGATGGCCACCGCCGCCGCGCCGGCGTACTGCTTGGACTGCTTGCTGGAGGAGATGATGCCGCCGCCATAGTTGAGCAGCAGGGATTCATACGTCATAACATACAACCTTCTCTCTCGTAAATAGTGAAAAGCCGTCCGGGGGACGCCCCGGACAGCCTGTCAGGGGAAACATGGTCAGCAGGGACTGGTGAATGTCTGGAGATGTTCCACCAGCTGGGTATAAAAATAGCGGACGTCCTCCCGCTCTTGAGGCGTGGGGAGGTCACAAAGAAGATATCCCATCGTTTGGATGGACTGAGGGTTCCAGGCCTCTTTGAGCTGGGAGAGGATAGGGGTGCTTTCCGGAGGGAGGGGAGCTGCCCGGCGCTGCTGGAGGAGAAACTGCATTTCCTGACGGACAGGAGATGCTTCCGGCAGCGCGTGGTAGGACAGAAAAGCCTGATAGAAGGGGAAGAACCGGCTGTACGGCAGATCCGGGTCGCCTTCCCGGGTCAGCAGCTGACAGTCCGGCAGCCCATCCTGGTTAGTGTAGCGGAAGAGGATACGGCTGGTCTTTGCGTTATAGGCGGGCTGGCCCATACTGTCGGTACAGTCCAGCATACCATAAAACAGCATATCAAAAAAGTCCTCCAGATCAGGGCGATACCGGGAGAGTTCCTCCCCAATGGCATCCAACCGCTGGAGTGCTTCCTGGAGAGTACGCAGTTTTTCCAGTTCCTCCCGCAAAATCTGCTGAAGGACAGGGAAGCGAAGGAAATGGTCCTGCCGCACCTGAGCCACCACTGCGTTTCCCAATCGCCGGTCTCCGTCGTCTTTCAGCGGGTGTTCTTCCTGCACGGGGATATGGCTGCAAAAATCATTCAGCCGCTGACGCAGAGCCGTTCGAGCGGCATCGAAGGGGACAAACTGGAAGACGTGATCCTTCCAAAAGTCCTCCGGCCCATAGTCGGGCAGGACCAGCGGAGGGGTCTCAAAGAGGACGAGAGAATCCCGATGGTTGGTGCCGATGATACCGGCCTCTTCGCCCCGGCGGTAGAGGTCCAGAAGCGCCTCCTGGTCAGGGGAGCGGTGGGGCGTGCAGGAGACCGGGACCGGATCGGGGAGGAAGGTATACCAGTCTCTGGAGCCGTCCATACCCCGGCCGGTGTGGGCGTAGAGGTGGATATATGGCTCGTCCATGTTGTCATAGGCGTGCTTCCACATCCAAAGGGCCCCGCAGGCATAGAGCGGTACGCCTGAAAAGCATCGGATGACAGAGATGCGGTTATGATATCTGGTCTGATAGACCACGTATGCAGAGTTGGCCTGTCGAAAGGCAGAGGCGGCGCTCTGTACGGCCGGGGCGGTGGAGGGTGACAGAATTTGGCTTTGCTCATAAGTGACGGTGGGATCGGAGAGGTCAAACGCGGGATTGCACAGGAACATGGGGAAGGCGTCCTGATGAAGCCGGGAGAGGATGTCCCGCTCCACCGCTTCGGAGAGCAGGTATGGATTGCCGCCGGCGTCGGGATAGCGGTCAAAGAGATGATCCTGCAAAGAGCGGTTGACCGCGCTGCCGAAGGTCTGTTCCATGTAGCGGCTGATATATGGGCCGATTTTGCCGTCGTCGTCGCTCTGCCACTGGTCGTAGCCATTGAGTATGTGGGTCATGAAGGGGGTGACCAGAGCGTTTTCGTCCAAATCGTCAATGATCTCGTCCAGGTGCGGCCTGAGTGCCTGGAAGTC
>DXGA01000201.1 GCA_019114165.1 Candidatus Flavonifractor merdipullorum | reverse complement strand
GAATCCTTCACCCGCTGCCAAAATAGACGGCTCTGACAAAGAGCCGTCTATTTTTTTATCTTTTTTGATCTTCCAATAAAAAATCCAGAAACGGTGTGATTTTCCTTTTCACCCTCCGTTCTCTTTGGTATACTAAAATCCACTTATCTGTCCAACCGTCATCCCTTTTGTCGGATCTGCGGTTAAGGAGGGAATTATGTCTGTATTCTCCGATCAGCTCAAAGACTATATCACGCGGCGTGGCGTTACCATCCGCCAGCTCTCTGTCCAGACCGGTATTGAATATTCTTTTTTGTATCGTATCACCACCGGAAAGCGGAATCCGTCTTCCGCCGACATGGTAAATCTGCTGGTCCGCGCTCTGGCGCTGTCCAAGCACGAGTCCGACGCCCTGCGGGAAGCCTATGAAATCGCCCGGGTGGGCGAGTCCACTTATCAGCGCCGGGCCGCCGTACGCCAGATGCTGGAGTCGGTGGGGCAGCTGCCTCCCCCTGCGCTGGCCTTTCAGAACTCGGTGCGCATGGAGCATCTGCCTGAAATCTGCACCGGACGCCATCAGGTCCACACCCTCATCAAAGCGCTGCTGGATCAGGAGTGTTCGCTGTCGGGCGGGCAGTTCCGCATCATCGCTCAGCCCAACGATCCCTTTTTACTGGAACTGCTCCAGGTCCAGACCGCCCATGCCCCCCAGATGCAGGTGACCCAGATCGTCTGTTTCCCCAACCGCCCCGCCGAAGAGGACCAGACCATCGGTCTCTTTGCCGCTCTGCTCCCCCTGCTCCTCAACTTGCCCAATTACTCCGCCCACTACTACTACGGCGCCGCTCAGTCCATTTCCGGCAAAATGGCCCTTTTTCCCGGTCTGCTGCTGACCAGCTCCGCCGGCATCCTCTTCACCGCCGACTATACCACCGCGCTGTGCTGTCCGGCGGGCGGCGATCACTACCGTATGCTGGAAGCCCGCTTCCAGGAGTGTCTGGAACACTGTCCCCCCCTGATGCGTCCCGTCAGCGGTCTGCCCGCCTACCTGGACTCCCTCCAGCACTTTTATCACGACATGGAATCCGCCTCCCGGGAAAAGAGCATGATCCTCACCCCTGATTTTTGCTACGTCCCCTTCCTCACCTCCGATATCTGCGACCGGGTCCTCTCCCATCATATCCCCGATCGGGACCGGTTTGTGGAAAAGATCATGCAGCAGGTGTCGATCTCCCATACCCTGTGCGCCCTTCAGACCACCTGGCATTTTACCACCGAGTCCGGCGTCCGCCGGTTCATGGCCACCGGGCGTTTTCTGGATCTGCCCCCCGGACTCTATTCCCCTCTTACGTTGGAAGAGCGCCGCATGCTGCTGCGCAGCTTTTTGGACGCGGTACGTACCATCCCCGGCTATCATGTGGCTCTTTACGATCCGGCAGTGCTTCCCTTCTCCCCCACCTTGGAATGTACCGTGATGCAGAACAGCACCCACGCGCTTTTCGTTACCCCTCTGTCCGATACCGCTATTTCCTCGGTGGATATTCAGGAGCCCATTATTTCCGGCGCCATTTATGACTACTTTGCCTCCCTCATCGACCACCCCGCCGTCCTCAGCGAGGAGGAAAGCCTGAAGCGGCTGTATTTCCTGTTGGATGAATTCTCCTGATTTCCTTCCTACACTATATATAATAGTAGTATATCACCCGCCTGTCTCCGGAGCGCTCCGAAGACAGGCGGGTTTTGCGTTCGGCTATTCTGTCCGTCTGGTTTCACCGGTGGGAACTTCGGTAAGAAAGCCAACGCAGCCCGTGGCAAAGTCCCGGAGCCGGATTCCCACAGCGTCAGAAGCGGAAAACTCCATTTCATCAGGCATACATTCTTTTCATACACTCTCTCCCCTCTGCAAAAGCAACACTCCCTGCCTTTCATGTCGCGTCGTATCCTCCGGAGCCACTTTTGTCTTTCTATCAAATACATTATTTCTTAAAAAACTATATACGCATTCACCTCCTTTCTTCGTTTTAAGGAAAAACCACCTCTTTCTTTTCCGCCGCCGCCCTTTCCGTTTGCGCTCTCCTCTTTTTGCATTTTTATCTTATTCTTGGTTTTTCACCATATGTTTTTTGTGTATTTCAGATTCTTATACTACCTTTATTTTCTATTTATTCCATTTACAATCTAATTTATCTTAAGATTTTTTATGAAATATACAAAAACCAAAAGCTTTTTTTGTATAGCTGGATACTTGTTTCTTCCTTTGTAACGTGCTTTAATTATACTGTTATTTTTGAAAAATTTTAAGTTTTATGTTTTTCAGCGGCGGACAGTTCTGCCGTGAAAATAAAGGTCAAAGTAGGAGGAATAGGAAAGATGAGTAAGGAAAGACATGCTCTGCCCAGGCGGTTGCTGGCCGCGACGCTGAGTATCAGCATGCTGGGCGGTTGCTTCGTGACCACCGCCCTGGCTGATGGGGACGGTTCCAGCCAGACTGTCACCGATCTTGCGGCCCCCGCCGATCCCAACGGTTCCAAGTTTGCCGGCGAAGAGTGGTATGATCAGCGCGGCGTATTCCAGGTCAACCGGGAAGACGCCCACACCAGCTTCTCTTCCTTTGCCACGGTGGAGGATGCCCGGGTCCGGGATGATGCCAAAATCGTCAATCAGCAGAGTCTGAACGGCCCCTGGAAGTTCCTGTATGTGGAAACCCCCCACGAGCGCAACAACGAATTCTACAAGGCCGATTACAACGTCAACGGCTGGGACACCATTCAGGTGCCCTCCAACTGGCAGACGGAAGGCTACGATTACCCCAAGTACACCGACACCCGCCTGCCCTGGGAAGGCGTGGAAGTGCCGCCCGTGGGCGTCTCCCCCACCGTTTATAACCCCGTGGGCCACTACCGCCGCACCTTCACCACCCCCAAGGACTGGGACGGCAAGGAAGTCTTTGTCTCCTTCCAGGGCGTGGAGTCCGCTTTCTATCTGTGGGTCAACGGTGAATACGTTGGTTACAGCGAGGACAGCTACACCGCTTCCGAGTTTGATATTTCCAAGTACCTCAAGCCCGCCGGTCAGGAAAACTCCATCTCTCTCCAGGTCTACCGTTGGTCGGACGGCAGCTACCTGGAAGATCAGGATATGATCCGTCTGAGCGGCATCTTCCGTGACGTCTTCCTGTACGCCAAGGACACCGACGCCGCCATCTTTGATTTCAACTACACCACCGATCTGGACGAGACCTACACCGACGCCGATCTGTTTGTGGAGACCACCCTCCGCAGCTACGGCGAGACCGCGCCCACCGGCTACACCGTGGACGCCATCCTCTTTGATGCCGCCGGCAAGGAAGTGGTGAAGGAGACCCTGCCCGTCACCTTCACCGACGGTGAGGCCCATGTGACCCACACCTTCCAGGTGACCAATCCCGCCAAGTGGTCCGCCGAGCATCCCAACCTCTATCAGCTGGTCTTCGCTCTGAAGGACGAGACCGGCGCCGTGGTGGAGACTGCCGGCTGCAACGCGGGCTTCCGTGAGATTGAGATCATCAACAAGGGCACCAACAAGGCCCAGTTCACCGTCAACGGTCAGCCCATCGTGCTCAAGGGCGTCAACCGCCACGAGACCGAGCCGGAGCACGGCCGCAGCATCTCCGAAGAGAGCATGATCGAAGACATCAAGCTCATGAAGCAGCACAACATCAACGCCGTGCGTAACTCCCACTACCCCAACCAGGCCCGCTGGTATGAGCTGTGCGACGAGTACGGCCTGTACATGATCGACGAGGCCAACATCGAGTCCCACGGCCTCAACGACTACATCCCCCAGAGCGACGAGCTGTGGATCGAGGCCTGTAAGGACCGCATGACCTCCACCATCGAGCGCAGCAAGGTCCATCCCTGTATCCTGATGTGGTCCCTGGGCAACGAGTCCTACAACGGCGACACCTGGGCCGAGCTGGGCAAGCTCTGTAAGGAGCTGGACAGCACCCGCCTGGTGCACTACGAAGGCCACCGCGACATCCCCGAGGTGGACGTGTGGTCCCGTATGTACCGCCGCATCACCAGCCTGGGCATCGACGACAAGACCAAGAACCCCATCGAGTGGTACGGTGTGTACGGCGAAAAGCCCGCCATGCAGTGTGAGTACGCTCACGCCATGGGCAACGGCGTCGGCAACCTCCAGGATTACTGGAACGTCTACGACCGCTATGACAACTGGCAGGGCGCCTTCATCTGGGACTGGGTGGACCAGACCATCCAGCAGGAAGTGCCCGACGACTATCTCCTGGACAACGAGGGCAAGGACATCACCGTCACCCTGGAAGGCGAGCTGAAGAGCGGCGGCCATTCCGGCAAGGCCATGGACGGCTACGCGGTCTGCTACAACGATCCCGCCCTGGTCTTCAGCGGCAAGCAGGCCTTCACCCTGGAAGCCTGGGTCAAGCCCGACGACAGCGTGCAGACCATGCCCATCATCATGAAGGGCAACGACTCCTGGATGTGCACCGAGTCCTACGGCCTCAAGCGCCAGCTCATGTATGACGACGCCACCCGGGAAGTGGTGTCCGACAAGCTGGAGTTCTACATCTATAATACCCAGTGGGACGACGATAACGGCGTTTACACCAAGGTCGTCGCCTCCGTGGATACCCCCGCCGACTGGGCCAACAACTGGCACCATGTGGCCGGCACCTTCGACGGCAGCACCCTGCGTCTCTTCCTGGACGGCAAGGAAGTCGCCACCGCCACCGATAGCCATGGCGTGGCCTTTGGCGGCAACGCCGTGGGCATTGGCGCCGACGTGGCCTTCGACGCCCAGAACCCCAACGTCCCCAACACCTTCTCCGGCCTCATCGACGAGGTGCGCATCTATAACCGCGCCCTGACCGGCGACGAGCTCAACGACACCAAGCGCACTCCCGACGAGAATACCGTGGTGTGGCTGGACTTCGACTCCACCACCAAGCAGAGCTACGATCAGGACACCTACTTCAGCTTTGGCGGCGACTGGGCTCCCCTGCCCGAGGGCGCGCCCAACAACAAGAACTTCTGCGCCAACGGTCTGGTCTCCGCTGACCGTACCGTCCAGCCCGAGCTGATGGAGGTCAAGAAGGTCTATCAGAACGTGAAGATCACCGCCCCCGACGTGCTCAACGGCAAAGTGACCCTGGAAAACAAGTATTTCTTCACCAACCTCAACGAGTTCAACGCCACCTGGACTCTGGTGGAGGACGGCAATCCCATCCAGAGCGGCAGCTTCACCGCCGACCAGCTGAACGTGGCGCCTCAGGCCACCAAGACCGTTCAGATCCCCATGCAGACCGTTGCCACCAAGCCCGGCGCTGAGTACTTCCTCAACATCAGCTTCACCCTGAAGGCTGACACCTCCTGGGCCGAGGCCGGCCACGAAGTCGCCATGGAGCAGTTCCAGGTGCCCTTCGAGACCGCCGCTCCCGCTCAGGTGGACCTGTCCAAGGAAGCTCCTCTCACCGTGGAGGACACCGACACCCTCACCACCGTGACCGGCGATGATTTCGTCCTCACCTTCAACAAGCAGACCGGCACCATCGGTTCCTTCCAGTATCAGGGCACCGAGCTCATCGAGAGCGGCCCCATCCCCAACTTCTGGCGCGCGCCCACCGACAGCGACTGGGGCTATTACTCCCCCCTGCAGCTGAGCACCTGGCGCTATGCCGGCGCCCAGCGCAGCGTGGTCAACGTGACCGTGGATGAGGTGGACGCCAACACCGTCACCTTCACCGTCACCTCCACCCTGCCCACCGAGAACACCTCTGACTACAAGCAGGTCTACACCGTCTTCAGCACCGGCGACGTCCGCGTCACCTCCACCCTCACCCCTGGCGAGGACCTGCCCATGATCCCCGAGGTGGGCAACATGCTCACCATCCCCAAGGAGTTCGACAACGTGACCTGGTACGGCAAGGGCCCCGATGAAAACTACATCGACCGCCAGACCGGCTATCAGGTTGGCGTCTATCAGAAGAACGTGGACGACTTCTTCGTGGACTACATCAAGCCCCAGGAGACCGGTAACCGCACCGACGTCCGCTGGGTGAGCCTCACCAACGATGACGGCGTGGGCCTGCTGGCCAAGGCCGAGGGCAACACCATGGAGTTCAACGCCCTGCGCTACACGCCCGAGCAGCTGAGCAACACCCTCCACTCCTACATGCTCCCCGAGGATCAGGACATCACCCTGCGCCTCAACCAGGTCCAGATGGGTCTGGGCGGCGACAACTCCTGGGGTGCCATGCCTCTGACCAAGTACCAGATCCCCGCCAATCAGACCTACGAGTACACCTACACCCTCAAGCCCATCAGCACCAAGGATCCCGACGAGATGATGGCTGACTACCGCACCGTTCTGCCCGGCGCCAAGCAGGCTGTCTCCTTCGACGACGTGGCCCTCAACCACTGGGCCAGCGACTCCATCCGCTATGTGGCCGAAAAGGGTCTCTTCACCGGTACCTCTGACACCACCTTTGCTCCCTCCGCCACCTCCACCCGCGCCATGCTGATGACCGTGCTGGCCCGTATGAACGGCGCCGACACCACCGGCAGCAACCCCTGGTACGCCAAGGGCATGGAGTGGGCCAAGACCAACGGCGTGTCCGACGGCACCAACCCCAATGGTCTCATCACCCGCGAGCAGCTGGCCGTCATGCTCTACCGTGACGCCGGCAGCCCCGAGGTGGACGAGCTGAAGCTGATCTTCACCGATGCCGACAAGGTCTCCTCTTGGGCCACCGACGCTGTGACCTGGGCAGTGGTCAACGGTATCCTCTCCGGCAAGGGCAACAATACCCTGGATCCCCAGGGCTCCGCTTCCCGCGCCGAAGTGGCTCAGATGCTGTATAACTACAGCTTCGTCCGCTAACATTAACCCCATATCCATAGCATAGGCAAGGCCCCGGATCATCCACATGGATCCGGGGCCTTGTTTTTTCTTTTTTCATCATTGCTTCACATCGGAACATTCACCGGGGCATATCGGGGATGAAGGCTGCCGGACGCTCCAGCACCTGCTCCACTGCCAGAAGACCCGCGCCCAGTAAAATAGGGTCTTCTTCCATGCTATCCAGTTCAATGGTCAGGTTCTCCCAGATGGATGGACGCACCAAACTGCATACATGGGTGCGCACGGTGTCCAACAAAAGATCCGGTGCCAATTGGGCCAGCAAATCGCCTACCACCACCTTTGAGGGGTTATATTGATTGATGAGGTTGACGATGCCCACCGCCAGATAGCGGCACACCTGCACAAACTCCCGGGTGGCCATCTCATCGCCGCCCCGGATGGCCTTCTGAATCGCCTCCCAGGTAAGGTGTCCCGATACCGCCTCCAACACACTGGCTTCCCCGGTATTGAGCCGGCTTTGCAGGTTCCGCTCCAGCACCAGCGCCGAACAGTAGCACTCCAGACAGCCCCGGTTGCCGCATTCGCATTTGGGTCCGTCGTAGCAGATGGAAGTATGGCCGATCTCACCGGCAATGCCCAGACTGCCGGTGAGCAGCCGTCCGTGGGAGACGATGCCCGAACCTATGCCATAGCCCGCGATGATGTACACCAGATCCGCCGTACCGGGCTGGTTACCGCTCTTCCACAGGCAGGCGGAGGCCGCCGCATTGGCGTCGTTGCCTACGAACACCGGGATATTTCCCAGCTTTTTCAGCTCCTCCATCAGGTGGACCCCTTCCCAGCCCACCAGGTTGGTCACGAAAATGATCTCCTCATTCTCCCGCTTGAAGGGGCCGGGCACCGTCATGCCCACCGCCAACACCTGACACTGGGGATTGCGGGCGATGATCTGAGCAATGTGGGTGCGCAGATTGGCAATGGTAATGGTGGCATCCTCCTGCTGGGTGATAGGAAAGCGCTCCTTTTCATAGCACTCCCCTGAAAGTCCCATCAGCATCACCGAGCAGACCCGGCGGGAGACCTTGACCGCGATCACCCGGTACCGGTCCCCGTTGATGGCAATGCCGATGGAACGGCGGCCCTTTTCTCCTTCCATCAGCCCCTGTTCCACCACAAGCCCGCATTGGATGCAGTCCCGGATGATGTTGGAAATGGTGGGACGCTGTAATCCGGACAGCCTGGACAGCGTTGCCCGGGAACAGGTTCCTTCTTTCCATAACATCCGTAAAATCAGGCTTAAATTGAGCTGCTGCTGGAGGGCCTGGTTGATGCCGTTGTGCGGTCTTGCTGCGTCCATATAAAACACTCCTTATCCTATGCGCAGAACAGTGGAAAAGGCCTCCGCGACAGAGGCAATTCTCTGACGCGGAGGCCCGAAGACGGCCTATTACACCGCCGTCATACGCTGGAGAATGGTTGCAATCTCTGCACGGGTCGCAGTCTTGGCGGGAGCCAGATTGCCGTCGCCCTGGCCACGGATCACGCCCTGGGCCACAGCCCAGTTCATGCCGTCCACAGCCCAGGCGGAAACCTGTCCGCCGTCGGGATAATTGGAAATGCCGTTGCTGGCGGGCTTGGAGGCCTCGGTGTAGCGGTACAGGACCTCAGCCAGCATCTCGCGGGTGATCTGACCCTCGGGATTGAAGCGCTGGCCGCCGATGCCTTCCACGATTCCCTTGTCCTGTGCCCAGATCACAGCCTTGGTATACCACTGGCCGTCGGCCACGTCCACAAAGTCGGCGCTGCCGCTGACCTCAGGCTCGCCCGCCATGCGGTAGAGCACCGTCACCAGCATGGCGCGGGTCATCTGCGCGTCGGGGGAGAAGGTGGTGCTGCTGGTGCCGTTCATCAGGCCCTCTTCCAGCACGTAGGTGATGCCGTCCATGGCCCAGTGGTTGTCGGGCAGGTCGGTAAAGCTGTCAGGCGTGGGGTTGAGCGGAGTCTCGGGCTCTTCCACATCGGTCTCGTCATCGTCCTTGTCATGGTCGACGGAGGGACCGACGATGACCTGGGTGCCGATCTTATCGGGATCATAGACGATGCTGGCAGTGCCGTAAGTGGCGATCTTGGCGTCGGTCACGTTGCCGCGCAGATACTGCACGCCTTCCAGAGAGCCGTCCACGATGCCCTTGGCACACTCCAGAATGTCACGGACATACTGGTCGGTGAGGGTATAGCGGTTCTGCATATGGCCGCCGTAAATGGTCAGGTCCAGACCCTTCACTGCCGCGTTGAGGTGCTCCAGAGCATCCACATACTCGGCGATGGTGGTCACGCCGATCTGCATCCAGACATAGCCGGTGCCGATGGCGTCGCCGGTGAAGAGCTTGCTGTTGTCCACCAGGTAGACCACCGAGCCGGCGGTATGGCCGGGCACGTCGATGACCTTGACGGTGTGCTTGCCGTAGGGGATGGTGTCGCCGTCCTTGACGGTGACCACCTTGGAGGCGTCGTCGCCCAGCATCTTGATCACGCTGGCGCTGTCGTCGGCGCCGATGTAGACCTTTTCCACGTTGGCCTTGCCCACAAAGTCGCCCAGCTTGGCGATGTGGTCGCCGTGGTTATGGGTGAGAACCAGATCGATTTTGGCAGTCTCAGGATTCTCGATGGCATTGGCCATGAGGTAATCATAGAGGTTGCCGCTGCCCATGCCGGTGTCGATGACCAGGACCTCATTGCCATCCTGGAGGACCCAGATGGGATCCACGTGCCAGTCCAGCACCCGCTTGACGCCGTCGCCCAGGTCAGTCATGGTGTAGGTCAGAGAAGCGTTGGTGGTGCCGTTGTTGGTGCGTTTCCTATTCTGCTCAAAGAGCCAGTTGTAGATCTCCTCGTCCTCGTAGACCTTCTCCCAGGAGTGGTGGGGGTTGGGGGTCACGGAGCCGGGCAGATACTCGTAGTACTTCACGGTCTTGTTGCCGTGATCCTGGAGGGCCTTGACCGCCTTGGCGGTGCCGCCGGCCAGGGCTCCGGAGTCGTCAGCCGCCACAGCCGCCCAGACGGGCAGATAGCGCAGGGCGTCGAAGGCCGCGCCGCCGTTTTCATAGTAGCTCTCATCGGCTACCCGTCCGCAGATGGGAATGGCGGCGGCAAAGTAGGTGGGATAATCCAGGATCAGCTTCCAGGTGCCCATGCCGCCCATGGACAGGCCCTGGATGTAGATCCGATCCATGTCCACGTTGGGGTGATTGGCGATGAAGTCGTCCAGCAGAGCCTTGACCGCCTTGGTGTCCCAGCCGCTGGTCATATCGGCGCAGCGCTGGGGAGCCACTACATAGACAGGATTGCGGTCCAGATGGTCGGATTCCACCCAGACAGTGGCGCCCTTGTTGGCGATGAGCTGAGAGGTGTTGTTATTGCCGCTCTCACCCGAGCCGTGCAGGAAGAGGATCAGAGGATAGGTATCCTCAGCAACGGGGAAACCGTTGTCGGTGGGGTCGAAGTAGCGGTAATCCACATCATATCCACCGGCGGTGTAATCGTAGCTTGCCTTTTCAAAGTGATCCACGATGGCGTCCCGCATGGCCTGGACGGTCCAGGTCTTGTCGCCCTGAGCCACGGTATAGCTCAGCGCATAGCGGACGGTGCCGGTGGAAGCGGTATAGTAGCAGGTACCGGCGTTGGTGTCATTGACGTCCAGCGCCAGAGTGACGGTAGTGCCGTCCACGGTCGTGCCGGTGACGGTGCGGGTGTTCTTGTCGCTCAGTTCGTCAGTGACGGCGCTGCGGTTGGCGGTCACGGTGAACTTACCCTTGGCAGCGGCCTGGGCCTCTGCGGCGGTGGGGAAGGTCAGCTCGATGCTGACCACCTTCTGACCGGTGGTCTCCACCTGAGCGTTCATGACAACATTGGTGGTGGCATCGTTGAAATAGATGTTGGCGTTGCCACAGGTGGCATAGCTGCCGTCGCGGCGGGTGTAGACGCCGGGGGTGATGGTGCCGTTTACCGTACCTTCGGCGCACTTGACCATGTTATTGAGATATGCGCTGGTGAAAGGCGCATAGTTTTCCGCATGGCCGGTGTAAATGGTGAAGTCCGCGCCGGCGGCTTCGCGGGCGTTGACCTCGTCGGCAAAGCGCTTGACGTAGGGCAGATATTCCTCCACAGAAGTGGCGGTCATCCACACGTCGCCGGAGCCGATGGCGTCGCCGGTGAAGATGTAGTCGTTGCCATAGAAGAAGACCACGGAGCCCTGGGTGTGGCCGGGAACCTCATAGACTTCCAGCTCGCTGCCGCCGGTGGGAATGGTGTCCCCTTCCTTGATGTAAGTGACGTTGTTCAGGTCAATGTAGTCAGCCTTCACGACGCTGGGGGCATCCAGCTCGTGGATGTACAGCTCGCCCAGCTTTTCGGATGCGGCCAGAGAGGGCAGACCCATGATGTGGTCGCCGTGGTTGTGGGTCAGCACCACATCGATGGTCTGATCCTTGGATACCAGGCCGTTCTCCACCAGGTAGCCGTACAGATCCGCCTTGCCGTAGCCGCCCATGGCGGTGTCGACGAGGACGGCGTTCTTGGTCTTGTCAGGGTTGATGACGTAGATCTTGCCCAGCTCGTAGTCCCAGACGGCGGTGATGCCCTTCTCCTCGGAGATGGTCTCGGTGGTGAAGGTCATGGAGGGGTCAATGGTACCGTTCTGGGTCTTGGCCAGAGACTGAGCGAAGAGCCAGTTGTACGGAGTACCGATGCCATACACCCGGTCAGCCAGATCCCAGTGGGCGTCGGGGGTGATGGAGCCGGCAGAGTAGACCTCATACTTGGCGCAGGCGCTGCCGTTGGCCTTGAGGGCGGCGATCATATTGCTGGTATTGGATTCCGCCGTAGTCTTGTCGTCGGCAGCGTGGAAAGCCCAGATGGGCTGATTCTTCAGCGCGGCCAGCGCGGAGGTATTGGCCAGCAGCTCGGCCGAGACGGAGCCGCAGATGGGCATGGCGGCGGCAAAGGTGGTGGGATAAGCCGCGATCATCTCCCAGACGGCAGTACCACCCATAGACATACCCTGGACATAGATGCGTTTGGTATCCACATTGGGATGGTTCTTTACGAAGTCATCCAGCAGGGCCTTCACCTGGGCCACATTCCAGCCGTTGGCGTCGGGGTTCTGAGGCGCCAGAACGTAGGCAGGATTCTTGGCCTGGTTGGCGGACTCGGCCCATAGGGTCGCACCCTTATTGTTCAGCTGGGCCAGGTTGTCGGTACCGGCTTCCTTCTCGCTGTGGAGGAAGAGAACCAGAGGATAGGAACCGTCCTCCTTGGCCTGAACAGGCTCGAAATAGCGGTAATTCATGCCCTCGTAGTTACCGGCCTTGAAGTCCTTGGCCACATCCTCAGCGCCACCGATGTCTTCCTCGGTCAGGCCCTGCTTGATCATTTCGGCCTCCATATAGAGGTCGTCTCTTCCGTTGGGCAGCTCGGTACGGAAGGTGGCCTTGCCGTCGGCGAAGTGCATGAAGCCGCCGTTATTTTCATAGGTGCAGGGCTTCCAGCCGTTGCCCGGGTCGCCGGTCTTGACAAAATTGGCCCAGCACTGGGACATCACGTCGGCCAGAGCGTGGTCGGCTTCCGTCCAGGCCCGCTGGCCGGCGATGTCGTCCCGCATGGAGTCGAACATGTACCACAATTCAGAGGAGTGGAAGGAGCCGTAGAAGCTCTCATCCCAGGTGACGATCTCATTGTTATCGTGGGGCGGAAGCATCTGGTTAAAATAATAGATGTAGGCGCTGTCCAGGTTCTGGACGCCGGAGGCCACGGTCTTGAGCGTGTTGATCCGGTTGCGGACCAGCCACTCCTCGCCGCCAATGCGCATATTCATGCGGTAAGCCTCGGTGGCGTCGTCCATGTCGGGATCGGTCATGGCAAAGAGGGTATCGGCGTCATAGACGTCATAGAGGTTGCCCCATTTGGCCTTCAGATCGGCATAGAATTTGTCCGTGTCCAGCGTTCCGGTAGGCGTGCCGCCCAGCGAGGTCATCTCATCGGAGCAGCTGCCCATCATCACGTCGATGCCGGTAAAGTCAGGCGCGCCGGTACGGAAGGTCTTGCCGTCGTCCTTGTTGCCCCGGCAGGCATTCCAGAGGGTGCTGTACACCGCCGGGTCCATCAGTTTCTCCGCCGGCAGGGCGCGCAGCTCCTCCAGGGTCATCTCCTTGCCGAAGGCGGTGGTGACGGCGGCTTTGGTCTTGGCTTCGGCGTCGGCCAGCGGGGTCAGGCTGGGCGCGGCCAGGCTGCCGCTGCTCTGCATGATGACCCGGTCATAGAGGCCGTCCGCCGCGGGCATGGAGAGCAGGGCCGCGGTGTTGCTGGCGCCTGCGGACTGACCGGCCACCGTCACAGCGTCGGGGTCGCCGCCGAAGGCCGCAATGTTTTCCTGCACCCACTCCAGAGACTTGACGATGTCCAGCATGGCGTAGTTGCCGGAAGAACCGTTGCCCTCTGCGGTGAGCTCAGGCAGGGCCAGGAAGCCGAAGATATTCACGCGGTACTGAACTTCCACCACGATGATGCCCTGGTTGGCCAGTTCGGCTGCGTTGAACTCCATCTCGGAGGCGTAGCCGTGGTCATTGGCGCCGCCGTGGATCCAAACCATGACAGGATATTTGCCCTGAGGATCGGCCAGATTCTTCTCCGGCGTGTAGAGGTTCAGATACAGGCAGTCCTCGCTCTGAGCTGCCACATACGCTCCAGCCGCCTCCAGGTTATCGCTCAGCCATAGGGGCAGCATTAAGGGGGGGGGACCCCCCCTCAGGTTTTGGGGGCAGGCTGGGGCGAAGGCGGTGGCGTCGCGGACCCCC
>DXGA01000200.1 GCA_019114165.1 Candidatus Flavonifractor merdipullorum | reverse complement strand
AAGACTGCGTGCTGGGACACCGTCAGCAGAAAATTGATGCATTCATAAAGCTGTTCCAAAAAAGGCACCTCAATCCAACCACAGACAAGCGGTCTCCGTTTGTCCTGAAATATAAAACTATGGTTTATTATACCATGTTGGCAGTGCATTTTCCATAGAAATTATTTTTGCAGTAATGGGATTTTATACTTCCTCGACGGCGTCCTCAAATTGGGCGTTATAAAGTCCGGCATAGAACCCGTTTTTGGCCAGCAGTTCCTCGTGGGTGCCCTGCTCGATGATGTCGCCGTCCTTCATCACCAGAATCAGGTCCGCCCCCTTGATGGTGGACAGCCGGTGGGCGATGACAAAGGAAGTGCGGCCCTTCATCAGGTTGTTCATGGCCTCCTGAATGAGCTGTTCGGTACGGGTATCCACCGAAGAGGTGGCCTCATCCAGAATGAGGATGCGGTTATCCGCCAGAATGGCCCGGGCGATGGTCAAAAGCTGCTTCTGACCCTGAGACACGTTGGAGGCGTCCTCGTTCAGCTCCATCTGGTAGCCGCCGGGCAGGGTCTGGATGAAGTGGTGGACATGGGCGGCCTTGGCGGCGGCGATGACCTCCTCGTCGGTGGCGTCCAGACGGCCATAGCGGATGTTCTCCATAATGGTGCCCTTGAAGAGCCAGGTATCCTGAAGCACCATGCCAAAGAGCTCCCGCAGCTCGGAACGGTTGAAGTCCCGCACGTCGTGGCCGTCGATGCGGATGGCGCCGTCGTTCACGTCGTAAAACCGCATGAGCAGCTTGACCATGGTGGTCTTGCCCGCGCCGGTGGGGCCCACGATGGCCACCATCTTGCCCGGCTCCACCTGGGCGGAGAAGTCGTGGATGATGGTCTTTTCCGGGTCGTAGCCAAAGCGCACATGGTCAAAGGTCACCTGACCGTTGATGTTGGCAATGGAGGTGGGCTGTTCCACGGTCTGGTCCTCTTCCTCCTCAGAGAGGAATTCAAAGACCCGCTCGGCGGCGGCGGCCATGGACTGGAGCATATTGAACACCTGGGCCACCTGGGTGATGGGCTGGGTGAACTGGCGGACGTACTGGATAAAGGCCTGGATGTCGCCCACGCCGATGGCCCCGCTGACGGCCAGCATGGAGCCCACCACCGCCACGGCCACATAGCCCAGATTGCCCACAAAGGTCATGATGGGCTGCATGAGACCGGAGAGGAACTGAGACAGCCAGGCAGAGCGGAAAAGGATGGCGTTGGTGGTGTCAAACTCGGAGATGGTCTCCTCCTCCCGGTTGAAGGCCCGGATCACATTGTGTCCCGCGTAGGACTCCTCCACCTGACCGTTGATGACGCCCAGGTATTTCTGCTGGGCCACAAAGTATTTCTGGCTGCGCCGCACCACCAGCGACACCAGAAAGGCGGAGAGAGGGAGCATCAGGAAGACGATCAGGGTCATGAGGGGGGAGATGGTGAGCATCATCACCAGCACGCCGATGAGGGTGGTGGTGGCGGTGATGAGGGTGGTCACCGACTGGTTGAGACTCTGTCCCAGGGTGTCCACGTCGTTGGTGATGCGGGAAAGGACCTCGCCCACGGTGCGGGACTCAAAGTATTTCATGGGCATGCGGTGGATCTTTTCCGAGATGTCACGGCGCAGGCCGTAACACACCTTCTGGGTGACGCCGCTCATGAGCCAGCCCTGCAAGAAGGAGAAAAGGGCGCTGATCAGATAGAGCCCCAGCAGCATCAGCAGAATGCGGCCGATGAGGGCAAAGTCGATGCCGCCTGTGCCCTGCACCTTGGCCACCAGGCCGTTAAAAAGCTCGGTGGTGGCTTTGGAGAGCACTTTGGGGCCGATGACGTTGAAAATGGTACTGCCGATGGCGAAAATGGCCACAAAAATCAGGGCGGCTCTATGGGCGCCCATATGGCGCAGCAGCTTCAGCAGCGCGCCTTTGAAATCCTTGGCACGTTCGGTGCTCATGTGTCCACGGCCCATGGGACCGCGGGGGGCCTGACGATGCTCGCTCATTGTGCCACACCTCCTAACTCGGATTCGGAAAGCTGAGACCGGGCGATCTCCTGATAGGTGGGACAGGTGCGCATGAGGGTCTCATGGTCGCCGATCCCCGCCACCTTGCCCTCGTCCAGGACGATGATCTGCTGGGCGTGGAGGATGGTGGAAATGCGCTGGGCCACGATGATGACGGTCACGTCGGTGAGCTCTTCGCTCAGCGCCCGGCGGAGGGCCACATCGGTCTTATAGTCCAGGGCGGAGAAAGAGTCGTCAAAGAGGACGATCTTGGGTTTCTTAGCCAGGGCGCGGGCGATGGAAAGCCGCTGCTTCTGACCGCCGGACACGTTGGAGCCGCCCTGGGCGATGGGGGCTTTATAGCCCTCCGGCTTTTCGTCGATAAACGACTCCGCCTGGGCGATGCGGGCGGCCTGCACCATGTCAAAGTCGGAGATATCTTCTCCGCCGAATTTCAGGTTGGAGGTGATATCGCCGGAGAACAGCACCCCCTTCTGGGGGACATAGCCCATGAGCTCGTGGAGCTTATGCTGGGAGAGACGGCGGATATCCACCCCGTCAATGGTGATGCGGCCATAGCTTACATCAAAGAACCGGGGGATCAGGTTCAGCAGGGTGGACTTGCCCGAGCCGGTGGAGCCGATGATGGCGGTGGTCTGGCCGGGCTTGGCGGTAAAGGAGATGTGCTCCAGCACGTCGGCCTGTGCGTCGGGGTAGCGGAAGGACACATCCTCGAAGGTAACCTCGCCCTTCCACTCGGCGACGGCCTGGTCCTGATTCTTCTTTTCTTCCGGGTCCTGAATGGAAATGGGGGTGTCCAGCACCTCCTGGATACGGCTGGCCGACACGCCGGCACGGGGCAGCATGATGGACACCACCGCGATGAGCAGGAAGGACATGACGATCTGCATGGTGTAGGTGATGAAGGCCATCATGTCGCCCACCTGCATGGTGCCCAGGTCGATGCCGTGGGCGCCGGCCCACACGATGAGCACGCAGATGCCGTTCATAATGAGCATCATCAGGGGCATCATCATGCTCATGGTGCGGTTGGTGAAGAGCTGGGTGCGCATCAGGTCCCGGTTGGCGCCCTCAAAGCGCTCTTCCTCATACTTCTCCCGGCTGAAAGCCCGGATGACCGAGAGACCGGTCAGGGTCTCGCGGGACACCAGATTGAGCCGGTCCACCATGGTCTGCATGATCTTGAACTTGGGCATGGCCACTCTCATCAGCACCGCCACCACCACCAGGATGATGCCCACCGCCAGGGCGATGATCCAGCCCATGCCGGTACCGGTGGAGGCCACCTGGATCACGCCGCCGATGCCCAGAATGGGGGCATAGATGACCATGCGCAGCAGGAGGACCATGACCATCTGCACCTGCTGGATATCATTGGTGGAGCGGGTGATGAGGGAGGCGGTGGAAAAGCGGTCGATCTCGGCGTTGGAGAAGGAGATGACCTTGCGGAACACCTGACCGCGCAGCTCCATGCCCACCGTGGCCGCCACCCGGGAGGCCAGCAAACTGGCCAGAATGGCCATCACGATCATCAAAAGGGTCAGCCCCAGCATTTTTGTGCCGGTGGAAATGAGATAGCTCTGCTGGAGCTGGTTGAGATCCACGCCGGTGGCGGTATACTCCTGCTGTACAAAGAGAATGGCGGTCTGGTCCAGCATGGTGTCGGAGACACCGGTCAGCTGGGCCGTCATGGTCTCCATGGACTGGGCGATCTGCGCTTTCACGCTCTGCCGGTCAGGGGCGGCGGCGGCCATGGCGGTCATCTGCTCCGGCGTCATCCCCTGCTGGCCCATCTGATAGAGGGCCGCCATGGGGAGACGGAGCATTCCGTCCAACTGGTCCAGCTGGTCACCGTCGGTCACGGTAAGGCGGCACAGGTCGCCCTCTGTCTCGTAGGCGGAGCGCAAGACGGCCTCCTCTTCGTCCGAGAGGAAGAGGGTCAAAGCTTCCAGCGTTTCGGGGCGCATCTGGTCGGGGGTCACCCGCTCCACGCCCGACTGCTGGATGCCTACGTCCACAATACGGGACATATACTGGGGCAAATTCAAATCACACGCCGCCTGCACGATCAGCAGACAGATGATGAGCAATACCATGCCCACATGTTTTTTCAGGTATTTCAAGATATTCAGCATAATGAGCCTCCTTCATCCTGATTCTGCCGGACCTCCTCCATGATGCCGGAGAGCCGGTCCCACAGGGTCAGCAGCTGTTCCATTTCAGTCTGCCCCATTTTTTGGAACACCTGACTGGCGTAGTCTCCCACGGTCTCTATGGCGCGGCCGCACGCCTGCCGTCCTTCTTCCGTGAGCGCCACCTGGGTGCTCCGCCGGTCTTTCCGGTCCACCGTGCGGCAGATCAGTCCCCGGCGCTCCAGATTGCCCAGCAGGCGGGAGACCCCGGGACCCGGGCTGCGGAGGGCCTGGGCCAGTTCTGAGACGCACATGGGGGCATCTGCGTCCGGATGGTGGAGCAGGACGTTGAGGGTAAAAAACTCCATGCGGGACAGCTCGCCGCCCAACGGAATACCGCTTACCGCGTGCATGAACCGCTGGATGGCCCGGAACATGGCCCGGCCCTGGTCCGCTTCCTGTTGTTCCATTATCTCACCTCGTTATTATTTAACAATGTTATTTATTTGAGCGAAAAAGATAATAGACCATCTCCTCCGTTTTGTCAAGAGAAATCCGAATGCCTCTCCAAAGCAAAAACAGACCGGGCGGCCCTTTATTTCGGGCTGCCCGGTCTATCTTCTATAAGTCTATTTTATAACAGGCCCTTAGTTTTTGAGGCTCTGCATGGGGGCGGGGATGCGGCCGCCGCGGGCGATGAAGTCGGCGCTGGAGAAGGGATGAACGGGCTGCACCGGCGCGGAGCCCAGCAGGCCGCCGAACTCCACCGTGTCGCCCACCTTGCAGCCGGGGGCGGGGATGATGCGCACGGCGGTGGTCTTGGAGTTGACCATACCGATGGCGGCCTCGTCGGCGATGATGGCCGAAATGGTCTCGGCCGGGGTGTCGCCGGGGACGGCGATCATGTCGAGGCCCACCGAGCAGACGCAGGTCATGGCCTCCAGCTTGTCCAGGGTCAGCGCGCCGGAACGGGCGGCGGCGATCATACCCTCATCCTCACTGACGGGGATAAAGGCGCCGGACAGACCGCCCACATGGGAGGACGCCATCACGCCGCCCTTCTTGACCGCGTCGTTGAGCAGGGCCAGCGCGGCGGTGGTGCCGTGGGTGCCGCACACCTCCAGGCCCATCTCCTCCAGAATACGGGCCACGCTGTCGCCGATGGCAGGTGTGGGAGCCAGAGAGAGGTCCACGATACCGAAGGGGACACCCAG
>DXGA01000199.1 GCA_019114165.1 Candidatus Flavonifractor merdipullorum | reverse complement strand
GACGACTACGTCATCTCCGGCATCGGCGTTGCCAAGGCCGACGCCCCCGCCGCCGAGCTTCTCTCTAAGGCTCCCGTGATCTACATCTCCGGCAAGCCCTCCAACAACTCCACCGGCTTTGTCTACACCTCTCTGGTGGGCAGCGCCGCCGCCTACAACTACGACCGTCAGGCCATGGAGGTTCTGGGCTTCACCGTTACCGACAATGCCGCCGAGGCCGACCTTATCATCGGCGCTTCTTCTCTGGACGCTCAGGCTCTGGAAGCCGTGAAGAACGGTACTCCCTACATCGGTTATGGCTCCACCGCCATCCGCTCCGCTGCCAAGCTCTTTGAGAACGGCCAGCTGGTCCGTCAGACTGTGGACGGCTCTGCCATGGACGCTCTGGCCTATGTGACCTATCCCACCGTCACCGCCACCAACGCCAGCTATGTGGCCGAGGGCGACGACATCCTGTACGGCTACGGTGCTGGCTACTTTGAGACCATCCCCGATGGCGCTCAGGTGCTGGTCCAGCTGGACGGCTCCAAGGATCTGCTGGAGGGCTTCCTGCCCAGCGACGGCGCCCACTATGAGGACTTCCTGAATAACTCCATCCAGGCCATCTCCTACCAGGGCGCAGGCGTGGACGGCGCTGATCTGGATGTGGTCCTCTTCGCCAACACCCTGACCAACAAGACCCATCAGCGGGATGAGTACAACTTCATCTCCAACACCGCCTTTGCCAGCGTGGTGACCGAGACCATCGTTGGTCCCAGCGTTGACCACGACGACGATAAGGACGACAACCAGGAGATCGACGAAGGCGATACACCCCTGGATCCCACCCCCGGCTTCACCGATGTGGCCGACAACTTCTGGGGCAAGGAAGCCATTGACGCCGTGGTGGAAGCCGGCCTGATGCAGGGCACCTCTGACACCACCTTCGCTCCCAACGCCACCACCACCCGCGCCATGCTGATGACCATCCTGGCCCGCATGGACGGTGTGGACACCACCGGCGGTGCCACCTGGTACACCAAGGGCATGGAGTGGGCCGTGGCCGAAGGCGTGTCCGACGGCACCAACCCCGAGGGCGTCATCACCCGCGAGCAGCTGGTCACCATGCTCTACCGCTCCTTCGGCAGCCCCGAAGTGAGCGAGGAGGCCCTCACCTTTGCCGATGCCGCTCAGATCTCCGACTGGGCCGCGGACGCCATGAAGTGGGCCGTGGAAAACGGCATCCTCACCGGTAAGGGCAACAACACCCTGGACCCCCAGGGCAACGCCACCCGCGCCGAACTGGCCGCCGTTCTGGTGCGCGCCACCGCGGAATAATTCCCCAAACGCTTGAAACGA
Source organism: Candidatus Flavonifractor merdipullorum (assembly GCA_019114165.1). Classification (GTDB taxonomy): domain Bacteria; phylum Bacillota; class Clostridia; order Oscillospirales; family Oscillospiraceae; genus Pseudoflavonifractor_A; species Pseudoflavonifractor_A merdipullorum. The sequence continues at coordinate 8,975 of DXGA01000199.1, read as the reverse complement.
GACCCGGACCTGAAAATGGTCCGGGTCTCGTTTTCTGTTCTCTTCTTTCTGGTATGCTGGAGATCCGTACCATTGGAGGCCTTGAAATCCTAGTATTTCTATCGTATAATGGAACCAGACATTTTATCCATACAGAGGTGAATGCATTTTGAAGATTTCCACCAAGGGGCGCTATGCCCTGCGTGTCATGATAGATCTGGCCCTCCACCGGGAGGAGGGATTGATTCCCCTCCATGAAATCGCCCAGCGGCAGGGAATCACCGTCAAATATCTGGAACAGATCATTGCCCTTTTGAGTCGCGCCGGCTTTCTCCAGAGCGTGCGGGGCAAAAGCGGCGGCTATCGGCTGGTCCGCCCGCCGGAGGAATACACCGTGGGAGATATTCTGAGAGCCACCGAAGGAAAGCTGGCGCCCACCGCCTGTCTGGAGGTCTCCCCCAATCAGTGCGAGCGGCGGTGCTGCTGCCCTACCCTCCCGTTCTGGAGTGAATTCTACACGGTCATCACGGATTTTCTGGACAGTAAGACCCTGGCCGATCTGATCCCTCCGGAAGAGCGGATCATGCCGGGCAGCTGCCTCAAGCGATAACGGCATAAGCAGGGCGGCAGGCGCATATCCCTCTAAAAACAGGGGGTGATGGTCATGTCCGGTCTTTTGGGGCGCAGCTGGGTACGGGATCTTCTGCTGGGCATCGGTCTTGCAGGGGGTGCGGCCGCCCTCCTATGTTATCCTCAGCAAGCGATGGAGGCGGCCCGCAGCGGCCTTCTCCTGTGCGGCAACGTCATCATTCCCTCTCTCTTCCCGTTCTTTGTATTGTCCGCCCTGGTGGTGGAGCTGGGGCTGGCCGGGGCGCTGGGACGAATGCTGGAGCCCTTGATGGGCGTCCTTTTCCGCGTCAACGGCAGCTGCGCTTCCGCCGTGGCTCTGGGCTTTCTGGGCGGCTATCCGGTGGGGGCGCGCACCGCCATCGAGCTTTACCGCAAGGGAATGTGCACCAAACCCGAGGCCCAGCGGCTGCTGGCCTTCTGCAACAACTCCGGCCCCGCTTTTATCCTGGGCGTAGTGGGGACCGGCGTCTTTGCCAGCAGCCGGGCCGGGCTGCTGCTCTATCTGGCCCACGCTGCCGCATCGGTCTGCGTGGGGATTTTGTTTCGCTTCTATCGCGCCGGAGAAGGCAAACAGGGCCTCTCTCATCTCACGCAGGTGGAGGCCAAGCGGTTTTCCGCCGCTTTCACCGGCGCGGTGACCTCCGGACTCGCCTCGGTGCTGAATATCTGCGCCTTTGTGGTCCTTTTCACGGTCATCATCCGGCTTTTGGTGCTATCCGGCATTCTTCCCTTTCTGGCCGGGCTGGTGGGCTTTCTGCTCTCTCCCCTTGGCTTTGACCAGATGTGGGCCCAGCGGCTTCTCACCGGCTTTCTGGAGGTCTCCACCGGCGTCTCCGCCCTGGCCGGAGAAGGCAATCTGCCCGGACGGCTGACACTGGCCGCCTTTTTGCTGGGATGGGCCGGGCTTTCGGTCCATTGTCAGGTCCTGACCTTCCTGGGCGGCAGCGGTCTTTCTGCCAAAACTTATCTGGCAGGAAAATTGCTCCACGGACTGCTCTCCGCCCTCTTCACCGCCGGACTGAGCCGGGTCCTGCCGCTGGGCAGCGTACCCGCCATTCTGGCCGGACAGGTGGCCGATCTGGCGTCGGTGGATTTCCAGACCGCCCTCACCTGGTCCACCGTCTGGGCATGGCTGGCCTTTCTCCTCTTCCTGGGGTCCGCCCTTTGGACAGGGCGAAAAAAATCTGGTCACCTGTCCAAAAGGGTGCTATAATAACCCTGTATTTGGAAAGGAGGTTCCGCCGTGCTGTTTCGGAAAGATATCGAGCCGCGCTGTCTGTACTGTGCCCGCGGCACCCAACTGGAAGGAGACACCATCCTTTGCAAGCGGCGCGGAGTGGTGCAGGCCGGTGATCACTGCCGGGCCTTCCGTTACGATCCCCTCAAGCGGGTTCCGCCCCGCCCGACCGCCCTCAATCTGAGCCGGCTGAAGGACGAGGATTTCAGCCTTTAACGTCCATAGATAGAAAAAAGGATGGGCCGTAAAACTTGCGTTTTGCGACACATCCTTTTCATTTTTATGGATTGGATTGGATCTCTATCACGCTGCCCCGCTCCACCAGCGTGGCGGGCAGGACGATTTTGCGGGGAATGGAAGGGCATTCCTTCATCCGCTCGAAGAGCAGCTTGGAGGCGCAGGCGCTCATATCCTCCAGGTGCGCGCTGACGCTGGTCAGCGGCGGCTCGGTCAGGGCGGAAAGGGGCGTGTCGTTGAAGCTGATGATGGACACATCCTCCGGCACTCTCAATCCGGCCTTGCGCAGAGCGCCCATGGCGTTGATGGCGGTCTCCTCGTTGTAGGAGAGAAGGGCGGTGGGCAAGGCTCTGCCTTCCCGGATACGGCCCAGCAGAGAATCCCACATCTCCTGCCGATCGCTGGAGGTGTCCAGCACCAGTTCCGGGTCCAAAAGGCCCTTTTCCTCCATATAGCGCATAAAGCACTGGCGGCGCACCTCAGGCGCGGGACGCTTTTTCTGGTCCAGCTTGCAGCTGGGGCCCAAAAAGCCAATGCGCCGGTGGCCCTTGGCAATGAGGTAATCCAGCGCCTGCTCCACGCCCAGAGAAAGATTGAGCACCACCGAGTCAAACCGGGTCTCATCCGGCGAAGAGTCCAGGAACACCAGCGCCGGGCACATGGCGGAGAGCTTTTCCACCTGTTCCTCGGAGAAGATGCCAATGGCCAGGATACCGTCCAGCCGTTTCTGGCTGGGGGTGCGGTAGAGACCGCCCTGCTCGGTGAGATAGGAGATCTCGCCGCCGGCGTCCAGGCAGTACTGGGCGGCGTAATTCTTCAGATAAAGGTAGTAGGGATCGCTGAGCTGCTCTGCCGGAGAGAGCATCTCGGCCACTGCGATGTGGGGCAGATCCTTCCGCTTGGCGCGTCTGGATTTCACAGGGGGTTTATAGTGGAATCTGCTGGCCGCTTCCAGAATGGTCGTTCTGGTGGCGTCGGTCACAGACATGGTGGGGTCGTTATTGAGCACCCGCGAAATAGTTGCCGCGGAAAATCCGGTATATTCCGCAATTTCTCGAATTGTAGCCATGTAGTTCCGTCCTTCCGCTCCTGCCGCCTTTCCGTCGTTCCTCCGGCGGGAGACGATCGTGCTGATTCTGCTCTTTCAGACATATTTTTTATGGTATCAAATCGTTTTACACTTGTCAATGCACGTTCCGCCAAAATCAAAAAACGCCGGGGGTCCGCCACACACGGCTTTTCCCCGGCATTTTGTCTCTTGTCCCAGTCATACGCCTTTCCGGAAGGCAAAAAAACGCTGGCCGAAATAATTAAAAATTGTATAAAGGCCCATGCCCGCCAGCTTCACCAATCGCTCCGGCCACAGCCCGGAAACACCCAGCTGCGCCAGAACCACGGTGGCGATGGGCTGGACAATAAAGCCGGCGATGCCATAGCCCAGCGCATAGCATACCGCCACATTGACGGCGAATTTGACCGCCGAACGGCCCAGGGTCTCCTCACTTTGGAAGGTAAAGTGGCGGTTGAGAAAGAAGCTGAGCACCGCGCCGGCCACATAGGCGATGGCGGTGGACGGCCAATAGCCCAGTCCCTCCAGCAGAAACATGAGGACCATGGATAAAAGGGTGTTGCCCACCCCCACCAGCAGGAATTTCCACACCGAAGCGTCCAGGAGCTTACCCTTCATGGCTGTCCAGCACCTCCTCGATCAGGAAGCGGGGACGCCCCTTGGTCTCCAGATAGATTTTTCCGATATACTCTCCCAGTACGCCCAGGGAGAGCAAAATCAGTCCGCCGATGGCCCACACCGAGCAGATCACGCTGGCCCAGCCGATGACGGTATCTCCCCCCGCCCAGCGGATGATGGACCAGATCAGCATAACCACGCTGATAAAGAAAATGAGAAAGCCCAGGGTGGTAATATAGCGGATGGGCTTGGTGGACAGGCTGGTGATGCCCTCCATGGCAAAGGCCAGCATCTTTTTGAGGGGATACTTGCTCTCTCCGGCAAAGCGCTCTCCCCGCTCGTAGGTCACCGTTCCGCTGCGGTAGCCGATCATGGGCACGATGCCCCGCAGGAAGAGGTTCACTTCCTTAAACTGAGACAGCCCTTCCAGCGCCCGCTTGGAAAGCAAACGGTAGTCGGCGTGGTTGAACACCGTCTCCGCGCCCAGGAAGTTCATCAGGCGATAAAACCCCTCGGCGGTAAAGCGCTTGAAAAAGGTGTCCTTTTTCCGGGAGGAACGGACGCCGTACACGATGTCGCAGCCCTTGTGGTACTCCTCCACCATGGCGTCCACCGCGTCCACGTCGTCCTGCAAATCGGCGTCCATGGAGATGGCCATATCACATCTGTCCTTAACGGTCATGAGTCCGGCCAGCAGGGCGTTCTGATGGCCCCGGTTGCGGGAGAGATTGACGCCGGAAAAGAGCCTGTCTTCCCCGTGGAGCGCGGCAATGATCTCCCAGGTCCTGTCCTTTGAGCCGTCGTTGACAAAGAGCACCCGGCTTTCCGGTGAAATGGCGCCCTGCTTCATCAATCCATGGAGCTTGTCCCGCAGGCGGCGGGCCGTCTCATGCAGCACCGCTTCCTCGTTATAGCAGGGAACCACGATATAAAGAATGTCGCCCATGATACACCTCACGATTTTCCGGCGCTTCCTTGCGCCCTGATTGGTGACACCCGATCCATTGGTGCCCATTGTACTATTTCTTAGACGGAAATGCAACCGCGTTTGTTCCAATCGTGAGGAATGATTCCCAAATACCGCGCTCTTTCCTACTCTCCCGTTAAATATCCCCTCAAATGTCCCACAGCCTTGCGCTCAATGCGGGAGACCTGCACCTGGCTCACCCCCAGCGCCCGGGCGCACTTCTCCTGGGTAAACCCCCGGAAGTAGCGCAGCAAGATCACCTGACGCTCCCGCTCAGGCAGGGCGGCGATGGCCCCCCGCAGCGCCTCCCGCTCCACCACTTCCTCTTCAAAGCTCTCCCCGCCCAGGGCGCTCTCCAAGGTCAGTCCTTCTCCCGTCTCGGTCTGGAGGGAGGTCACCGGCAGACCCGCTTCCTCCGCGGCGGCGATGTCTTCGGGAGAAAAACCGGTCTCCTCCGAAAGCTCCGACAAGGTGGGCTCCCGTCCCAGACTGTGACTCAGCCGGTCCCGGGCCACCCGGATGGCGGTTCCCCGCTCTTTCAGCCCCCGGCTTACCTTCACCGTGCCGTCATCCCGCAGAAAGCGGCGGATCTCTCCGGCGATCTTGGGCACGGCATAGGTGGAAAACTGACAGCCAAAGTCAGGGTCAAACCCCCGGACAGCCTTCAAAAAACCCAGACAGCCCAGCTGATAGAGGTCCTCCGGGTCCACCCCCCGGCCGTAGTAGCGGCGCACAATGCCCCAGATGAGACCGGCGTTTTCCTCCAGAATGCGCTCACAGGCCCGGTTATCCCCCTTTCTGGCCTCATCCAGCAGCTCGGGGGTATCCGCGATGCTCACCGCCGCCCCGCCCGCCGGGCCAACACGCGGCGCAGCGTCACCACCGTTCCCTTGCCGGGGGTGGATTTCACCCGCACCTCGTCCATAAAGCTCTCCATGATGGTAAAGCCCATGCCGGAGCGCTCTTCACTGCCGGTGGTGAAGAGGGGCGTGCGGGCCTGCTCCACGTCGGCGATGCCCACGCCCCAGTCCCGCACCTGGATCTCCAGAGACTGGTCCTCATAGAGCCGCAGGCGGAGGTGGACCTTCCCCAGCCGGTCGGGGTAGGCGTGGACAATGGCGTTGGTCACCGCCTCGCTGACGGCCGTCTTGACGTCGTTGATCTCCTCCAGCGTGGGGTCCAATTGGGCGGCAAAGCAGGCCGCCGACGTACGGGCAAAGCCTTCGTTGGCCGAACGGCTGAGAAAGGTGAGCTCAGCCTCATTGATGGGTTTCTTCTTCATGTATGTACTCCTCCCTGGCATTTATTCGGTGAGTCGGATGAGACGCTCGATCCCTGCCGCCTTGAGCACCTTGGCCGCCTGGGCCGGCGGATGGGCCACCACCATCTCGCCCCCCAGTTCCTTTACCCGGCGGTAGGCCCGCAGCACCACCGCAATGCCGGAGCTGTCCATAAAGCTCACTTCTGAGAGATCCAGTGTAAACTGCCGGGGCGCCATACCGTCTATGGCCTGTTCCAGCTCCTCCATGATGCGCCGCGCCCGGTGGTGGTCCACCTCGCCGCTCACCGATGCGGTCAGTACCCGGTCCCCGCCCGTACAGGTCACTGCCATGCCTGTCCCTCCTCTTCCTTTGTTTGCACACAGTTTACCAGCCTTGTGTGGAAAAATGCGTCGAAGTGCAAGTTCTGCTGATTTTCTTTTGACCTTTTGCCGCAAACAGCGTATAATAGATACTTCCCGACAAGATTTGATGAAAGATGACGAGGTATGATATGAACGCTGCTCTTTTTCCGCCCCTTCCCGTTCGCCGGGGGCTGGTGCTCTTCCTCGCGCCGCTGACCGCCTTTTTCCTCTGTCAGTGGGTCTATGGCGGCTCCCTGCTCCTTGCGCCCGGCGTGATCGCGGCCAATTATCTCTGCTACGCCGCCCTCTATTTCCCCCTGTGCGCCATCACCGCCAAGGAATCCCTCTGCGCCGTGCTTCTCCACGCCGCCGCCGGACTGTGGGGCGCGGCCTGCCATTTTGTCTCCCTCTTCCGGGGCAGTCCCGTGCTGCCCTGGGACCTGACCGCCCTGGGCACCGCCACCGCCGTGGCGGGGAGCTACGACCTTACCCCCACGCCGGTGATGCTGCTGGCTCTGGTCCTTGTGATCGCGCTGGCGGTGGTGCTCCTCCGCTGGGCGCCGGGCGGCTCCTTCCTCCCCAAGGGACGGGACTTTTTCCACCGGAGCCTGCTGCTGATGTGCGGCGTACTGTGCGTACTCTTTGCCCTCTCCCCCAAAGCGCTGGAGCGGCTGGGGGTCAAGACCGACGTCTGGGACCCCTCCACGTCCTATAAGACCGGCGGCGCGCTGGCGGAATTTCTGTGCAACACCCAGTTCCTCTCGGTGGAAGCGCCCGACGGATACAGCACGGAAACCGCCCAGATGCTGCTGAATCAGGTGCAAAAAGAGGACGCCCCCACCGCCGAAACGGTGGAGCGTCCCAATGTGATCGCCATTATGAACGAGTCCTGGGCGGACTTTGAGGAGTTCGGCCATCTGTCCCTCACCGAATCGGTGTCGGACTACATAGACAATCTGGACAACGCCGTCCGGGGCCACAGCTATACCTCGGTCTTCGGCGCGGGCACCAGCGCCAGCGAGTTTGAATTCCTGACCGGCTATTCCATGGCCTTCCTGCCCTCGGGCAGCATTCCCTATCAGCAGTACGTCCTCTCGCCCACCGACTCCCTGGCCTCTCTCTTCCGGGAAAACGGCTACCGCACGCTGGCCATCCACCCCGGCGAGCGCACCTCCTGGCAGCGCAATCAGGCCTATCCCCTGCTGGGCTTCGATGACTTCAAGTGTGTGGAGGATTTCGACGTGCCGCTGGAGACTGCCCACGGCGGCTATGTCAGCGATGCGTGCAACTATGAGCAGATCCTGTGGGAGTTTGCACACAAGGACCCGGAAGAGCGTCTTTTCCTTTTCAACGTGACCATCCAGAGCCACGGCGGCTACACCGACCCGGACTATCCTACCCAGGTACAGCTCACCGACTGCCCGGGGGTCTATCCCATGGCGGAACAGTACCTCACGCTGGTCAACGAGAGCGACAAAGCCTTTGAGGTCCTGGTGGATTACTTCTCCCAACAGAGCGAACCCACGGTGATCCTCATGTTCGGCGACCATCCCCCGGCGGTGGAACAGGAGTTTCTGGACAAAGCCTATGGCGTGGCCCAGTCGGACATGACCATGGACCAGTATCTGAGCAAATACCGCACGCCCTATGTGATCTGGGCCAATTATCCCCTGACCGGGGACGCCCCCGGCGACACCAGCCTCAATTTCCTGGGGCAGTATCTCCTCCAGTATGCCGGCATGGAGCGCACCCAGTGGGGGAACTTCCTCTGGGCCTTCCAGAAGACCATTCCCGCCCTCACCTTCGTGGGCTACACCGACACCACCGGCCACGCATACAGCCATCTGGAGACCAACGACTACACCTCCCTCATCAACGATTACGCCACCGTGCAATACCAGAAACTCTTTGGAGATAAGAGATGAAAGAAGATAAGAGATAAAAGATAAAAGATAAGAGATAGAGAACATATCTGCGTATCTGTCCCACGGCGCATCCGTGGATACCGCAAAATAAATATCCCCCGGCCAAGCCGGGGGTATTTCCTATGCGGGCAAAGCCCTTTGTTCTTCGCGTGACGCGTACAACGCGTAATACGGCCTGCCAGCTGCGTAGAGACTGTTACCTGCGACCCGTGAACGGGTTACCCGGAGCACTTATAACCATCTGCTCTCCCAACCTGTCTTCTTCCAGCTGGTGCTTGATGTACTCGGCGATCCGTCCTGCATTTTTCCCTGCCGTGTCCACATAATAGCCACGGCACCAAAATTCCCGACTCCGGTATTTGTATTTCAGTTCTCCAAACTTTTCGTACAACATCGTACTGCTCTTCCCCTTCAGGTATCCCATAAATCCTGATACCGACAGCTTCGGGGGAATCTCAACCAACATATGCACATGGTCTGGGCACACTTCTCCTTCCACGATATGTACCCCTTTCCATTCGCACAGCTACCGCAAAATCTTTCCTACCTCTACACGCTTTTCTTGATAGAATATTTTCCGCCTATACTTCGGGGCAAACACAATATGGTACTTGCAGTTCCATTTTGTGTGCGATAAACTATGGATGTCATTCAGGCCCATCCTGACTGTCCTCCCTTTGCTATCTTTC
>DXGA01000198.1 GCA_019114165.1 Candidatus Flavonifractor merdipullorum | reverse complement strand
TCCGTATCCCGGCCCTTTTGTTGTGATTCAATCCAGAAAGACAGTCTCCGCGCCCACCCGGGTGCAGCCTTCGGGGGCGTATTTCCAATGGGTGATCCGCCCTTCCCGGATAAAGTAGGTGAGGGGAGGGGGCGGCGCGGGGGGCAGCGTGCCGATGATGGTCAGTTTCAGCTTCATCCGCTGGGGCAGGATGGACTTGATGTAGACCGAAACCCGGTCGCCGTCCTGTATACCGGGCGAGAGTTCGGCCAGTCCCGCCAGATTGGGGGCCAGCTCCACAAAGATCCCGTATCGTTTGATGCCCCGCACGATGCCGGGCACCGTCATGCCGGGATGGAAGGGGGCGGCGTTTTCCGACCAGGTGCCCAGTAACTCCCGGTGGGTGAGGTAGATACGGCCTTTTTCCCTGTCCCGGTCCAGTACCACCACCCGGATGGACTGCCCCACGGAAAAGCGCGCTCCGGGGTGGGGGATACGGGAGACTGAGATTTGCTCCAGACCGATCATGGAGGTGACGCCGCAGCCCAGGTCCACAAAAGCGCCGAATGGCTCCAGATGGGTGACCACGGCAGGGAGAACGGTGCCGGACGGGGCGTCCAGCAGCCGGTCCAGGGCTTTTTGCTGTGCCCGGCGGCGGGAGAGCAGGGGGACGATATGGCCGTTTTCCCCCTGTAAACCGTCCACCAGGAAGGAGACGGGGCGTCCCACCCGGGAGAGGATGGCGATATCCCGGGTGGAGCCGTCGGCGATGCCCAGGGCGGCTTCTTCCCGGGGAATGCGTCCGATGAGACCGCCGCCCAGGGCGACGGTGAGGTTGTGCTGCGGGTCGCAGAGGAGGGCGGTGCCCTCCAGCAGGGTTTCTTCTTCCATCGCCCGGCGGAGCCCGTCCAGGGAAGCGCAGGCCGCCCGGTTCTCCGGCGTGGAGAGCAGAGCGCCTTCGGTGGGATAATATCCGTTCAAAACGACCAGATCCTTTCTCAACGCGGTATCCAGGGATAGTACTATATGCGCTTTGTCATCCGGAATTGACAGCGGCGGGAAGGGAATTTATAATGGTAGCAATGTCCGGCAAAGAACAGGAGAAAACGAGGTGTTGCCCGATGGACGTCCGTGTGGGCGATGTGCTGGAGTTGAAAAAATCCCACCCCTGCGGCAGCCGGGAATGGCTGGTGCTGCGGGTGGGGATGGATTTTCGCCTGCGCTGTCAGGGGTGCGGGCATGAACTGATGATCCCCCGCAGCAAGGCGGAGAAGAGCATCCGAAAGATCAAGCGGAATGAGGGAGCGGAATGAAAGAATTTTGGAGTGAACGGATTCGGGACATGGTGCCCTATACGCCGGGCGAGCAGCCCAGAGGGCGCACGTTCGTCAAACTCAATACCAACGAAAATCCCTATCCCCCTGCGCCCGGTGTGGTGGAAGCCATCCGGGATGCGGCAGGGGAGGGGCTGCGGCTCTATCCCGACCCGGAGTGTACCGCCCTGCGCCAGGCGCTGGCGGCGTATCACGGCGTCACGCCGGAGCAGGTCTTTGTGGGCAACGGATCCGACGAGGTGCTGGCCCTCTGCTTCCAGGCCTTTTTCGGCGGTGAGCGGGCCATCGTATTCCCTGACATTACATATAGCTTTTACCCGGTCTATGCCGCCCTTTACGGTGTAACATACCGTGTGATCCCTCTTCGTGAGGATTTCACCGTACCTGTGGAGCAATTTCTGGGGGACAACGGCGGCGTGCTGCTGCCCAATCCCAACGCCCCCACCGGCCGTGCGCTGCCGCTGGAGGACATCGGGCGTCTGGCCCAGGGCAATCCCGACGTGGCGGTGGTCATCGACGAGGCCTATGTGGACTTCGGCTGCGAATCGGCGCTGGCCCTGCTGGACCGGTATCCCAACTTGCTGGTGGTGCGCACCATGTCCAAGTCCCGCTCGCTGGCCGGTCTGCGTGTGGGCTGCGCCATCGGCAGCGCCAACCTGATCGCCGCACTCAACTGCGTGAAAAATTCCTTCAACTCCTACACCCTGGACCGACTGGCCCAGGCGGGCGCGCTGGCGTCGGTGGAGGACGAGGCTTATTTCCAGGAAAACCGGCAAAAGGTGATGGCCACCCGGGCCAGAACGGCGGCGGCGCTGGAGCAGATGGGCTTTACGGTGTGTCCCTCCCAGGCCAATTTCCTCTTTGCCTCCCATCCGGACCACAGCGGCAAGGAGCTGCTGGACGGTTTGAGAGAGAAGGGGGTTCTGGTCCGCTGGTGGAATCAACCCAGAATTTCCAATTATCTGCGGATCAGCGTGGGAACCGACGCGGAAATGGACGTCCTTTTGTCCGCACTGCGGGAGCTGCTCTGAGTACGCCGGCGGAAGATACGAACAAATTGTAAAAACTTTGCGTTAGGCACTAGGCAAAGTGATAAAAATATTATAGAATAGCATGAGACAATTGCCATGGAAGGGGCTGAATGTATGAGCGAGCCGCAGTACAAGCGGATTCTTTTGAAAATCAGTGGTGAGGCGCTGGCCGGAGAGGCATCCAGAGGTCTGGATTTCGGCGTCATCGGCCAGGTATGTGAGGTCATCAAGCAGTGCAACCAGATGGGTGTCCAGGTGGGCATCGTGGTGGGCGGCGGCAACTTCTGGCGGGGCGTCAAGGACGGCGCCGGCCGGATGGAGCGCACCCGCGCCGACCACATGGGCATGATGGCCACCACTCTCAACTGTCTGGCCCTGGCCGACGTGCTGGAGCAGATGGGCGTGGAGGTGCGCGTGCAGACCGCCATCGAGATGCGCGCCATTGCCGAGCCCTACATCCGTTCCCGCGCCATCCGGCATCTGGAAAAGGGCCGCGTGGTCATCTTCGGCTGTGGTACCGGCAACCCGTTCTTCTCCACCGATACGGCGGCGGTGCTCCGCGCGGCTGAGATCGACGCGGATATCATCCTGCTGGCCAAGAACATCGACGGCGTGTACAGCGCCGACCCCAACAAGGACCCCAATGCCGTGAAGTACGACTCCATCTCTTATGATGAGGTGCTGGCGCAGCATCTGGAGGTCATGGACTTCACCGCCACCAGTCTTTCGATGGACAACAAGATCCCCGTACTTCTTTTCGCCCTGAAAGACCCCCAGAACATCATCCGCGCAGTGATGGGCGAGCAGATCGGCACCATTGTGAAGGAGGAAAAGTGAGATGAACGAGATCCACAAGCCCTATGACGAAAAGATGCAGAAGACCATCGAAGTCGTGGTAAGCGACTTTGCCAGTGTCCGCGCCGGCCGCGCCAACGCCGCCGTGCTGGACAAGATCACCGTGGACTACTACGGCAGCCCCACTCCCATCAACCAGGTGGCTTCCGTGTCTTCTCCCGACCCCCGCACCCTGGCCATTCAGCCCTGGGATGCTTCCATCCTCAAGGCCATTGAAAAGGCCATCCAGACCTCCGATCTGGGCATCAATCCTCAGAATGACGGCCGTGTGATCCGTCTTTCCTTCCCCCAGCTGACCGAGGAGCGCCGCCGTGAGCTGACCAAGCAGGTGCGCAAGTATGCCGAGAACGGCAAGGTGGCCATCCGCAACATCCGTCGGGACGCGGTGGATACCTACAAGGCCATGAAGAAGAAATCTGAGATCACCGAGGACGATCTCAAGGAATATGAGAAGGAGATGCAGGACCTGACCGAGCGGCGCTGCAAGCAGATCGACGAGCTGGCGGCCAAGAAGGAAGCCGAGCTGATGGCGGTCTGATTCCGGAGTCTCCAGGGAATCACTGCGGTGCGGGGCGCGAGGGCGCCCCGCACTCAAATTCTGAACTGATAGGATCGAGGATAGAAAGTCATGGCATTCTTTCAGCCCAAACGGGAAGCACCGCCACAGGTGGATTTCACCCATCTGCCCCGGCATGTGGCCATCATCATGGACGGCAACGGCCGTTGGGCCAAACGGCGGGGGCTGCCCCGCACGGCGGGACACGCCGCCGGTGCGGAGACCTTCCGCACCATCGCGACCTACTGTAAGGACATCGGTCTGGAATACCTGTCGGTCTACGCATTCTCTACGGAGAACTGGCGGCGGCCGCAGGAGGAAGTTTCGGCCATCATGGGCCTTTTGAAGAAATATCTTCTGGAGGCCATTGCCAAGATGGAGCGGGACCGGGTCAAGATGAAGTTTTTCGGGGACCTCTCTCCGCTGACGCCGGAACTGCGTCAGCTGTGCCTGGAGACCGAGGAGATCTCCCGACACTATGAGGGCGTGCAGGTCAACATCTGTCTCAACTACGGCGGACGGGACGAACTGGTCCGTGCGGCCCGGGCCTTTGCGGCGGACTGTATGTCCGGCGCCTGCCGGCCGGAGGAGCTGACCGAGGATCGTTTTTCCGGGTATCTCTTTTCCGCCGGCGTTCCCGACCCGGATCTGGTGATCCGGCCCAGCGGTGAGCTGCGGCTTTCCAACTTCCTGCCCTGGCAGGCGGCCTATGCCGAGCTTTATTTTACCGATGTGCTCTGGCCGGATTTCACCAAAGAGGAACTCAACCGGGCGCTGGCCGAGTACCAGCACCGGAGCCGCCGGTTTGGGGGTGTGTGAGATGGCAAAACGGATTTTGGTCGCGGTGGTCTGCGTGCCGCTGCTGCTTTTCTTGATTTATGGCATCTCGCCCGCCTGGCCCTTGTCGCTGACCATTCTGGTGTCGGCGCTGTCGGCGCTGGCGGTGCATGAAGCCCTCTGGTCCACGGGATTTGTCAAAAATGCCCGTATTTCCGGTATTTCCATTGTGTTGGGCGCTTTGATTCCCTTCTGGGTGCATTTCAACGGCAACAGTTCCAGCGCGCTGTTTGGCATCTATATTTATGTGGTGCTGCTTTTTGCCGAGGCCATTCGCAGCCGGCAGAGCGTCACCATGGAGAAGATGGGCGGCGCTTTTTTCCTGTCCATCATGATCCCGTTTTTCCTGTCGTCCATCGTGCGCATCCGTCAGATGGAGCTGTGGCCCTATCTCATCCTGCTGCCCTTTGCGGCGGCCTTCCTCAGCGACGCCTTTGCGCTGTTTGCGGGGATGCTGTTCGGCAAGCATAAGCTCGCGCCGGTGCTCTCTCCCAAGAAGACGGTGGAAGGAGCCGTCGGCGGCTTTGTGGGTACCATCGTGGGCATGGTGATTTACGGTCTGATCGTGGAATTCGCCTGCGGCAGAACGGTCTCCTATCCGCTGATGATGCTCTATGGCGCCTTTGGCAGCGTGGTGTCCCAGCTGGGCGATCTGTCCTTCTCCTATATCAAGCGAGAGTACGGCATCAAGGACTTCGGCAACATTTTCCCGGGACATGGCGGCGTGCTGGACCGGTTTGACAGCGTGATTTTCTGCGCGCCGCTGATCGAGCTGTTTCTCCGCTGCATCCCCGCCATCACCTAAGCGCTTGTTCGGCCGTTTGGTGCAGACTTGAAACGACCTTGTAGTCGCCCGCGGATGGATGTCCCTGGGAAAGGGAGTGTAAAAGAATGAAACAGATTTCAATTTTGGGCTCCACCGGCTCCATTGGCCGTCAGACGCTGGACGTGATTTCCGCCTGCGGCTTTCGCGCGGTGGCGCTGACGGCCAACCGGGACGTGGCCCGGATGGAAGCACAGTGCCGCCAATTCCAGCCCGAGCTTGCGGTCATGATGGACCCCAAGGCGGCGGAAGAGCTGCGCCTTGCGCTGGCGGATACCTCCGTCCGGGTGGCCTCCGGCATGGAGGGCCTGATGGAAGCGGCCGCGCTGCCTTCCGCGGATACGGTGGTCACGGCAGTGGTGGGTATCGTGGGTCTGCGTCCCACGCTGGCGGCCATCCATGCCGGTAAGCGCATCGCCCTTGCCAATAAGGAGACGTTGGTCTGCGCCGGCGAGCTGGTCATGGACGAGGCCGACCGCTGCGGGGTGGATATCGTACCGGTGGACTCGGAGCACTCGGCCATTTTCCAGTGCCTCCAGGGCTGTAAGGACCGGGGCGAGGTCAAGCGCCTCATTCTGACGGCCTCCGGCGGACCCTTCTGGGGCAAACGCCGGGAGGAGCTGGAGGGCGTGACGGTGGCCGACGCGCTCCATCACCCCAACTGGTCCATGGGGGCGAAAATCACGGTGGATTCCGCCACGATGATGAATAAGGGCCTGGAATTCATCGAAGCCATGCGGCTTTACCGTCTGCCGCCGGAGAAAATTTCGGTGCTCATCCACCGGCAAAGCATTGTTCACTCGCTGGTGGAATATTGTGATAACGCGGTGCTGGCCCAGCTGGGCACGCCGGATATGCGTGTCCCCATCGAATACGCCCTGACCTGGCCCAACCGCGGCCCGGCGGTGGCGGAGGCGCTGGATCTCACCGCCTGCGGGGCGCTGACCTTTGCCCACCCGGACGACGAGGCCTTTCCCAGTCTGCCGCTGGCCATTGAAGCGGCGAAGCGGGGCGGTACGGCCACGGCCATTCTCAACGGTGCCAACGAGGCGGCGGTGGGACGGTTCCTGGCGGGGGAGATCGGATTTTTGGACATTCCCCGTTTGGTGGCCCATGCGCTGGAGACAGTGCCGGTCCAGATGTCGCCCGACCTGGAGACCATCCTGGACGCCGATCAGGCTGCCCGCCGGGCGGTCCAATAATCCACAAAAGGAGCGTCGGGGCCCAAGGGTCCCGGCGCTTGTGTGCGTTTTGTGTGCTGCGGGGTTGAAGAGCAAATCAGAACATTTTGGAGGTCTTATGCTTCTCTATATTCTTATTGCGGTTTTCATGTTCGGCATCCTCATTGCCGGCCACGAGTTTGGACATTTCATCACCGCCAAGCTGACGGGGGTGAAGGTCAACGAATTTTCCATCGGTATGGGCCCGGCGATCTTCACCCATCAGAAGGGTGAGACGCTGTATGCCCTGCGGGCACTGCCCATCGGCGGTTACTGCGCCATGGAAGGGGAGGATGAAGACACCGGGGACCCCCGGGCCTTCTCCCGCCAGGCGGGATGGAAGAAAATCATCATCCTGTGC
>DXGA01000197.1 GCA_019114165.1 Candidatus Flavonifractor merdipullorum | reverse complement strand
GTGGAGATAAGCGGGATCGAACCGCTGACCTCTTGAATGCCATTCAAGCGCTCTCCCAGCTGAGCTATACCCCCATCTGTCTTTCGGCCGCCGCACTCAGCGGCACCGAACGAATGATATTATAGCGCGGCATGTCCCATTTGTCAACCACTTTTTTGACTTTTTTTCTTCTTTTTTTCGCACCGCCGGTTTGCCCGGCGGTGCGGTTCTCTTTTTTACTCTTTTGCTCCGAATTTCAGCTCTTTTCCGTCTTTTCCGTACTTCTTTCTTTTTCCGGTCAGCTCCTGGATGGCGATGCGGAACACCGCCGTCCGCTTCAGACTGGCGCCCGCCATCTGGTCAAACTGCCCCAGATGCTCCGGACAGTACTGCCGGGTCAGCGTCCACAGTGCCGCCAGCTTCTCCTGCGGGTCGGTGATCTCCCGGGCGCGCCCGCGGACGATGGCGCTCTCATACTCCGTCGTATATTCCTCCGGCACCACATGGGTATCCCCCACCGCCGTGATGCACACCTCCGGACGGGCCCGCAGACACTCCGCCTTCTCCCCCAGCATGGCGCTGTGGAGAATCAGCTCCTCCCCGTCCCGTACCAGACTCACCGGCACGCAGTACGGCTTCCCTTCTCCGTCCGTCATGGCCAGGGTCATCCACTCCGCCTTGTCCAGCACCCCAAGGGCAAACCCACGCCCCATTTCACGGTCCTTTCTTCTCATGTGCTCCACTCCTTCCGCCTGTCTCCAGGCGCCGAAACGGGGCGGCCGGTGTCCGCCTCCTACGTCTTTTTTCGCTTTCTCATTAATATACCCCCTTCTTTCCCCTCTTGCAAGTTTTTTCGCTCTGGGGGTTGACTTCTGCGCCCAGCCATATATAATGATATATGAACAATGGTTCATATATTTAGCAAGGAGGCATTGCCATGAACTCTGAAGACACCGCCGATGTAGCCCGCTGCGACTGTTCCCGCGTCCACCAGGATATTGTGGAGCAGGTCAACGCCGCCATGCCGGACGAAGAAATCCTGTACGATCTGGCCGAACTCTTCAAAATCTTCGGCGACTCCACCCGCATCAAGATCCTGTACGTCCTCTTTGAGTCGGAGATGTGCGTGTGCGACATTGCCAACCTTCTGGGCATGAGCCAATCCGCCATCTCCCACCAGCTCCGCGCCCTCAAGCAGAGCAAGCTGGTCAAATACCGCCGGGATGGCAAAACCGTTTTCTACTCTCTGGCCGACGGCCACGTCCGCACCATCCTGGACCAGGGCATGGAACACGTGGCGGAATAAATCCCGATTGCTGAAACTAAAAAGGAGTGTGCTACGATGAAAAAGCGCTTCAAGCTCATTGATCTGGACTGCGCCAACTGCGCCGCCAAAATGGAGGATGCCATCCGCAAGCTGGACGGCGTCCATGACGCCACCGTCAGCTTCATGACCCAGAAACTGACCATCGACGCCGACGACCACCGGTTCGAGGAGATCATGGATCAGGTGGAGCGGGTCATCCGCAAGGTGGAACCCGACTGCTCCGTGCAGCGCTGAGCCTATTTTGATCTGGAGGTGGATCTCTGTGGATCGCAGACAGAAAAAGACCTTGCTCCGCATCCTCATCAGCGGAGCGCTGCTCCTGGCCGCTGTGCTGCTCCCTGCGGCCGGTTGGGTGAGACTGGCGTGTTTCCTCCTGCCCTACGCCGTCATCGGCTGGGACGTGCTGTGGAAGGCCGTACGCAACATCATCCGGGGTCAGGTATTTGATGAGAACTTTCTGATGTCCCTGGCCACCCTCTGCGCCTTCTTCATCGGCGAGTATCCCGAGGCCGTCTTTGTCATGCTCTTCTATCAGGTGGGAGAGCTCTTCCAGTCGGTGGCGGTGGGACGCTCCCGCCGTTCCATCGCCGCGCTGATGGACATCCGCCCCGACACCGCCAACCTGGAAGTGAACGGGCAGGTGGAAGAGGTGGACCCGGAAGAGGTGCAGGTGGGACAGGTCATTCTCATCCGCCCCGGCGAGCGGGTGCCGCTGGACGGCGTGGTGGTGGAAGGGGCTTCGGCCCTCAATACCGCCGCCCTCACCGGCGAATCCCTGCCCCGGGAGGTCCTGCCCGGCAGCGACGTGATCAGCGGCTGCGTCAACCTGAACGGCGTGCTGCGGGTGCAGGTCACCCGTCCCTTTGAAGAGTCCACCGTCTCCCGCATTCTGGAGCTGGTGGAGAACGCCGCCGGCCGCAAGGCCAAGGCCGAACAGTTCATCACCAAATTCGCCCGCTGGTATACCCCCGCCGTGGTCATCGCCGCCGTGGCGCTGGCCATCCTCCCGCCCCTCTTCTTCGGCGGACTGTGGAGCGACTGGCTGGGCCGGGCCTGCTCCTTCCTGGTCATCTCCTGCCCCTGCGCCCTGGTGATCTCGGTGCCTCTGGCCTTCTTCGGCGGCATCGGCGGCGCGTCCCGGGCCGGCATCCTGGTCAAGGGCGGAAACTTTTTGGAGACTCTGGCCAGGACTGAGATCGTGGTGTTTGACAAGACCGGCACCCTCACCCGGGGCGTATTCAACGTCACCGCCATTCACCCCGACCAGATCTCCGAAGGCGAGCTGCTGGAACTGGCCGCCCTCACCGAGTGCTGGTCGGAACATCCCATCTCCCGCTCCATCCGGGAGGCGTACGGCAAGGACATCGACGCTTCCCGCGTCTCTGACGTGGAGGAGCGCCCCGGGCTGGGCATTCAGGCCAGGGTGGACGGCAGGACGGTCTGCGCCGGCAACAACGCCTTTATGGATTCCATCGGGGTCTCGTGGCACCCCTGCCACAGAGTGGGCACCACCGTCCATGTGGCGGTGGACGGGGTCTATGCCGGACATCTGGTCATCTCGGACGACGTGAAGCCCGACGCCGCTCAGGCCATTTCTGCGCTCCGGGCTGCCGGTGTGTCCAAGACCGTCATGCTCACCGGCGACGCCCAGGCGGTGGGCGAGGCGGTGGCCAAAAATTTGGGAATTGACGAAGTCCACGCCCAGCTCCTCCCCGCCGGCAAGGTGGAGCAGGTGGAAGCCCTGCTGAAGGAGACCCACGGGGGCGGCGCCCTGGCCTTTGTGGGCGACGGCATCAACGACGCCCCCGTCCTCTCCCGGGCGGACATCGGCATCGCCATGGGCGCGATGGGCTCCGACGCCGCCATCGAAGCGGCCGACATCGTCCTCATGGACGACCAGCCCTCCAAGATCGCCGTGGCCATCCGCATCGCCAGAAAAACCCTGTCCATCGTCCATCAGAACATCGTCTTTGCGCTGGCCGTCAAATTGATCGTGCTGGTGCTGGGCGGCATGGGCTACGCCTCCATGTGGTGGGCCGTCTTTGCCGATGTGGGCGTGTCGGTCATCGCCATCCTCAACGCCATGCGGGCTCTCAACGTCCGGTAACCGGCCAGCGGGACCTTATTTGCACGCAAGTGTGCAAAGTGGTGTTCTATATAGTAATAGTTATAGTGATAGTCATAGATATAGTCATAGTCATGGTAATAGTGCCCCGGCGTGGGGCGGCGCGAGCAGAGAGAGATTTTCTATAAGAGAACAGACAAAGCCCTGCCTTCCCATTGCGGAAGACAGGGCTTCGTTTGGTACAGGGCAAACAGGAGATGGCGGGCGGACAATGTCCGCCCCTACAATGAGCTTCCCCGTAGGGGGCGCACACTGTGCGCCCCGCGTTCAGGCCCGGTTCAGGTTTCCGCCCCTCAGATGTTGGGCATCTTGGCCGTGGGCATCATCAGCACCTTGCCGGTGCCCCGGTAGACGTTCACCAGACCCTCGCCCGACGCCGCCGAGCCGATGAGGCTCTTGCCCGAGCGCTCCACGGTAAACTCCAGGCTGCTGCTCCAGGCAATGGCGTAGTTGCCGTCGATCTTCAGCACGTCGTTTTGCAGGGTGATCTCGATGAGCTCCTCTCTGGGGCAGTCGGCCTCGATACAGAACGTACCGCTGCCGTTGAGGCTCAGATTGAACAGCCCTTCGCCGCCCGCTACCGCCGAGGAGAAGTTGGAGCGCATGACCGCCTTGTGCTTGAGGCGGGAATCACAGGCCAGGAACAGCCCGTCATCCAGCACCACCGAACCGCCCCATTCTCCGGCATCCATGAGGATCAGGTGCTTATAGGTGGGCTCCAGCACCAGAATGCCGTCGCCGGTATACTCCGGCTTAATGGTGGACTCGCCGCTGGCCTTGCCCAGCATGGCCTTGCCCAGCAGATCGCCCACTCCCTTGATGCCGGTGGTGGCGTTGACGTTGCCCAGCATCCACTGCATGGCCCCCGCCTGGATGGTGACCTGCGCCTTGCTCAGATCACACACCAGCTGGCGCTTCCTCACGTTCATCTGGGCGCTGTAATAGGCCATCATGGCGGAACCGGGCATGACGCTCAGGTCCCGCTGATATTCCACCACCTGGAAGGGTCCCAGCTCTGAGAGGATCTTCACGTCGTCGTTGTCGGTAAAGTTAGAGATCTGATACATAGCTTTCCCCCGTTTCTTCATGATTCGCTGCGCATAGGTAAACATCGCTTCTTCATCTTGATTATACCATGAGACAGGGCTTTTTCAATAGAAAAAGGAAAAGCACCTGCAAACGCAGGTGCTTTTCCTGGTACGGCTGAAGGGATTCGAACCCCCGACCTTTTGATTCGTAGTCAAACACTCTATCCAACTGAGCTACAGCCGCATACCGCCTTGTGAGAGGTGTTCTCGCTGACAGCTCATTTATAATAGCAC
>DXGA01000196.1 GCA_019114165.1 Candidatus Flavonifractor merdipullorum | reverse complement strand
CGGTATACTTCTTACCTCTAAACATTCCTTCTACCTCCTTCGCCCTTAGTCGCCCACCACGACGCCCATGGAGCGGGCGGTTCCGGCGATCATGCTCATGGCCGCCTCAACGCTGGCCGCGTTCAGGTCGGGCATCTTCATCTCGGCGATCTTGCGCACGTCTTCCTTGCTGATGGTGTCCACCTTGGTCTTGTTGGGCACACCGGAGCCGGACTCGATGTTGCAGGCCTTCTTGATGAGCACAGCGGCGGGAGGGGTCTTGGTAACAAAGGTAAAGGAGCGGTCGGCGTAGACGGTGATGATGACGGGGATGATCATACCGGCCTCGTTCTTGGTCCGCTCATTGAACTCCTTGGTGAAGGCGGCGATGTTCACGCCGTGCTGGCCCAGGGCAGGACCAACAGGGGGGGCGGGAGTTGCCTTACCGGCGGGAATCTGAAGTTTGACGTAACCTGTAACTTTCTGTGCCATTTGAAACAGCACCTCCTACGATAAATGTGGTTGAGACGGGATCTCTGCGCGATCCCTCCCACTGGAACGCCTGAGTCGGCGTCCCGCGGCCGTCCCGTGGAGGGAACGGCGTTCCGCGGTCTTTCGAAAAGACCGGTTTACTGCTCGACGGCTTCCACCGCGTCCAGGTCCAGCTCCACCGGAGTGTCCCGTCCGCACATGGATACTGTCATGCGTACTTTGCCGTGATCCAGGTCGATTTCTTCCACGGTGCCCAGGAAGGACTCCATGGCGCCCTCGGTGATGCGTACGGTATCGCCCACCTCGTAGCTGACCAGCACTTCCTTCTTTTCCACGCCCATGGAGGCCACTTCCTCATCGCTCAGGGGGATGGGCTTGTTGCCCGAACCCACAAAGCCGGTCACGCCGCGGACGTTGCGCACCAGGTGCCACGTCTCGTCGGTCATGATCATCTTCACCAGCACATAGCCGGGGAAGGTCTTGCGCTCCACGGTCTTGGGACCGTTGTCGGTGATCTCGGTCACGGTCTCCATGGGGATGTTCACCTCATGGATGAGATCGCGCATGCCGCGGTTCTCCACTGCCTTTTCAATGGAGGCCGCCACGGTGTTTTCATAGCCGGAGTAGGTATGCGCGACATACCATTTTGCACTCTCTGCCATATTGACCCTTCCTAACCTTAGAAGAGGTTGATGAGCGCGCTGATGATCCGCTCGGCCAGCATATCAAACACGCCGATGCAGATACCCACAACGATACAGCAGACAATGACAATGACGGTGTTGTTAAACGTCTGCTTGGCGGTGGGCCACTGGACCTTCTTGAGTTCCGACTTCATTTCGCGGAACCACTTGCCCATGCGCGCGAAGACACCGGGCTTGGACTTGCCGTCTTTTTTGACAGCCTTATCCGCCTTGGTCTTACCAGCGGCGGTCTGCTCGAGCTTCTCGTTTTCAGACATTCCTTACACCCTTCTTTCTTGCGAGCTTTGCACCCTCATTACTTGGTTTCATTGTGAACCGTGTGCTTCCTGCAGAAGGGGCAGTACTTTTTCAGCTCCAGACGGTCGGGAGTATTCTTCTTGTTCTTGTTGGTGTTGTAGTTCCTCTGCTTGCACTCGGAGCAGCGGAGGGTGATCTTCACCCGGGAACCAGCCTTTGCCATGTGTTCGGCACCTCCTTCAATTTTGGCCGTCATCCAGACATAAAAAAAGCCGGATGCGGTCCATGGCCGAATCCAGCGTGCAGGGGCGCAATACGCCCTTTTGCTTCACGGTGCGGATCCGGCACATCTGCCTCCCTATGTCTCCGGGGGCGGAGCGGAGGGTTCCACACACGGTTACACCGTAAAAACGCGCATGAAAAAAAGCCCTCTTGCATAGGTGTGATTAGCTTACCATAGTACCTTCATTCTGTCAAGGGGATTTTCTGCTTTTTTCTTCCTTTTCTAAATTCCAAAATTTTTTCGAAAAACCCCTTGCATTTTTCTTTCTTATCTGCTATCATACGATACGATGCTTTTATAAGCGTGATACTGACGAGCGAGGAGGTTCAAGCGAATGGCCAAATGTGAATTCTGCGACAAGGGCGTTGTGTTCGGCATCCAGGTGTCCCACTCTCACCGCCGCTCCAATCGGCCCTGGAAGCCCAATGTGAAGCGCGTCAAGGCGATTGTCAACGGTACGCCCAAGCACGTCTATGTGTGCACCAGATGCCTCCGTTCGGGTAAGGTCACCCGCGCTGTGTAATTTTTAGATTGCCACAGAAAAAAAGTCCGCACCTTTTGGTGCGGACTTTTTTTATTTTCCGGTCGATGGAAGGCGTGCGGCCACAAGGGCCGCCCCTACAAGGCTCCGTAGGGGCGCACATTGTGCGCCCGCCGTTCATGCGCCCCGGTTTTTTCATTTCCCCAACTTGGCATTCTTCTGCCAGGCCGCCTCCACGGCGTTGATGGCCGCGGCCCGGAAGCCGCCCCGCTCCAGCGCCGCCACACCGGCGATAGTGGACCCGCCGGGGGAACAGACCGCGTCCTTCAGCGCTCCGGGATGGTTTCCCGTCTCCAGCACCATGGCCGCCGAACCCAGCAGCATCTGGGCCGCGTAGGTCTGGGCCTCTCCCCGGGGCAGTCCGGCCAGCACGCCGCCGTCGGCCAGGGCCTCGATAAACTGGTAGGCAAAGGCGGGACCGCAGCCGGCCACCGCCGAAAAGGCGTCCATGTGGCTCTCCTCGATGCGCCGCACCAGACCGGCGCCGGACAGAATCTCCTCCACCGCCGCCAGATGGGCCTCCTCCCCGCCGGGACCGGCGCACAGGGCCACCATGCCCTTGCCGATGGAACAGGGGGTGTTGGGCATGATGCGCAGCACCGGACAGTTCCCTTCCGCCGCCGCCGAGAGGTCCGCCGTGGTGACCCCCGCCGCCATGGAGACCAGTACCTTCCCTTCCAGCACCGGGCGCAGCTGGGCGATCACATCCCGGATGAGATGGGGCTTGACCCCCAGGAAGAGGTAGGTCCCCTCCCCTGCCGCGCTCAGCAGGTCATAGGCCACGGCGCAGCCCGTCTCTTTGGCCAGCGCCTCCGCCTTGGCGGGGGTGCGGTTATAGGCCGTTACCTGCTCCGCCCCCACAGACCGGCAGGCCGCCCGCACCAGCGCGCCGCCCATATTGCCTGTTCCGATGAATACCGCTTTCATATCTCTTCCCTCCAGATTCAGCCCAGACCGATGTCCCGGGTGGCGTAGGCGTTGAGATCCGCGCTTCCCCGGCGTCCGGCCAGATATTCATAATAGCCCTGACAGCCGATCATGGCTCCGTTGTCGCCGCACAGAGACAAGGCAGGCAGATAGAGCTTGTCCCCGCTCTTCCGGCAGGCCTTTTCCAGATCGCCCCGCAGCCGGGAGTTGGCGGCCACGCCGCCCGCCACCGCGATCTTGCCATAGCCCATCTGCCGGGCCGCTTCCATGGTGCGGGGCACCAGCGTGTCGCTCACCGCAGCCCCAAAGGAGGCCGCCAGTCCGGGCAGATCCAGCTTCTCCCCCTTCTGGCCGGCGTTGTGGGCCAGATTGAGCACTGCCGTTTTCAATCCGGAAAAGGACATATCCAGCGGCGCGTCGTGGACGTGAGAGCGGGGCAGCTCGTAGCGCTTGTCGTCTCCCCCCTGGGCCAGACGGTCCATTGGCGCGCCGCCGGGATAGCCGATGCCCAGCACACGGGCCACTTTGTCAAAGCACTCTCCCGCCGCGTCGTCCCGGGTGGCCCCCAGGATGGACATATCGGTATAGTCCCGCACATCCACGATCATGGTGTTTCCCCCCGACACGCACAGGCACACAAAGGGCGGCTCCAGATCGGGATGGGTGATGTAGTTGGCGGCGATGTGGCCCCGGACATGGTGCACCGGGATGAGGGGCTTTTGCAGGGCGTAGGCCACCGACTTGGCAAAGCTCACCCCTACCAGCACCGCACCGATGAGTCCGGGGGCGTAGGTCACCGCCACGGCGTCGATGTCCGCTTTCGTGAGATTGGCCTGCTCCAGCGCCTGGTCCGCCAGTCCGGCGATGGCCTCCACGTGCTTGCGGGAGGCGATCTCAGGCACCACGCCGCCGTATGTGGCGTGCATATCCGCCTGGGAAGCAATGGCGTCGGACAGCACCGTCCGGCCGTCCCGTACCACCGCCACCGCCGTCTCGTCACAGGATGATTCAATTGCCAGGATGTTCATGAAACGCCTCCTTGGGTGAACCGGCGCGGAGCCAGGTGATATGGGCAGGATCTGTATAGTCCGTGCTCACGCCGTCGTCCCAGTAAAATTCATATGCCGCCCCGTCTCCAAAGGAAAGCAGGGTCAGGTCTTCGGCGGTGACCTGCTCCACGCAGGCCCCGCCCGCCGACAGCGGCGCCAGATGTCCTTCCCGCAGGAAGAACACCACCTCATCCAGCGCCACCGAAATATAATGGTGTCCCTTTTCCAAAATCTCCTCGTCCCAGCGCTCCAGCGTACGGAAGCGCACCAGCTTCATCCGCTCGGGGAGATACACATACCGCCCCTTGGCGTTCTGGGTATAGACCGGCGCGATCATGATGCTCTCGCCAATGAAAAGCTGATCTTCCACCTGCCGGGCCATATCGTCCTCCGGATAGACAAAGGCCAGAGGCCGGGCGTAGAGATCATCCCGCAGCGCCGCCTTCATAAACTCACTGTACAGGTAGGGGAGCAGCCGGTACCGCAGCCCCACCATCAGCCGGAAGGCCGCCCGGCTGTCGGGATAGCGATAAAGCTCCTGACGGCGCACCCCCAGGGTGGAGTGGTTGCGCATCAGGGGCAAAAAGAGCCCCAGGGACATCCAGCGGAGCAGGAGATCTTCG
This sequence comes from Candidatus Flavonifractor merdipullorum, assembly GCA_019114165.1. GTDB lineage: Bacteria > Bacillota > Clostridia > Oscillospirales > Oscillospiraceae > Pseudoflavonifractor_A > Pseudoflavonifractor_A merdipullorum. The sequence goes on along the minus strand of DXGA01000196.1, from coordinate 9,979 downwards.
GTGGTATCCGCGCCAAAGCCGCCCAGATCCGCGCCGGTGTAGAGGAACCCGCACATATTCAGCCCCGGCATCTGCTGCAAATTGAGGAGCAGATGGGACCACCAGGAGTAATTGTCCCCCGTCCAGATGCCGCCGTACCGGTGGGAGCCGATGTAGGACGAGCGGGAAAAGAGCAAAATACGCTTGTCGGGCGCATAGCGGGCAAAGGCCTCCCCGGCGGCCCGGGTCATGCTGCCGCCGTACAGGTTGTGGACGGCATCGTGCCGCATGGGTCCGGCGGGGGTGTTGTGCCAGAAGCTGCGGTAATCCTCCAGACGGTTGGAGAGGGTTCCCATCTCCTCCCGCATGGACGCCAGCGCTTCCGGCTCGGTCTTGCCGGAAGCCATTCTCTTCTCTTTCTCTCCGGCCAGTTCCTCCATCCGGGCGCGGCTGTAAAAAATCGCCGGCTCGTTCATGTCGTTCCAGAAGCCCTCAATCCCTTGATCCAGCAGCACCCGGTACCAGTCGCCAAACCAGGCCCGGGCCTCCGGGTTGAGCACGTCGGGGAAATGGACCCACCCCGGCCATACCGCCGCGGTAAAAGGCGTGCCGTCCTCGTTTTGGCAGAAATACCCCTTGCTGACCCCTTCTTCATAGACCGGGTAGCCTTCTTCTACCTTGACGCCGGCGTCGATGATGGGCACCAGACGGATGCCCTCCTCTTTCAGCTCGGCCGACAGGGCCGCCAGATCGGGAAAGGCTTCCGTATTGACGGTGAAATCCTTATAGCCCTCCATATAGTCGATGTCCAGGTAGATCATATCCAGCGGGATGCCCGCTTCCCGGTAGCCCGCCGCCACCTGCCGCACCTCGTCGGCGGAAAAATAGCTCCACCGGCTCTGTCCGTAGCCAAAGGCCCAGCGGGGCGGGATATAGCTCCGGCCGATGAGTTTACGGAACGACCGGGCGATCTCCCACGGTCCGCCGCCCTCCACCAGATAGAGGGCCACCCCTTCCCCTTCGGTCTCGATGGTCAGCAGATCCCGTTTGGTGTCCCCGATATCAAAGGTCACCCGTCCCGGGTGCTCCACAAAAAGGCCGAAGGTGCGGGTGGGTCCGGTGACGATGAGGAAATTATGGGCGGCGTACAGGGACCGGGCCGTCTCCAGATGGTAGGGGTCATCGCTGCACCAGCTCACATACCGCCAGCCCCGCTTATTGATGCCCCGCACCTGTTCGCCCAGGCCGTATACCTGGTCTTCTTCCTCCAGCGGGCAGGAAAAACGCCGCCCCGACGCCGAAACGGTCAGCCAGGGCGGCTGATCCGCACCAAGGTCATATGCTCCTACCACCGCTTCGGTATCAAACGGCGTCCCATACACATACTTTCGTATCATCGTGTTCCCTCCGTTTCATGGGGAATATGGACAAACCGCCGGAACATCGCCGGCGGCAGCTGAGCGCGGTACAGCGCCCTGTGGGCATCCATGGCCGCATCCGGCCGCGGAACGTCGTTCCACAGCCCCAGCATGGTATACACCACGCCGAACAAAGAGACCCGGTATTCCAAAGAGGCAAAGCCGCACCGCCGGTAAAAGGAAAGGCGGCGCAGCTGTTCTTCCCTTTCCGACCCGCCGGGCAGCGGCGCCTCCACCTCGGCCAAAATGGCCCGGAAGGCGGCATAGCGTTCCCGCAGCGCCGCCACAATGGCCTGCCCTACGCCCCCATTCTGCTTGCCCCGGCAGACCAGCAAATAGTCCAGCAGCACGAAGGCGGAACCCCGCCACATCAGCGCCAACCCCACCAGCTCCTCTCCCCGGAAGGCGGCCAGGGCGTCATAATCTCCCCGGCGGCACATCCGCAGCAGATTGGGCAGCGGCCGCCGCTCGCTGGCGGGAAAGGCGGGGACCATCTCCCATCGGTACAGCGCCCGCAGCATCCGCCGGGAGAGGGGGCGCAGCTCCACCGTCACGGTCTGGAAAAACGCCGGGTCAGCAGAAGGGCGTCCTCCCGGGGATCGGTGTAGTAATCCTTCCGCCGTCCCTCCTGCACAAAGCCGTGCTTTTCATAAAGGGCAATGGCGGCGGCGTTGGAGGGGCGGACCTCCAGGGTCAGAAAGGCAAGGTGGGCTTCGCCAAACCGGGCAAAAGCCCCCAGCAGGGCGTCGGCCACACCTAAACGCCGGTACTCCGGCAGCACCGCCACATTGTCGATATACCCCTCGTCCAGCACCACATGGAGCCCCGCGTAGCCCAGCACCGTGCCCTCCCCGTTCTGCGCCACGATGAAGGACGCGGCGTCATCGTAGAGGGCCTCGGCCAGCATGGACTCGCTCCAGGGATGGGAAAAGCAGGCCTGCTCAATGGCCGCCACAGCGGCAAGATGGCTGCGGTCCATGGGAAAGAGCTGAAACTCCATTGTGGTTCCTCCTCAGTCTTTATGATTCCGCCGGTAGAGCGCCAAAAGGCCCACCAGCATCAGGTCTTCCCGGTACGCGATCTCATGGCGGCAGTAGGGCGCCACCGCGCCCATCAGTCCGCCGGTGGCCACCACCGTCACCGGCCGGCCCAGCTCGCTTTCCACCCGGTCCACCAGCCCGTCCACCATGGCGGCGCTGCCGTAAATGGCGCCCGAGGTCATGCAGTCCACCGTATTGGTGCCGATGAACCGGGTGGGCGGCTCCCGCAGGCTGATGGCGGGCAGCTGGGCGGTGCCGGCGGTGAGGGCGTCCATGGAGAGACGGAGCCCCGGGGTGATGAGTCCGCCGATGTAATCCCCGTTGGGATCGATGACCGTCATGGTGGTGGCGGTACCCATGTCAAAGATCACCATGGGGGGCTGGAACAGGGCCAGCGCGCCCACCGTATCGGCCAGCAGATCGGCCCCCACCCGGTCGGGCTGGTCCATTTTCAGACGGAAGCCGATGTCCAGATGGGTGCCCACCCGCAAAAAGGTGCGGCCGGTCAGTTCCTCCGCCGCCTGGCCCAGGGACTGGCTCAGCTCGGGCACCACCGAAGAGAGGATGCCGCCCTCGATCTCCCTGGGGTCCACGCCCTTCACGTCCAGCACCGACCGGAGGGATACGGCGTACTCATCCGCCGTCTTGCCCCGCAGGCTGCGCATCCGGGCCTGAAAACAGAGGGTGTCCCCCTCCATGCCGCCCAGCACGATATTGGTGTTTCCAATGTCAATGAGAAGGATCATAACCGGCCGTTCTCCTTTCGTCAGTGTCCGGCCTTACCCAGCGCCTTGCGCAGGGGCAGGTAGAGGACCGGAGTGAGAATTACCGCCACAATGGCCTCGGGGATGCCGTTGGCGGCCACCACACCCAGAATGGCGGCGATCACGCCGTCCACAGGGATGTTGTTGGCCGTGGCGTAGGCCTGGGGGAAGACCAGGGCGATGGTCCCCATGACCAGGGCGGTGTTGGTGATGGCGCCCACCGCACCGGCAACGGCGGCGGGAATGGGCGTATGATTCAGCCTTCCGGAGGCGATGCGCTCCAGACCGCGGCACACCAGCCAGGGCGTGACGCCGATGAGCATACGGGGCACAAAGCAGATGAACAGCGCCCAGGGGCTGCCGCTCTGGGTGCCGGGCACCGGCACCAGGGGCGAAAAAGCAAAGGACAAAATCGCAGGGGCCATGGTATTCTTGAGGATACTGGTCACGCCGAAGACGCCGCCCAGAAACAGACCGTCCGCCGGTCCCAGCAGCAGTGCGCCCAAAATCACCGGCACATGGATCAGCGTGGCCTTGATGAGAGGCAGATCAATGTAGCCGATGGGGGTGTAAGCCATGAGGATGATGATGGCCGTCATAAGAGATAAGGTGGTCAGACGGCGGATGGACGAGGTGCGCGCGGTGCGTCCGGGGTTGGCTGCTACGGTTATTTTCAATCGTAAAACCTCCTGCTGCCGTTCTCCGCTCCGTGGAGATACAGCGCGTATTTTGATGGCCGGTCCTCTTTCCCTATCAATCCCCCTGCTGTCCCATCCGGGTACGGCGGCAGAACGGCAAAGAACCGACTGCACTATTATAATGCCTTCTCCTTCCTGTGGCAAGTGCGGAGTTGGGGATTTCCACTGGTATTTTCCCGTTTACAGCCGGGGACTGGTTTGTTATACTGTTGGAAAGAATCCGGGGAAGGTCTCTTTTTCTCTTCCCCCAGAAAGGGAGTCTCCGCTATCATGCTCCGTGGAAAAACCGTATTGTTGGGCGTTTCGGGCGGCATCGCCTGTTATAAAGCCGCTTCTCTCACCTCCGCGCTGGTCAAGCAGCACTGCAATGTGCACGTCATCATGACCAGGAACGCCACCGAATTCATCTCCCCCATCACCTTTGAATCCCTCACCGGCAACCGGACGGTGACCGATACCTTTGACCGCAACCACCAGTATCAGGTGGAGCACATCGCCCTGGCCGATCAGGCCGATCTGGTGCTGGTGGCCCCCGCCACGGCCAACGTGCTGGCCAAGTTCGCCCACGGCATCGCCGACGATATGCTCTCCACCACCGTTCTGGCCTGCAACTGCCCCAAAATCGCCGCCCCCGCCATGAACACCAAGATGTATGAAAACCCGGTGACCCAGGATAACCTGACCACCCTCCGCCGCTACGGCTGGGAGATCGTGGAGCCGGCCAGCGGCCATCTGGCCTGCGGCGCGGTGGGTAAGGGCAAGATGCCCGAGCCGGAGGATCTGCTGGAATGTGTCCTCCACGCCCTGTCCCACGAAAAGGACATGGAAGGCCTGCGGGTGCTGGTCACCGCCGGTCCCACCCAGGAGGCCCTGGACCCGGTGCGCTACCTCACCAACCACTCCACCGGCAAGATGGGCTACGCCATCGCCAAGGCCGCCGCCGCCCGCGGGGCCCAGGTCACCCTGGTCTCCGGCCCCACCCACTGCAAAAAGCCCCCTTATGTGGACGTGGTGGACATCGTCTCCGCCCGGGAGATGTTTGAAGCAGTCACCAGCCGCGCCCCCCAGCAGGACATCATCATCAAAGCCGCCGCCGTGGCCGACTACCGCCCCGCTCAGGTGGCAGGGGACAAGATCAAAAAGTCGGGGGACGGAGCCGATCTCTCCCTCCAGCTGGAGCGGACCGACGATATCCTGGCCTTTCTGGGCAGTCACCGCCGGGAAGGACAGTTCTTGTGCGGCTTTTCCATGGAGACCAGAGACGTGCTGGAGAACTCCCGCAAAAAGCTGGAGAAAAAGCATCTGGACATGATCGCTGCCAACAGCCTCCGGCAGGAAGGGGCCGGATTCGGGGTGGACACCAACGTGCTCACCCTCATCACCGCCGGCAATGAAGTCTCCCTTCCCCTCCTCTCCAAAGACGAGGCCGCCCACCGGCTGCTGGACCACATCCTGGCCAACCGGACGTAAATCGGTGTCGTTATTGCCCCATTGCCCCGTTGCCCCGCCGAGGGCGGCGGGGCCCACAGACGGCGGGGCCCACAGCAGGGGGCGGACAGCGTCCGTCCCGTCCATATGCCGGACAACAAAATCGCGAGATCACACCCGTTTTTCAGGTGATGACCTCGCGATTTTTCTTATTTATTCCGTTCTTCCAGCCGCTGGGCCAGCTGCTCCAGCGCCTCCCGCAGGGCGGTGTCCTCTTCCTCCGTCAGGTCGTCGCTGGCCAGGGCCGCGCGGCACAGCCGCAGCGCCTCCCCTTCGGCAGGCTCCGCCGCCCGTCCGTCGGCATAGCAGCAGGCCAGACGGTACATTCCCTCGGCGTCTTCCTCCCCCGCCGACTGGAGGTAATAGGAAAGGGCTTTATCCAGATCGGCTTTCACCTGAATGCCCAGCTCATAGAACCGGCCCAGGGCGCAAAGGGCGCTGCCCTCCCCCATCTTGGCCGCCTTCCGGTAGCAGGACAGGGCTTTTTTCAAATCGGCCGTCACGCCCTGCCCCTTTTCGTAGCACTCGCCCAGATTATAGAGGGCGGTGTCGTCGTGGTACCGCGCCGCTTTCCGATAGAGCCGCACCGCCGCCCGGTAGTCCTGGGGTACGCCCTGGCCCCGGCGGTAAAGCTCGCCCAGATTGTTCATCCCCCACAGACTGCCGCCGTCGGCTCCCATCCGGTACCACTTGGCCGCCGCCTGATAGTCCCGGGGCACCCCCCGGCCGCATTGATAGCACCACGCCAGATTGCACATCCCCAACGTGCTGCCCGCCTGAGCCGAGCGGCGGTACCAGTCCACCGCCGTCTCCATGCTCTTGTCCACCCCCCGGCCGTTTTCATACATCCAGCCCAGGGCGCACATGGCTCCGGCATAGCCCCGCTCCGCCGACGTTCTATAAAGCTCGATGGCTTTACGGTCGTCCCGGGAAACGCCGGTGCCGTTCCTGTAGCACTGGCCCAGCAGGTAGCTCCCCCGGGGGTCGCCCCCTTCCGCCGCCTTCTGGTACCATGCGGCCGCTTTTTTCTCGTTCCTGGTCACGCCCAAGCCGCCTTCATAGCACTGGCCCAGACTGCACTGGGCACCGGACGAGCCGCCGTTGGCCGCCTTCCGGTACCAGCTCACCGCCTTTTCCCAGCTCTGGTCCACGCCGTCGCCCCGCTCGTAGCAGATGCCCACCGTATACATGGCCTCTGTGCTGCCCTGCCGGGCCATGGAACGGAGCATCCGCAGGGCTTTTTCGCTGTCCTGCGCCACGCCGTCGCCGTGGAGGTACATCAGGGCCAGATTGTGCCGGGCCGACAGGCTGCCCGCCTCGCTGGCCAGGGTATACCAGTGAACCGCCTGGGCGCTGTCCTGCTCCATGCCCCAGCCCCGCTGGCTGGCAAGGCCCAGATGGAAGGCCGCCTGGCCCACCCCCACCTCAAAGGCGCGCAGAAAACACTGGACCGCGCCGTGCCGGTTCTGAGCCGTGCCGCGGCCCTCCCACAGGCACTGTCCCATCCAGTAGCAGGCCTCTTCATAGCCGTTGTCCCGGGCCTTGCAGAACCACTGCCACGCCGTTTCATCCGAGCGGGTGACCCCGCCGTCTCCATAATAATAGTTGATGCCCACATAGCACTGGGCGCGGGCAAAGCCCTGTTCCGCCGCCCTGCGGTAGCAGTCCATGGCCGCTTTGCCGTCCTCTTCCACGCCCTTGCCCAGCTCCAGACAGACGCCCAGACAGGTCAGTCCCCGGGGATCGCCCTGCTCCGCCGCCCTGCGGTACCAGGCGGCCGCTTCTCTTTCGTCCCGGTCCACGCCGTCGCCGTACTCATAGCACCGGCCCAGATTACACCGGGCGGCGGCGTCTCCCTTGTCCGCCGCTTCCCGGTAGAGCTTTACCGCCTTTTCCTGGTCTTCCGGCACGCCCTGGCCCAGCTCATAGCAGATGCCCAGCTCCCGGATGGCACGGGCGTCGCCCTGCTCGGCCGCACGGGCAAACCAGTCCGCCGCCTGCACCTTGTCCTCCTCCACGCCCACGCCGGAGCGGAGGCACACCGCCAGACAGCACTGGGCCGGTGCGTAGCCCCCCTCCGCCGCGGCCCTGTACCAGGCCACCGCCTGCTCCGGGTCGGTCCGCTCCAGAGAAAGGCCCATGTTGCACTGGGCACGGGGATAGCCCTGCTGGGCGGAGTGCAGATACCAGAGCATGGCCTTGTCGTGGTCCTTCTGGGTTCCGTAGCCCGTCTCATAGCACCACCCGGCGCAGCACTGTCCCCGGGCGTCCCCCGCCTGGGCCGCCGCGAGATACCACCGGAAGGCTTCCGCCGGGTCGGAAGGCCGGCCGGTGCCGCTCTCACAGCACCAGCCCAGATTCACCATGGCCCGGGCGTCTCCCCCTTCCGCCGCCTGACGGTAGAGGGCCGCGGCCCGCCCTTTGTCGGTCTCCACGCCGATGCCGTACTCATAGCAGACGCCCAGACAGCACTGGGCGTCCGGATGGCCCTGTTCCGCCGCCATGGCATACCAGCGGGCGGCGTTGGCTTCGTCCTTTTCCACGCCGTCGCCAAATTCGTACCGCCGGCCCAAAGCGGTCTGTCCCGCCGGGTCGCCCTGAAAGGCCGCCGCCTTGAGCCACTTCAGGCTCTCTCCCTCGTCCCGCTCCACGCCGATGCCCTCCTGATAGCACCGGGACAGGAGCAGCTGGGCCCGGGGATAGGTCCGCTCCGCCGCCACCAGATAGCACTCCACCGCCCGCTCCGGGTCGGCGGCCGCGCCGATGCCGTGCTGCAAACAAAAGCCCAGATTACAAAGGGCCGGGATATCTCCCAGCTCGGCCGCCTGCTCATAGAGCCACACCGCCTGCCGGGGATCGGCCTTGGCGCCGGTGCCCGTCTCCATGCACCAGCCCAGATCGCTGATGCCGGTGGCGTCGCCCAGAGCCGCCGCCCGGCGGAAGCAGTGGAGCGCCCGCTCCGGGTTCTTCTCCGGCCGCTCCAGCCAGAAAATGCCCAGGGTGGTCCACTGGGCGCCGGTGAGGCCGCTCTCCGGCGTGCGCTCCATCCCGCCGCCGCAGACCGGACAGCAGTCCGGGACCTCCGTTCCCTCTATCACACAGCCGCACGCGGCGTCTTTACAGCGAAAAATCATGTCTCTCTTCCTCTCACACCGCCTATCCGCGGCCTCTTACGTGCATCGCTTGCCTTGATTGTAGCACATCCCACTCCGTGGAACAAGTCCCGCCTGCTTCGTATAAAAAGCAAAAAAGAAAAACCCCGCGCCTGACGGCGCGGGGTCTAATCCTGCAATTAGTAATACTTCTTGCGGTTCTTACGGGCGGCCTCGGACTTCTTGCGGCGCTTGACGCTCGGGCTCTCGTAGTGCTCACGCTTGCGCACCTCGGCCAGGACGCCCGACTTGGCGCAGCTGCGCTTGAAACGCTTGAGCGCGTTCTCAAGAGACTCGCCATCCTTAACACGGACTTCCGACATTGATTTCCCCTCCCTCCGAAGCGGTGATGTGACACCGCCAAAGGGCCACATACTGAGCGTTATGGCTTTAATACTAATTTATTATATGCAATACTCGCCCTTTTGTCAAGAAGCTTTTTTCACTTCAGACAAAAATTTTGATGAGGCTCCATACAGCGGCTGCCTTTTTACTTGGCGATCAGGTTGACCAGCTTATTGGGCACCAGAATGGTCTTGACGATCTTCTTGCCCTCGGTGAACTTCTGCACCTTGGGATCGGCCATGGCGGCGGCCACCACGGCCTCCTCGCTGCTGTCCATGGGCACCACGATGGTGGCGCGCAGCTTGCCCAGCACCTGCACGGCCATGGTCACCTCGGCGGCCACGGTCTTGCTCTCGTCATAGGCGGGCCAGCTCTGCTGGCAGGCCATACCGCCCCTGGCGGCGGCAAAGCCCATGGTCTCCCACAGCTCCTCGCACATATGGGGCGCGAAGGGAGAGAGCATCAGCAGCAGGGCGGCATAGTCGCCCTTGGAGCAGCCGTTGGCGTAGAAGTCGTTGACCAGAGACATGAGGGCCGCAATGGCGGTGTTGAACTTCATGGCCTCGATGTCGTCCCCCACCTTCTTGATGGCCTTATGGATGGCGCTCTCGTTGGCGGCGGTGTAGTCCATGCCGTCGGTGCACTGCTCGGCCAGGTTCCACACACGGTCCAGGAAGCGCTTACAGCCCTTGACGGCGTTGTCGCTCCAGGAGGCGGCCTTCTCGAAGTCGCCGATGAACATGATATAGGTGCGCATGGTGTCGGCGCCGTACTGGGCCACCACGTCGTTGGGGTTGACCACGTTGCCCCGGCTCTTGCTCATCTTCTCGCCGCCCTCGCCCAGGATCATGCCGTGGGAGGTGCGCTTCTGGTAGGGCTCCTTGGTGGGTACCACGCCGATGTCGTAGAGGAACTTATGCCAGAACCGGCTGTACAGCAGGTGGAGGGTGGTGTGCTCCATGCCGCCGTTGTACCAGTCCACGGGGCTCCAGTAGTCCAGGGCTTCCTTGGAGGCCAGGGCCTCCTTGTTGTGGGGGTCCATATAGCGCAGGAAGTACCAGGAGGAACCGGCCCACTGGGGCATGGTGTCGGTCT
>DXGA01000195.1 GCA_019114165.1 Candidatus Flavonifractor merdipullorum | reverse complement strand
CCAGCAGATTCATCGGATACGCGAATAACACAATGCATAAGCACCTTAATAACACTGAAAAAGACGGCAAAGAAACAAATCCCGCCATATCTGATATTTTACATCAGAAACCCGTCCAAAATTCTGAGTTGGAACAGTCATACAGAGAATACTGTTCTCATCTTGGATTTACAGCATATGAAAAAGGCACTTTTGGTGTAAGGCGAAAATATTGGCTTTTGTCGGAGTAAAACAATCTCTCGAGATGCATATTCCCCTTGTTCATGACACATGCTAAAGGCGGAATTCCAATCTGAGGAGGTCCTGACGCAATGTTTCTGGACAAGATCGCTTTGACGCTTGCCATCATCGGCGGACTCAACTGGGGCAGCATCGGTATTTTCGGCTTCGATCTGGTGGCCTTTCTCTTCGGCGGCTCCACCAGCGCCCTGAGCCGGATCATCTATGCTCTGGTGGGTGTGGCCGCCATCTGGTGCATTTCCCTGCTCTTCCGGGACACCACTGCCGGAGAGAGAACCTGAGTCAATCCCAACGCGCAAAAAGGCTCCGGACCATCGGTCCGGAGCCTTCCTTTGTCAAGCAAAGATCATAGTTGCATCGACGCGGGCGACCACAAGGGTCGCCCCTACGGGCCGGGAAAATGCACCATACTCTCCCAGCACAGAGCGCCTTCCCTATCTCTTATCCCTTATCTTTTATCTCTTATCTTTCCTGGGTTTCGCGTTCTTCTTGGCCTTCGGCTTTGCCCAGCCCGCTTTCCGCTTGGGATTGGAGGAATTATGCTCCACCCGCAGTCCCGCCTGCTTCAGCTTGGGCTTACCGGCTTTTCCTTTGGTCTTCTCCTGGGGCTTATGATAGTCCTTCCCCTCCGGCGGACGCTGGCCGTGATTCGGACGGAGCAGACACTCCTTGCCGTAGCCGATGAGGTCCTCCCGCCCGGTGCGGCGGAGGGCTTCCAGCACCAGAGGCCGCTTTTCCGGACGCTTCCACTGCATCAGCGCCCGCTGCATGGCCTTTTCGTGGGGATCGGTGGGCACATACACTTCCTTCATGGTGCGGGGATCGATGCCGGTATAGTACATACAGGTGGACAGGGTGCCGGGGGTGGGGTAGAAATCCTGCACCTGCTCTGGCTGCCGTCCGCCCTTGTTGAGCCACTCGGCCAGCTGAACCGCGTCCTCCAGGGTACAGCCCGGGTGGCTGCTCATGAGGTACGGCACCAGATACTGCTCCTTGCCGTACTTCTGGTTGAGCCGCTGGTACTTATCGCGGAATTTTTCGTACACTTCGATATGGGGCTTGCCCATGTAGTCCAGCACCGAATTCACACAGTGCTCCGGGGCCACCTTCAGTTGTCCGGAAATATGATATTTCACCAGTTCGGCAAAAAATTCGCCGCTCTTGTCCTGCATCATGTAGTCAAAGCGGATGCCGGAACGGATGAAGATCTTCTTGATACCCGGAATGGCGCGCAGCTCCCGGAGGAGTTTCAGGTAATCGGTATGGTCGGCGTCCAGATTGGGGCAGGACTTGGGGGCAAGGCAAGCCCGGTTTTTACAAAGACCGTGCTCCTTCTGCTGGGCACAGGAGAGATGGCGGAAATTGGCGGTGGGGCCGCCCACATCGTGGATGTATCCCTTGAAGCCGGGGTGCTGCGTCAGCAGCTTTACCTCCCGGATGACGCTCTCATGGCTGCGGGAGGTGAGCATCCGGCCCTGATGGAAGGCCAGGGAGCAGAAATTGCACGCGCCGAAGCAGCCCCGGTTGTGGGCCACCGAGAAGCGCACCTCTTCAATGGCGGGCACGCCCCCCATCTCGTCGTACATGGGGTGGGGTTCCCGCACATAGGGCAGCTCCGCCACCTCGTCCAGCTCCGCCGTGTTGAGGGGCATGGCCGGCGGGTTGGCGATGACCCACCGCCGCTCATGGCGCTGCACGATGGCGCGGCCCCGGATGGGGTCGTGCTCCTCGTACTCCACCTTGTTGGCCATGGCGTAGGCCTTTTTATCGGTGGAGACCTCCTCAAAGGAGGGCACCTCCACCGCCGGATAGCGGCAGGCGTCGGGGCTGTCGGCCAGGAAGCAGGTGCCCTTCACGTCGGTAATCTCCTTCACCGGCACCTTGGCGGCCAGCTTGGCGGCGATCTCCCTAGTGGCGCGCTCGCCCATGCCGTAGACCAGCAGGTCGGCCTGGCTGTCCACCAGCACCGAGCGGCGCACCTTGTCCTCCCAGTAGTCATAGTGGGCGTAGCGGCGCAGAGACGCTTCCAGTCCGCCGATGATGAGGGGGATGTCGCCAAAGGCCTCCCGCACCCGGTTGGCGTAGACGATGGTGGCCCGGTCGGGGCGGAGTCCCGGACGATTTCCCGGGGAATAGGCGTCATCCTGACGGCGGCGCTTGGCCACGGTGTAATGGGCCACCATGGAATCCAGATTGCCCGCCGAAAGCATCACGCCCAGACGGGGACGTCCCAGGGCGGTAAAGGAAGAGACGTCCCGCCAGTCGGGCTGGGCCAGCACGGCCACACGGTAGCCCTCCTTCTCCAGCAGGCGGGAGATGATGGCCGGACCAAAGGTGGGGTGATCCACATAGGCGTCGCCGGTAATGATGAGAAAATCATACCAGTACCAGTCCCGGGCCAGCATGTCCTCCTTGCTCACGGGTAAAAATGCGTTCATAGAGCAACCTCTTTCTTTGATGATATGGGTAATTTAACCCTCCAGCTGGGCCATGCCGTGCCGGATGCGGCGGAGGGTCTCCTCCTTGCCCAGGATGTGGCACAGCTCCACCGCGCCGCCGGGGGTGACGGCCTTGCCGGAGAGGGCGGTGCGCACCGGCCACATGATGCGGCCGTTCTTCAGCTCATGGGCCTGGGCCAGGCCGATGAGACAGTCGTGGATGCTGTCATAGGTCCACTCGCCCAGTCCCTCCAGGGCGGGCAGCACCAGACGAAGGGCCTCCAGCGAGTTTTCCTCGTTGGTCTTCATCTTCTTGTGGCAGTAAAGCTCGTTGGAGTACTCAGGCAGGGCGTCGAAGAAATCCACCTGAGGGGCGATATCCAGCCAGGTGTCGCACCGGGGCTGCACCAGGGGGGCGATGAGGGTATGGTCGATGCCCGGGGTCTTGACCGCTTCCTTCAGGTAGGGCTCGGCGCCGGCGTAGAAGGCCTCGGGAGAGAGGGCGCGGAGATATTTGGCATTAAAATACTTGAGCTTCTCGATGTCGAAGATGGCGGGGGACTTGGAGATGCCCGCCACATCGAACACGTCGGCCAGCTCCGAGAGGGTAAAGAACTCCCGCTCGCTGTCCTCCCCCTTGGGGGACCAGCCCAGCAGGGTCACATAGTTCACCACCGCCTCAGAGAGGTAGCCCATGGAGATGAGATCCTCATAAGAGGGGTCGCCCTTGCGCTTGGACATCTTGTTGTGGGCGTCCCGCATGACGGGAGAGCAGTGGATATAGGTGGGAACCTCCCAGCCAAAGGCCTCATAGAGGAGGTTATACTTGGGGGCGCTGCTCAGATACTCGCTGCCGCGCACCACATGGCTGATGCCCATCATGTGGTCGTCGATGACGTTGGCGAAGTTATAGGTGGGCAGGCCGTCGGACTTCAGCAGGACCTGGTCGTCCAGGGTGCTGTTCTCCACGGTGATGTCGCCAAAGACCGCGTCATGGAAGGTGGTGCTCCCCTCGGCGGGGATTTTTTGACGGATGACGTAGGGCTCGCCCCGGTCGAGACGGGCCTGCACCTCCTGGGCGCTCAGGCTGCGGCAGGGGTCGGGACCGCGGTTGAAGTCGCCGCTGTCCTCTTCCGACTCGGTCTTGGCGCAGAAGCAGTAGTAGGCGTGGCCCTTCTCCACCAGGAGCTTGGCGTACTTGCCATAAAAATCCCGGCGCTCGGTCTGGATGTAGGGACCTACGGGGCCGCCCACATCGGGGCCCTCGTCCCAGGTGAGGCCGCACTTGCGGAGGGTGGCGTAGATCACGTCGGTGGCCCCTTCCACCAGACGGCCCTGATCGGTGTCCTCAATGCGCAGGATGAACTTTCCGCCGGCATGGCGGGCGATGAGCCAGGTATAAAGGGCGGTGCGCAGATTGCCCACGTGCATATAGCCCGTGGGGGACGGAGCAAAACGGGTGCGCACCTCGCCCTTGGGGATGCGCGCCTCCATCTCGTCAAACCAGCTGTAATCCAGAGCCATAACTCTTTCCTCCCAAAATCACGCCCGGCACGCCAACCGACGCCCGGGCAAATTTTCGTTTTATCACGCCCTATTATACTGTCTTTCCCCCGTCTTGACAAGGGTAATCCCCACCTTTTTCCCAACAAAAGGGCGTCCCGGGATGCCGTCGGCACCCCGGGACACGAGTTGAAAGAGAGAGGAATGGAAAAAATCAGAGGTAATAGAGGATATCGCTGTAAGTGGGCATGGGCCAATCGGTCTTGCTCACCTTGGTCTCCATGGCGTCGGCGGCAGCTCTGGCCTCCTCCATGCGGGGCAGCACAGCCGCATAGTAGTAAGTGGCCACGGCAATGCTGTCGCTTTCCGGCACCGCAGCCAGAGCGCTCTCCAGCGCCTGGGCGCAGTCCATGAGCTTGGCGGTGCCGACGGTCAGCTCGGCGCACAGAGCGGTCTCGGCGGGGGCTTCCACGCCGATGCTCTTTTTCACCGCCACGCCGTTGGCCAGCTTACCCGAATAGGAGACACAGGCCGGAATGATCTGCTTGCGCAGCATATCCACCATGGTGAGTCCCTCAATGTTCAGGGTCTTGCTGTACTCCTCCAGGCAGATCTCCTGACGGCTGGCCATCTCGCTGGGAGTGTAAACGCTGTGACGGGTGAAGAGCTCCACGTTCTTGGCGGCGGTGTAGTGGGGCAGGGCCTCGGGGGTGGACTTCAGGTTGAGCAGGCCCCGCTTTTCAGCCTCCACAGGCCACTCCTCACCGTAGCCGTTGCCGTTGAAGACGATCCGGCGGTGGGCGGTGATCTCCCGGCGGACCAGGGCGGCCAGGGCGGCGTCGAAGTTGTCGGCAGCCTCCAGCTCGTCGGCGAACTGGCGCAGCTCCTCGGCCACGGCGGTGTTGAGCATGATGTTGGTGCAGGCCATGTTCAGGCTGGAGCCAGGCATACGGAATTCAAACTTGTTGCCGGTAAAGGCAAAGGGAGAGGTGCGGTTGCGGTCGGAGGTATCCTTGGGGATGGTGGGCAGGGCGGTGACGCCGATGTCCATCCGGGAGCGGTCAGCGGCGGCGCAGCTCTCGCCGGTGACGATGGACTCCAGCACCGCGTCCAGCTCGTCGCCCACATACATGCTGACGATGGCGGGCGGGGCCTCGTTGGCGCCCAGACGGTGGTCGTTGCCGGCGGTGGCTACGCTGATGCGGAGCAGGTCCTGATAGTCGTCCACAGCCTTGATAACCGCGGTGAGGAAGAGCAGGAACTGGGCGTTTTCCGCCGGGGTCTTGCCGGGGTCCAGCAGATTTTCGCCGCTGTCGGTGCCGATGGACCAGTTGTTGTGCTTGCCGCTGCCGTTGATCCCCTCGAAGGGCTTTTCGTGAAGGAGGCACACCAGGCCGTGACGCTGGGCCACGTTCTTCATGATCTCCATGGTGAGCTGGTTGTGGTCCACGGCAATGTTGGCCTTGCAGAACACAGGAGCGCTCTCATGCTGGCAGGGGGCCACCTCGTTGTGCTCGGTCTTGGCGTAGATGCCCAGCTTCCACAGCTCCTCGTCCAGATCCGCCATGAAGGCCTTGACGCGGGGACGAATGGAGCCGAAATAGTGGTCTTCCATCTCCTGACCTTTGGGCGCATTGGCGCCGAAGAGGGTGCGTCCGGCGAGGATCAGATCGGGACGCTTGGCGTAGTCCTTGGCGTCCACCAGGAAGTACTCCTGCTCCACGCCGACGGTGGTTACCACGCGCTTGGTCTCCTTGCCGAAGAGCTTGAGCACCCGGCAGGCCTGGTGGCTGATGGCGTCCATGGAGCGCAGCAGCGGGGTCTTCTTATCCAGCACCTCGCCGGTGTAGCTGCAAAACGCGGTGGGGATATAGAGGGTATCGTCCTTAATAAAGGCATAGCTGGTGGGGTCCCAGGCCGTGTATCCTCTGGCCTCGAAGGTGGCGCGCAGGCCGCCGGAGGGGAAGCTGGAGGCGTCGGGCTCGCCCTTCACCAGCTCCTTGCCGGAAAACTCCATGATGACGCCGCCGCCATCCGCGGGGGTAAGGAAGCTGTCGTGCTTTTCCGCGTTGACTCCCGTCATGGGCTGGAACCAGTGGGTGAAATGGGTGGCGCCCTTCTCAATGGCCCAATCCTTCATGGCGTTGGCCACCACGCTGGCCACATGGGGCGCCAGAGCAGTGCCTTCCGTCATGGTTTTCTGCAGCGTCTCATAAACGCTCTTGGGCAGGTGGGTGCGCATGACCTGGTCGTTGAACACCATACTTCCAAACAGTTCAGGGACGTTTTTCATCGCAACTTCCTCCTCATTCCGTCTTTGCACAGGCATATGCCTCAAAAAATTTCCTATACAAAAAGGCGCTATGGAGCATCTGCTCCACAGCGCCCTTGCTGCTTGATGGGCGTAGTATACATCCTTTTCCCCGCTTTTGCAAGTCCCTTTCTTGCACATTTCATTTTTTAGGTTACTTTGCTTTTTCTGTCCCGGTCATCTCCCGTTTCTTTTGGACATTCCGCCGGGTTTCCTTTTTCGCTGTGCAGTGAGAAATTTTTCTCTT